>NZ_CP043498.1:2572500-2872500 GCF_009498215.1 Rhizobium grahamii | reverse complement strand
AATCGGCTTGCAGACTTCAAATCGCGTGCTAGAACTCTACCAGAAACGTTTACGGTCATCTTTTAGGGAGGAATTGACATGAAAACGATCAAGGGTCCGGGCCTGTTCCTAGGACAATTCGCGGGCGATGCCGCGCCTTTCAACTCGTGGGATTCGATCACCAAATGGGCAGCCGACATCGGCTACAAGGGCGTTCAGGTTCCGACCTGGGCCAGCCAGCTGATCGACCTCAAGAAGGCGGCATCCTCGAAGGACTATTGCGACGAGTTTGCCGGCGTCGCGCGCCAGAACGGCGTCGAAATCACCGAGCTCTCGACCCATCTCCAGGGCCAGCTCGTCGCCGTGCATCCGGCCTATGACGAAGCCTTCGATGGCTTTGCGGCACCTGAGGTACGCGGCAATCCGAAGGCCCGTCAGGAATGGGCTGTCGAGCAGGTGAAGATGGCGCTGACGGCCTCGAAGCATCTCGGCATCAAGGCGCATGCGACCTTCTCCGGCGCGCTTGCCTGGCCGTTCATCTATCCGTGGCCGCAGCGCCCGGCCGGTCTTGTCGAAACCGCCTTCGACGAACTTGCCAAGCGCTGGACGCCGATCCTCAATCACGCCGACGAAAACGGCGTCGACGTCTGCTACGAGATCCATCCGGGCGAAGACCTGCATGACGGCATCACGTTCGAGATGTTCCTGGAGCGCGTAAAGAACCATCCGCGTGCCAACATGCTCTACGATCCGTCGCACTACATCCTGCAGTGCCTCGACTATCTCGAGAACATCGACATCTACAAGGACCGGATCAAGATGTTCCACGTCAAGGATGCCGAGTTTAATCCGACGGGTCGCCAGGGTGTCTACGGCGGTTACCAGGGCTGGGTCGAGCGAGCCGGCCGCTTCCGGTCGCTTGGCGACGGTCAGGTCGATTTCGGCGCTGTCTTCTCGAAGATGACGGCCAACAACTTCGACGGCTGGGCCGTGGTCGAATGGGAATGCGCGCTGAAGCATCCGAGGACGGGGCACGCGAAGGTGCGGAGTTCGTCAAGGCGCATATCATCCGCGTCACCGAGAAGGCGTTCGACGACTTCGCAGGTAGCGGTACGGATCAGGCGGCCAACCGGCGGATGCTGGGGCTTTAAGTTCGGAGGAATACCCCTCCCCAACCCCTCCCCACAAGGGGGAGGGGCTCAGGTGAGGCGCCGCCGCGCGTCCTCTCCCCCTTGTGGGGAGATGCCCGGCAGGGCAGAGGGGGACTTTTCCCGCAGGGAACAATTTGGAGGAACCAATGGCAATTGAAGCATCTACAGAACAGGCGCGCGAACCGCGCATCCGTCTCGGCATGGTCGGCGGTGGCGCTGGTGCGTTTATCGGCGCAGTGCACCGCATCGCCGCCCGCATCGACGACCAGTACGACCTGATCGCCGGCGCGCTATCGTCAACGCCGGAAAAGGCAATGGCGTCGGGTCTCGATCTCGGCCTTGATCCGTCGCGGACCTATTCCAGCTACCGCGAGATGGCGATCCGCGAAGCGAAGCTGAAGAACGGCATCGAGGCGGTTTCGATCGTCACGCCGAACCACGTCCACTACGACGCCGCCAAGGAATTCCTGCGTCGCGGCATTCACGTCATCTGCGACAAGCCGCTGACCTCGAACCTTGCCGACGCCAAGAAGCTGAAGAAGGTCGCCGACGAGAGCGGCGCGCTCTTCATCCTGACGCACAACTACACGGGCTATCCGATGGTTCGTCAGGCACGCGAGATGATCGCCAACGGCGAACTCGGCGACATCAGGCTGGTGCAGGCCGAGTATCCGCAGGACTGGCTGACGGAAGCCGTCGAGCAGACGGGTGCGAAGCAGGCCGTCTGGCGCACCGACCCGGCACAGTCGGGTGCTGGTGGTTCGACCGGCGATATCGGTACGCATGCCTATAACCTCGCAACCTTCGTCTCGGGCCTTGAGCTCGACAGCCTTGCCGCCGATCTCGACAGCTTCGTCGAAGGCCGCCGTCTCGACGACAACGCTCACGTCATGCTTCGCTTCAAGGCGAAAGGCTCGGAGAAGCCGGCCAAGGGCATGCTCTGGTGCAGCCAGGTGGCTCCGGGCCACGAAAACGGCCTGAAGGTCCGCGTTTATGGCACGAAGGGTGGTCTGGAATGGGTGCAGGCCGATCCGAACTACCTCTGGTTCACGCCCTTCGGCGAGCCGAAGCGCCTGATCACCCGCAATGGTGCCGGCTCCGGCGCTGCGGCTGCCCGCGTTTCGCGCATTCCGTCCGGTCACCCGGAAGGCTATCTCGAAGCCTTCGCGACGATCTATACGGAAGCCGCGCACGCCATCAACGCCCACAAGAAGGGCAAGGCGGTCGACAAGGCCGTGGTCTACCCGACGGTTGACGACGGTGTGAAGGGCGTTGCCTTCGTCGATGCCTGCGTGGCCTCATCGAAGAAGAACGGCGCCTGGGTCAAGGTCTGATCCTCTTACGTTTCAGTCAATTTATGCAATCAATGGGCGCATTTCCTACAATGTTAGGGAGTGCGCCCATTGTTGTTTAACAATGCTGTGGCAGAAACGAGCGCAACCAGATGGAGAGACCAATGAAATCTTCTGCCGCAGTTCTGGCATGCCTGCTCGCGTGCGTCGCACTTCCGGCTCTATCGCAGGAGCTTGCGCGCGTGCCCAACTTCTATGCCGGTCAGCGCGTTCCGGGCATGGTCAATGTGCAGGCGACGATGTCTCTATCTGTCCCTGTAGATGCGGACAAGGAGACCGCCGAGCAGATCAACGCTGCGCAAAAGGGTTTCTACATCATGGCAGGTGGACAGTGCGATCTCATCCTGCAGACTCTGGCCGAGAGCTGCCAGATCACCAATCTCACGAGCAACGCGGATCTCATTCGCTATCCTCGGGGCGATGGCCAGCGCAACGACATCACTGTGCGGGGAACCGTCACGATGGCGGTGAAGCTCAAGGACGCCAAACAGAACCCTTGAGTCTCCGGCTGGGTGCTCGAAGCGGCGCTTGCCGCTCCGAACCGGGTGTTCGGTCAGGTCGTTGCCTGCTTGCGCTTGATGAGCGCATCGATGCTGAAGGGGCCGCCGCCAGCCGCAACCAGATAGAGAAAGACGAAGCAGAAGAGGATTGCGGCGACGCCACCGTTCTGCGCCGGGTAGAAGCCTTTTGGTGCATGCCCGATGAAATAGGCAAATGCCATCAGGCCCGAGAGGACAAAAGCCGCGGCGCGCGTCTTGAAGCCTGTTAGCACCAGGAAGCCGAGCGTCAGTTCGAGCAGACCGGCGATCCAGGACATCGAGCCTACGTCGGGCACGCGTTCGGCGGCGGGAAAATGCAGGATCTTCTGCGTGCCGTAGCTGAAGAGCACGAGCGAGGAGACGACGCGTAACAGGCTGAGGAGATATGGCTGCGCCAGGTGGATCGAGGAGAGCATCGGGTTCCTTTCGTGGTGATGTCCTCCTTGCTCTCTAGCGTGGCTTCCAGGGATCGCAAATTCACGACTTCTGACATCAGCGTTATCAGCGTTTTCAATATGATAGCTATTCGGTAGCGCGCCGATACGTTGGCACGGCTCTCAGCGCGCTGATGTGCATACGCGGACGGATGAATCGTCGCGGGGGATGTCCCGAGATCTGACTTCTACCGTCCTGTGCCTTGATTTTGGCGTGGTGCCCGCCTAGATTGCGGCCATCGCCAATACCAACAGGATGTGTGCAGCAATGGATTTCACCCCGATCGCAACGCCAGTTCGCCTTGCCATTCGGGAGTCCTTTATCCATGCCTGCATCCATTACCCTGTCGAATCTTTCGTGGTCCACGCCTGATGGGCGCACCCTTCTTTCCCATCTCGATCTGAGCTTCGGCGCTGAACGAACCGGCCTCGTCGGTCGCAACGGTGTCGGCAAGACGACGCTGCTGAAGCTCGTTTCCGGCGAATTGCAGCCGCAGTCGGGCAGCATTACCTTTGGCGGGCGCCTCGGCATCCTGCGCCAGGCGGTCCAGGTGGAGGAGGGCGCAACCGTCGCCGATCTCTTCGGCGCCGGTGATGCGCTCGCTATCCTTCATCGCGCTGAAGCCGGGGATGCGACGGCCGACGAACTCGCCAATGCCGATTGGACGATCGAGGCGCGCATTGCCGCGGCGATCGAACGCGTCGGGTTGGACGCTGAACCCGAAACGCTGTTGACCTCGCTTTCGGGTGGGCAGCGGACGCGCGTGGGTCTTGCGGCTCTCGTCTTCTCCGATCCCGATTTTCTTGTGCTCGACGAGCCGACCAACAATCTTGACCGCGATGGGCGGGAAGCCGTGATCGCTTTGCTCGCTGGCTGGCGCGCCGGTGCCATCGTCGTCAGCCATGATCGCGAATTGCTGGAAACCATGGATGCGATCGTCGAGATCACCACGCTTGGCGCCCGGCGATATGGTGCAAACTGGAGTGCCTTTCAGGAGCGCAAGGCGCTCGAGCTCTCCGCCGCCGAACACGATCTCGCGGATGCGGAGCGGCGCGTTGCCGACGTGGTCCGCAGCGCCCAGGTCGCCGCGGAGCGGCAGGCCCGCAGTGACCGCAACGGCCGCAAGAAGGCGGCAAGAGGCGATATGCCCCGTATTGTCGCCGGAGGTCTAAAGCGGGCGGCGGAAAACACCAGCGGCAACAAGGTTCGCCTCGGCGAGAAACGCCGCGAGGAGGCGATGGAAGAGGCGTCTGCGGCGCGGCAGCGGATCGAGATCCTGCAGCCTTTCTCGGCTCAGCTCGCGTCAACGGGACTGCCGCCCGGCAGAGATGTTCTCCGGTTGGAGGGCGTCACCGCCGGCTATCGGCCGGAGGCGCCAATCATCCGAAACCTCTCCTTTACGATCACCGGCCCCGATCGTGTCGCTATCGCCGGACCGAACGGCTCCGGCAAGACGACCCTGTTGGCGCTGATAACAGGCGCACTGCAGCTGTGGTCCGGAACGGTCTCCGTCATGACCGGTTTCTCTCTGTTCGATCAGAGCGTCAGCCTCCTCGATCGATCGCTATCGATCCGCGAGAATTTCCGCAATCTCAATCCTGGCGCAAACGAAAATGCCTGCCGCGCGGCGCTGGCGCGTTTCATGTTCCGGGCGGATGCCGCCCTGCAACAAGTCTCGACGCTGTCAGGAGGGCAGTTGCTGCGCGCCGGGCTTGCCTGCGTCCTCGGCGGCGCGAAGCCGCCTCCGCTGCTGATCCTTGACGAACCGACCAACCATCTGGATATCGATTCCATAGCGGCCGTCGAGGCTGGCCTTCAGGCTTATGATGGGGCGCTGCTGGTCGTCAGTCACGACGAGGTGTTTCTGGAGAATATCGGCATATCGCGAATGATACAGCTTCCACTGGGAGAAGAGGTCCTGCTCTAGGCGGACGGCTGCCGGATCAGATGTAGAGGCCGGCCATCTTGCGCCAGGCGCCTGCACGATGCGCGCGGCCGTTCCAGACATGCAGCTGGTGTCCGACCTGCTTTTCCGCCAGCAGGCGGCTGAGGTGGTAGTTGTTGTCGAGGAACGGGTCGGCGTCGCCGATGGTCAGGACGATCTCGACCTCGCGCAGCTTCTCCAGCTGCCAGCCGCCATGCAGTCCCGGCAGGAAGTGCGTCGGCGTATGAAAATAGACGGCGTCGTCGTAGTAGCCGTCGAACAGATCACCGAAGGATTCGACCCTGATGGTCAGGTCGTAGCGGCCGGAGAAGGCAACCAGCTTCCGAAACAGATGCGGATGCCGGAAGACCAGGCTGGCCGCCTGGAAGGCGCCGAGGCTGCAGCCGTGCACGATGGTGCACTCATGTCCGTTCTTCGATGCCATCAGCGGCAGGACTTCGTTCAGGATGTAATCCTCGAAAGCCGTATGGCGGCGGATGCGCTCGGCCGGGTGCCGGTCGAAGCCGTAGAAGGTCTCGGCGGCGAGACCCTCGATGCAGTACAGCTGCAGTTGGCCGGCGTGCAGTTTTTCGGCAAGGCTCTCTATAACGCCGAGCCTTTCGTACTCCCAGAAACGTCCCTCGCGGGTCGGAAACATCAGCACCTTGGCGCCGGCATGGCCGAACACCAGCAACTCCATCTCGCGATGCAGGCGCGGACTATGCCAGCGCAGATATTCCCGGTTCATAACACCTTGAAGAAATCTCGGACTTTCTCGCGTAGAATCGCGTTCTGCTCAGTGCTTCCGGGATAATCGAAGTGTCCCGCATCCAATATGAAGGTTTCATTATAGTTTGATGTCGGAATGGCGTTGGCCACCGCGAACTGGCAGGGCGGTGCCACGGCCGGGTCGAAGAGGGCGACGGCTGCGAGCATCGGCACCTTGATCCGGCTTGCAGCACAAGCCGCGTCGAACATGCGCAGGGTGTCGAGCACGCTTCCGTGCGTCTTCTGGTATGTCTGCACGGAATCGGCGCTGCCGACGGTCGGCAGTGTCAGCCATTGTTCCCGGTCGCCGAAGGTCGGGACGACGAGGTGGCCGCGATCGATGCGCGGATCGAACGGGATCGCCAGCGCGCCGATGCCGCCGCCGAAGCTGACGCCACTGTAGCCGATGTGGCCCGAGAGCCAGGGATAAAGTGCCAGAAGCGTTGAGACGGCAAGCCAGAGATCGTCGACGCAGCCACCGATGATGTAGGTGTCCGGACGTGCGATGCCCTGCAGGACGTGGCCCGACGCATCAGCCGGAATCGGCGGGCGGGCGCTGAGCGACAGGCCGCGGGCGCAGGGGAAGAGGATGGCAGCTTCCTCGACCGGCAGGTCGAAATCGGGCGCGTCGCGACCGCCGTAGCCGTGGCCGACGACCAGCCCGCGGCGCACCGGCCGCTGCCGCGGCAGAAGCAGCCAACCGCCGATCTCGAATCCACCGGTCGACGTATAGGTGATGTCGAGCACCTGCCAGTCCGGATGCGTCAGTTCGCTTTTCCGAAGCATCGGCCGTGGGTCGGTAGCGATCGCCTTTTCGTATCGGGTCCACCAGAAGGCTTCGAAGCCCGGCGGTGCCTCGGGTGGTACGATCGCTCGGAGATCGGCAAGGGTCATGCCGTAGGTGGGGTCGAAGGCGAAAGGGTGTGTGGTGGGAATGCTCATGGGAGGGTTGTTTCGCGAAAAGGCGGGCAATGCAAGGCACGAACGCCCGATGCGTAAGGCGCCCTCGAGATGGCTAACCTGAAACGTTACAGCGTTGTCATTTCCGCGCTGTACAACATCGGTCCGCTTGGCTAAACCGCCTCTCGAAACCATGAAGAACGGGATTTCCATGATCGATCCGAAGACCCTTGCTGCCCGCTTCCCGGGCGATTTCACCTTTGGCGTTGCGACGGCAGCGTTTCAGATTGAAGGCGCTTCCAAGGCTGACGGCCGCAAGCCCTCCATCTGGGATGCCTTCTGCAACATGCCGGGTCGCGTCTTCAACCGCGACAATGGCGATGTCGCCTGCGATCACTACAACAGGCTCGATCAGGACCTCGATCTCATCAAGTCCATGGGCGTCGAAGCCTATAGATTCTCGATCGCCTGGCCGCGTATCATCCCTGACGGCACCGGCCCGGTGAACGAGGCGGGTCTCGATTTCTACGATCGCCTCGTCGATGGCTGCAAGGCGCGCGGCATCAAGACCTTCGCGACACTCTACCACTGGGATCTGCCGCTGCTTCTGGCCGGTGACGGCGGCTGGACGGCGCGCTCGACGGCCTATGCGTTCCAGCGTTACGCCAAGACCGTGATGGCCCGTCTTGGCGATCGTCTTGACAGCGTCTCGACCTTCAACGAGCCATGGTGCATCGTCTGGCTCAGCCATCTCTACGGCATTCATGCGCCGGGCGAACGCAACATGCAGGCCGCCCTTCACGCCATGCACCACATGAACCTGGCGCACGGTCTCGGCGTCGAGGCGATCCGTTCGGAAGCGCCCAACGTGCCTGTCGGCCTCGTGCTCAACGCCATGTCCGTCATGCCGGGCTCCGACAGCGCGGCCGATCAGGCGGCTGGCGAACGCGCCCACCAGTTCCACAACGGTGCCTTCTTCGATCCGGTCTTCAAGGGCGAGTATCCGAAGGAGTTCCTGGAAGCACTCGGCGACCGCATGCCCGTGGTGGAAGAGGGCGATCTCAAGATCATCAACCAGAAGCTCGACTGGTGGGGCCTCAACTATTACACGCCGCTGCGAGTTGCCGATGATCCTGCGAAGAACGGCGATTTCCCTTGGACCGTCGAGGCGCCACGCGTCAGCGACGTGAAGACCGATATCGGCTGGGAAGTTTATGCGCCGGGCCTGAAGAACGTCGTTGAGGATCTCTATCGCCGTTACGAACTGCCGGAATGCTACATCACCGAGAACGGCGCCTGTGACAATACGGGTATCGAACAGGGCGGCGAAGTCAACGATACGATGCGCCTGGACTACTACGGGGAACACCTGGACGTCGTCGCCGACCTGATCAAGGATGGCTATCCGATGCGCGGCTACTTCGCCTGGAGCCTGATGGACAACTTCGAATGGGCCGAGGGCTACCGCATGCGGTTCGGCCTCGTGCATGTCGATTACGAGACACAGGTCCGGACGGTGAAGAAGAGCGGCAAGTGGTACAGCGATCTTGCCGCGCAGTTCCCGAAGGGCAACCACAAGAGCAGCTAACGGGCGCATGGCGCGAATCGGCGTCGTGGCTTAAACCGGGCGCATGGAAAAGCCGTTCGTCCTTTATGCGCTCTGCGGCAGCCAGCGAAAGGCTTCGACCAATCGCCGGCTGCTCGAAGCTCTTCGCGACAACGCACCAGCAGGTGTCGCGATCGAGATTTCGGAGCTGATCGGCGAACTGCCGATCTTCAACTCGGACCGCGAGGGCGAAAACACGCCAGCGATCGTTGAAGCGTTCGCAGCCAAGATCGGAGCGGCCGACGGCTTGATCGTCGCTTGTCCGGAATATGCCCATGGCCTGCCGGGCGGATTGAAGAACGCGCTCGATTGGCTCGTCTCCCGCGACGAGGTGCCGTTCAAGCCTGTCATGATCGTGCATGCCTCGCATCGCGGCGATTTCGCGCTAGAGCAGTTGACCGAAGTGCTGAGGACAATGTCGCTGCGCCTTGTCGATGAGGCATTTCTGAGGATTCCGCTGCTTGGCAAGTCTGATGACGCCCAGGTTGCTATGCTTGGTGGTTTGTCAGAAAGCGAACGTTTGAGTACCGCAATTGCAGAATTCCGCAGCGCCATCTGCAGCGGTCGGATCGATCGTTAGTCGTCAGCATGTTCCTAATATATTGAAATACAATATATTTCATGCTCGGCGGGCAAGCCGGTGCCCTGCTACGAAAGAGGAGCTGAGGTTAATCGTTACAGCGCGACTTTAACCGTTTTTTGAAGCATTGACGGGCAGTATTTCCCGACTGGGGAGAAATAATGCCATCAACTTCTGGCGCGCGTTCGAAAATAACCGGCATTGGCCGTCACACAACCGTGACGGGCGTGCTGTTTTCGTTCGCGATCGTCGTTGCTGTCGTGACACTGATCGTATTGAACGCGCTGGGGCATGTGGCGCAGAAATCCAACATTCTCGATGACGAGCGCTCGCAGGAAACCATGTCCGGCGCGTTGAAGACGTTTGAGGAGCAGCTCGGAGCGACGCTCAACGACTATGCGGCCTGGGACGATGCCGCCGAAAATGTCTATGCAGCTGACGGCATGGCCTGGACGATCTCCAACTATGGCGAGATGTCGGTCAACAGTTCGCTCTTCAACATGGCGATCGTCATTGACGACGACAAGCGCCCGATCATGGTCTACCGCGACGGCAAGCCGATGGATGGTTTGCTCGACGATTTCTTTTCGCCGGCGCTCTGGACACTTTTCGAGAAGGTGAAGGCGGCCGGCCCGCAGGATAGCCCTGAGGCCACCGGCTTCGTTGATACCAAGGCCGGTACTGCCGTTGTCGGCGTTGCATTGGTGCGCGAGAAGTCCGGTTCGCTCTCGGTACCGCCGGGCAAGCACCGCTACCTCATCTTCGTTCGCGACCTCGACACCCGCAGGATCGACGAGCTTGGCAACACCTATGTCATCGGCGGCTTGAAGAAGGTCGCGCCGGAGACGGAGGCGCGCTATTCCGTCGTCATTTCGGACGCCCGCAATGTTCAGCTCGGAAAGCTTGTATGGACGTCCCGCGCGCCTGGAGACATCGGCTACAGCGAGGTTCGCCCGAAAGTCGTTCAGGCGCTCTGCCTTGTCGGACTGTTTTTTGTCGTGCTGCTGGTCATCGGTTGGCTGGCAGGCCGCCGTCTGAAGGCGGAGGAAGTCAGCGCGCGTGAGGAAGCGCTGCGCGACAGGCTGAGCGGTCTCCTCAACCGGGACGGGCTTCGCATCGCGGTCGACGACCTGGTGGCGAGAGCCCTGGAAACGAAGCAGAGCGTGCTCGTCCTCTATCTCGATCTCGATGGCTTCAAGGAAGTCAACGACGCCTATGGACACGGAACGGGTGACCAGCTGATCCGTGCCGTCGCCGCGGGATTGCAGGTGCTTATCCCCGGAGACGCGGTTCTCGCCCGCATCGGCGGCGACGAGTTCGCGATCGCCTTTTCATCTGACGTTGGAGATGCCGCCGCACTCCAGCTCTCCGAACACATTCTCGATTTCCTCGCCGAGCCTCTGGAGATCGGCCGGCGGGTCGTCGTCATCGGCGCCAGCATCGGTATCTCGGCTTCGCCTGAGGGTATGGTCGGACGCGAGGAACTCGTTCGCCGCGCCGATCTTGCGATGTACAAGGCCAAGGAAGCCGGACGTGCGCGCATGACGCTCTACGATCCGGCGATGGATGCCGATCGCGAGGAACGCAATGCTCTGGAACTCGACCTGCGCATGGCGATCGAGGGCGGAGATCTGACGCTTGTCTATCAGCCGCTGATCGACGCGGCGAGCCATGAGATGGTGGGCGTCGAGGCGCTGGTTCGCTGGAACCGTCCGGGTCACGGGCCGGTTTCGCCGGAGGTGTTCATTCCCGTCGCCGAAACCAGCGGCCTGATCGAAGCGCTTGGGTTGTTCGTCCTGAGGAAGGCCTGCGAAACGGTCAAGCAATGGCCGGAACTACGCATCGCGGTCAACGTTTCGCCGGGCCAGTTCCGCAATCCAGCCTTCGCAGATTATGTCCGCTATGTCCTGCGGCAGGCGGACATAGAGCCGAAGCGCGTCACGCTCGAGGTGACCGAAGGCTACATGATCCAGAATCCGCAACGCACCCGGCAGGCAATCGAGCGGCTGAAGACGCTCGGGATCAAGATTGCTCTCGATGATTTCGGGTCGGGCTTTTCGTCGATCGGTTATCTCAGGCAGTTCGGTTTCGACCGTATCAAGATCGACCGCTCGCTGGTCATGGACATCCAGGAAAGCGACAGCCAGCGCGAGATGCTGCAGGCAACCGTCGCCCTTGCTCGCTCGCTCGATATTCCAGTCACCGCCGAGGGCATCGAGACGGAAGAGCAGGCAATCGCTGTCCGGCTGTTTGGCTGCGACACGTTGCAGGGCTATTTCTTCGGCAGGCCAATGCCAGCGGAGAAAATCACCGAGCTGGTGCTTGAGGCACGCGGCCGGAAGATGAACAACCGCCGGACAAACGCCGCCTGATCAGGCAGGCGCGTCGGCGGTCGTCCTTACGAACTCAGGTTCCGATGTGCTTCTGGCCGCGCTTCTTGGCAAGCGCGATCTGGTGCTGCCGCTGGCGATAGCGCAGGCGGTCGTCCTCGCTGCGCGTATGGTAGCAATTGCTGCAGGAAACGCCTTCCTCGTAATGAGGCGAGGTGATCTCCTCCGCGGTGATCGGATTGCGGCAGGCGTGGCAGAGCTTGTGCTCGCCTTCCTTGAGGCCATGTTCGACCGAGACGCGTTCGTCGAAGACGAAGCAGGCGCCGTCCCACAGGCTTTCTTCCTGCGGGATCTCTTCGAGGTATTTCAGGATGCCGCCCTTGAGGTGGTAAACCTCGTCGAAGCCCTGCTCCTTCATGAAGGCGGTTGCCTTTTCGCAGCGAATGCCGCCGGTGCAGTACATGGCGATCTTCGGCTTGTTATGCAGGCCGGTGTTGTTGCGCACCCAGTCCGGAAACTCGCGGAAGGTCTTGGTGTTCGGATCGACGGCGCCGCGGAAGATACCGATCGCCGTCTCGTAGTCGTTGCGCGTGTCGATGACGATCGTATCGGGATCGGAGATCAGCGCGTTCCAGTCCTGCGGCGCGACATAGGTGCCGACCACCTTGTTGGGGTCGATGTTCTCGACGCCCATGGTGACGATCTCTTTCTTGAGCTTCACCTTCATGCGCAGGAAAGGCATCTTCGATGCGCGGCTTTCCTTATGCTCGAGCGCGGCAAATTCCGGCTGGGCGCGCAGAAATGCGAGCACCGTCCTGACACCGGCATCCGGTCCGCCGATCGTGCCGTTGATCCCCTCATGCGCCAGAAGCAGCGTGCCCTTCACGCCGTTTTCCTCGCAAAGCGTCTGCAACGGCTCGCGCAGGCTTTCGAAGCGCGGGACGGAAACGAAATGGTAGAGAGCCGCAACGAGGAAAGGGCTCGTCGCAGACGTCGGTTGTGTCAGCGTGTCTGTCATGCGGCTGCAAATACAGCTTTCGGGCCGTCTGCGCAATTGGGACGATTCAGCGCGATTGCGCCTGCCAGAGCAGTTCGATCCGGTTCGCTTCATCATCCGGATTGTCGGCGAAAACATCCTCTGCGCGTTCGAGCGCCGCGGTCCGCGCTTCCTGCTGTCGGAAAATGATCGCGTCGAGAAGGTGCGCGAGATCGTCGGCATTGGGAAAATGTTTCGGCTCCGCTTCCACGAGTTCGCACAGCACGTCGAGGTCGTGGATCTCGCCGAGCAGGTCGATCAGGCTGCTGGTGAGCTCATATTTTGCCTTCATCGCCGCCGGCCAGAGCGGCTTCAGCAGCATGTGATAGGCGCGGTAGTCCTGGGCTCGCTTTCGAAGATCATGGAAGGCTTCGGCCGAGTGGTCGGTCTGGCAATGGGCCATCGCCTCTCTGGCCTTTGCCGCGGTTTTCCGCCAACCCTTCGCCAAAAGCCGGCCGTGTCTCCTCGGTCCGCCGTTGAAATGCACGTCCTCGACCGCTTGCGTAGCCTGTCGCAGCTGTTCGAGCGCGCCTGTCAGCCTTGGCGCCATATCGGATTCGGCCTTGGCCATCTTGTCTCGCCGGGCGGTGAGCGCCGCAATCACGCGGCCCACTGCCTTGGCTTCGTCCTTGTCGCGCGCGCGGTCATGAAGATGTCTGGCGGTCTCGATCAGAGCCGTCGCGTCGCGGATTGCCGAAAGCGATTTGCCGATATCGCGCAGGCGCTGATTTTCCTGCTCGCGGAACTGCGGAATTTCGTCGGCGACAAGCCGATAGAGCGATCGCAGACGTTTAAGATTTTTGCGGAAAGCGTGAATGGCCTCGTGCAAGCCGTCCGGTTTTTCCTCGAGCGAGTGGATTGCATGACGAAGCTGTCCGTTTACGGACCGCCTGAACTCCGCAGTAAAGCCCCGGTCAGGCCGTATGCGAAAGGGCATGCCGGTCGTGCTCGAATTCGGTGGCCAGCGCCTGGTTGGAGTAGCGGAAATCGCCCGTAACCTCGCGGCCGAGCCAGGAGGGCAAGCTCGGCTTGTCGGTTTCGGAACGCATTTCCACCTCGGCGATGACCAGTCCGCGATGCTCGCCGGCGAAGACGTCTACTTCCCAGACAAAGCCTTCATGCGGCACGCGGTAGCGGGTCTTTTCGATCACGATGCCGATCGCCTCGCCAAGCAGCTGTTCGGCATCGACAACGGGAATATCGTACTCGAATTCGTCGCGGGTCATGGCGCTACGGCCGATCTTGATCGTCAGCCTGGCCTTTTCATTGTCGAGCACGCGCACGCGCACCGAACGGTCATCCATCGAGGCGATATAGCCTTGTTTCAAAAGGGATTTCGTCTTGGCCCCGGAGCGCCAGCCGTCGTTGCGTACAAGAAACTTCCGCTCGATCTCTTTCGCCATTACCAGTAACCTTTCGTGACGATTTTATTACGCTAGCCTAATTTTCCCGCCGTGGGTACCCATTCTATTCCAAAGATGGGTTTTGTCTCGACAAAGCGTACCCTTGGGGGTATTCCGAGTCCCGAATTCAATCGTTTAAAAAGGATCATGCGACCATGGGCGAAAAGACAGAGAAGCTCCTTTCCATCCTGAAACTTCAGCCTGTCGTTCCGGTTCTGATCGTAGACGACGTCAAGTCGGCCGTATCACTTTCGCGTGCGCTTGTCGCAGGCGGCCTGAAGGCGATCGAGATCACCATGCGTACGCCGGCGGCCCTCGATGCCGTTCGCGCCGTTGCCGATGAAGTCGAAGGCGCAGAGGTCGGTGCTGGCACCATCCTCAACGCTGCGCACTGGGATGCTGCCGTTGCTGCAGGTTCGAAGTTCGTCGTCAGCCCGGGCGCGACGCAGGAACTGCTCGATGCCGCGCGCAATTCGCCGGTTCCGCTGCTCCCGGGTGCTGCGACCGCGAGCGAGGTCATGGCGCTGCGCGAGGAAGGCTACCAGGTTCTGAAGTTCTTCCCTGCCGAGCAGGCCGGTGGCGCTGCCATGCTGAAGGCGTTTTCCTCGCCGCTCGCCGGCACCGTTTTCTGCCCGACCGGCGGTATCTCGCTGAAGAACGCGATGGATTACCTGTCGCTGCCGAACGTCATCTGCGTTGGCGGCTCGTGGGTTGCACCGAAGGAACTCGTCGCGGCTGGCGATTGGGCGGGCATCACGAAGCTTGCCTCGGAAGCGGCCGCCCTGAAGGGCTGATTTCAGCAAGAAAAGCATGCAGGATGCAGGCGGAGGTTCCGCCTGCATTTGTATTTCGGGCGTCAGTACCTATCTCCCCTCTGGCCTCTAGACAGGGAGATGATGAGGAATGTTCGACGCGAAGAAGCTTCTTGAGCAGTTTTTGGGTTCGCAGGTGCCGGGTGTCGGCGGTTCCGTCAGGGATCGGGCGGGCGATGCGGTCCAGATGGCCAAGGACAATCCGTGGAAAGCAGGCGCACTCGCAACGGCGCTGCTCGGCACCAAGACCGGCCGCAGCATTGCCGGCAATGCGCTCACCATCGGCGGCCTCGCGGCGATTGCCGGCCTCGGCTACCAGGCCTACAAGAATTATCAGGCAGGACAGGCGCCGGCGACGCCGTCCGACGCGCCTCCTCCGAGAACGGCCGTGCTGCCGCCACCGGCCGACTCCGGATTCAGCCCGGCTTCTCCCGCGCAGAGCAATGAGTTCGTGCTCGTTCTCATCCGCGCCATGATCGCCGCGGCGAAGGCCGATGGCCATATCGACGAAGGCGAACGTGCGCTGATACTTGACAAGGTCAAGGCGGCTGATGTCAGCGGCGAAGCCGCGGCCTTCATCGAGCGGGAGCTGTCGCAGCCGACGGATATCGATGCGCTGGTGGCTGCCGCCGTGACGGAAGAGCAGCGGGTGGAACTCTACACCGCCTCGCGCCTGACGATCGAGCCGGATTCGCGTGCCGAGCGCGGCTACCTCGATCTGCTGGCAGGCAGGCTAGGGCTGCCAGATGCGCTGGTCGATCATATTGAGGCTACGGTGTCTTCCGCAAAAGTGAGCCTCTGAGGCATCACGCGGCCAGTTGCCTTTCGAAGGCGGCTGGCCTAAGCCATGTCTCCTTGTCAGGAGGAGCGCTGCACAATGCTGCGTGGTCCGAAAGCGGCCGGTTCCGGTCGCAAGGTTTTCGATCGTCCTGCTGTACGGAATTCGTTGAGGGCGTCAGGCTTTCGCCGGGGCATGGCCGCCGCGAGACCAGCATGGAGCATAGCGTGTCAGATCCGAAAGCCGAAAGCCGATCGCAGGCAATTGCGGCAGCCGTCATCCTCGTGGTTGCCGGCCTTGTACTGTATTTCATGCCAACCATCGTGCTCGGGCTCAGCAACTATTCGCCCTATCTGGCGGCCGCCGTCGGCGCCTGCCTGATCCTCGCGTTCTTCGTCGTTTTCTGGCTGAGAGCACGCTATCAGCGTCGTCGCGGCAAGTAGGCTCTAGCCCTGCAGCGAGGCGCCGAGGAGCAGGGCGCCCATGGCGATGACCAGCAGTGCGCCCAGGATTTCGATCGCATTCCCGATCCAGATCGACGTTGCGGAGCCACGGCCCGCGAGGCGCATTGCCGTGCCCTTGGCGGTGACGGCAAGCGTTGCCAGCAACGCGACCGTGATCGCCGTGCCGAGCGACATGGCGATCACCGAGAGAACGCCCCCGAGATAGAGGCCGTTCAGGAGTGAGAAAGTCATGACCAACAGCGCACCTGAGCAGGGTCGCAGGCCGACGGCGATGATGGCGGACCATGCTTCGCGGATGTTGAATCTTTCGCCGCCGAGCAGGGACGGATCGGGCATATGCGACTGGCCGCAGGTCTCGCAGGCCATGCCCGCAATGAACCTGTGTCCGGCTTTCAGCGCATCGGCCTCGCCGAAGGCGTAGGTCGAGCCCTGTTTCCGTTCCTCATTCTCCTTCCAGTCCAGCATCATGCTGACGGGACCCGAGGCAGTTGCCATCACCTCGCGGCGCGGCATGCCGGCGATGATGGCGCGCAGCTTGCGAAACAGCAGCCAGCAACCGAACAGGATGACCATGACGAAGCTTACGATTTCCATCGCCTGCGTCGCCGCCGTCAGGGTTATCCCGGTGCCGCGCAGTACCAGCCAGGCGCCGCCGACCAGCGCGATCGCGACCACGCCCTGAAAGAAGGCAGACACGAAGGAGATGGACACGCCGCGTTTCAGCTCGATCTCGTTGGCGATCATGTAGGAGGAAATGACGGCCTTGCCGTGCCGGGGCCGGCGGCATGGAAGACGCCGTAGGCGAAGGACAGGCCGATCAAGGTCCAGAGGTGCCAGGAATCCTCGCGCATGGCACGCAACGCGCCCGTCAGCGCACGGTAGAAGGCCTGCTGTTGCGCGTTGATATAGAGGAGGATCGGCGCGAGCGGGCCGCCCGTTGGCTGGAAGCTGGGCTCGGATGTGCCGATGCCGAGCGGCGACTGGGCGTGCGCGACCGCGATGCCCGCGACCAGCATCAGCACCGCGCCAAGGGCGACCGGGCGAAGCCGGTGCCTCAGCATGTCACGTCCAGTCGTGTCGCAAAGAGCTTCGACATGTTCGTCCCCGTCGGGTCGTTGAAGAAGGCATCGGTCAGCGACTGCTTGTTTTCGGCAATCACCTGGTCGGCGTCCGGGCGGACGACCTGATGCTTGCAGCTCTTGAAAGCGTCGCCGACCAGCAAGAGTTCCTTGTCGCTCGGAAAGTCGATGGAGGTGTAGAGCGTCGGGTCGTAGACGCCGAAGGTCAGGCGACCCTTCAACGGCATCTTTTCCGCCGGCTTGACCGCAAAGAACATCAGGAGCTGGCCCTGCTTGTAATCCACATGGATCAGGTCGGGCTTCTCGACCTTGATGTTCTTCCCGTTCATCGTGAGGTTCATGTAGTAGTCGTAGTCGACGAGAGAATCCCGCACGGTCTTGCCGACCTCCGCCAGCTCGTTCGGGTCGAGCTTCAGGTCGGTGTTCTTGTCGAAATCCATCACGACGGATGATGAGAAGACCTCGTCGAAGCGCCAGACGTTGCGCAGTTCGGCAATGTTGCCGTCATCGTCGGCGACGACCTCGAGGCGGGCCTCGACGAACACATGCGGGTGTGCAAAGGCGGCGGCCGGCAGCAGCGACAGGAGCGACGCCATCAGGAATGTCGATTTCTTCATGCGTGCTCTTACTGCGGGATCCCAAATTCCCCCGATTCCTTGCCAGTAAATGGGACGGAATTGGGACCGGCCCCTGATGGCGAAGGCTCAGGAATGCTTCTTGAACCAATTGTGAAGATAGTCGACGAAGATACGCACCTTGGCCGGCAGGTAGCGGCGGTGCGGGTAGACGGCGTAGATGCCGCGATCCGTCGGTATGTAATCGTTGAACAGCGTCACCAGTTCACCGTTCTCGATCGGCTTGCGGGCGATGAAATCCGGAATCAGCGCAACGCCGATGCCTGATAGCGCCGCGCGCAGCGTCGCATGCGGGCTGTTGACCTCCATCGGACCCGTCACGGCGACCGCAAAAGAGGTGCTGTCCGGATTGTAGAAGCGGATGCTGCCCTGGCTGCGGGAATTGGTGTCGATGATAAACGGGACGTTCGACAGGTCCGACGGGTGTGCGAGATCGGGATGGCGCTCGATGAATTCAGGGGTTGCGCAAAGATGGACGCGGAAATCCGAGATCTTGCGGGCAATCATGCCTGAGTCCTCGAGCTTCGTGACGCGGATGGCGACATCGAAGCCTTCCTCGATGAGATCGACGAACCGGTCGTCTGCGGCAATTTCAAGCGCCAGATCCGGATTCTCCCTGGCGAAATCAATCAGCGACTGGCCGACCTCGGCATCGACGAAAGTGCGCGGCACCGAGATCTTCAGCCGCCCCTTCAATTGCGCATTGTTCTCGCGCACAAGATCGGCGAGGTTGTCGATCTCCTTCAGGATGTCGGAGGCGGTGCGATAATAGGTGTGGCCGGCCTCGGTCATGGAGAACTGGCGGGTCGTCCGGTTCAGGAGCAGGGCGCCAAGTTCATCCTCCAACTCGCGCACATATTTCGACAAAAGTGCCTTGGAGCGGCCGGTGCGCCGCGCCGCTGCCGAAAAGCCTTCTGCTTCAACGACATCGATGAAGGCGCGGATGCGGGTGAGTGTGTCCATTGGCCGTCTCCCAAAAAGCGCCGAACCGCTTTTCAAATCAGTCAGTTGCGCGCTGTTTCGCCACGTTGAACAAATTGCGGTCTATTGTTCAAATATTTTCTGCCGGTAGATGCGAAAAAACCGCTTGATTATGACTGCGAATATTCTTATCTCGGGGTCAGCCCAAAGTCGCACGTGCCCATGGGTGTCCGCCGAACCCTCGAATTGGTGAGGAAATCGGTAAGGTACCTGGAATTAACCCCTCCAGTCGCTATTCCGGCCAACCGGAAAATGCGAGGACGCCTGAAGCAACGACGGTGCGGGCCTTTTTGTTCTCTCCCTGCTTTCCATCAGCGGGGGTTACTGAAGAGGCACACCTTCATTGCCGGAAGTGCGGTTGGGAATCTCCCTCCAATCCATGGCAGACAAAGCCGGATCCATGTCGCTTTCGCGGCGTTGATTCATCATTCGCGCTATCAAGCGCTTGCTAAGGTTCCGGGGTCTCCACCGGCTGGTTCCTATGCGAGCGATTGATTGCCCTTTGTCCTCCGGTTTTTCCGGAGCTCTGGAATTGGAAAAGGGAATCGATATGACCACCCAGCGCATCCGCGACTTTCTCGCAACCCGACGTCCCGACGGTCCCTGCCTCGTGGTCGACCTCGACGTCGTGCGCGACAATTTCTCCGCTTTCCGTCACGCCATGCCGGACAGCGCGATCTACTACGCCGTCAAGGCAAACCCGGCTCCAGAAGTCCTGAAGCTGCTCGCCGACATGGGCTCCAACTTCGATTGCGCGTCCGTCGCTGAAATCGAGATGGCGCTCAACGCCGGCGCGACCGCTGCCCGTATCTCCTACGGCAACACGATCAAGAAGGAACGCGACGTTGCCCGCGCGCATGCGCTCGGCGTCAGCCTTTTTGCGGTCGACAGCCACGAGGAAGTCGAGAAGATCTCGCGTGCCGCTCCCGGCGCCCGCGTGTTCTGCCGCGTTCTGACCGACGGCGAAGGCGCTGAATGGCCGCTGTCGCGCAAGTTCGGTTGCGTGCCGCAGATGGCCGTCGACGTTCTCGTCTACGCTCACCAGCTGGGCCTCGAATCCTACGGTGTGTCGTTCCACGTCGGTTCGCAGATGACCAAGGTCGATGCCTGGGATTCGGCTCTTGCCGATGCCAAGCGCGTCTTCGTTCAGCTGGCCAAGCAGGGCATTCACCTGCAGATGGTCAACATGGGTGGCGGCTTCCCGACGAAGTATCTCCGCGACGTTCCGTCGGCTGAAGCTTACGGTCGTGCGATCTACCAGAGCCTTCGTGACCACTTCGGCAACAACCTGCCGAAGACGATCATCGAGCCGGGCCGCGGCATGGTCGGCAATGCCGGCGTCATCAAGACGGAAGTCGTGCTGATCTCGAAGAAGTCGGACAATGACGCTGCTCGCTGGGTGTTCCTCGACATCGGCAAGTTCGGCGGTCTCGCTGAGACGATGGACGAAGCCATTCGTTACCCGATCCGCACCGAGCGCGACGGCGACGAGATGGAGCCCTGCGTCATCGCCGGCCCGACCTGCGACTCGGCTGACGTGCTGTACGAAAAGAATCTCTACCCGCTGCCGATCACCCTTTCGATCGGCGATGAGATCCTGATCGAAGGCACCGGCGCCTACACGACCACCTACTCGGCGGTCGCGTTCAACGGCTTCGACCCGCTGAAGGCTTATATCATCTGATTTTGCCAGCCCCGTAGCCAGCCGGGGCGGCTCCCTCACAATGATCTGACGATACCGTTTGAAACGGTTTTGAGTTCGGGAGGCCACGATGGCCGCTGTTCTTGATTCTGTCCGCGCATACTTTGCGCCTTCTGTCTTCACCATCGACGCCGAGAACCCCGGCGATGTCGTGGCACGCGAGAACCTGCTTGATCGCGCCATGGGCCCGAACCGCCGCAAGAAATCGTCGGAAAAGATCCGCCGTGGTCGTGTACCGGCTGAAGGCCTGGCGCTGGTTGCGCGTGATCGTAACGGTCACGTCATCGGCACCGTGCGCCTCTGGAACGTCGAAGCCGGCGTCAATGCCGACGCAACCGCGATCAACGCGCTGCTGCTCGGGCCGCTGGCGGTCGATTCCAGCTTCGAGGGCAAGGGTGTCGGTTCGGCGCTGATGCGCGCCGCTGTTCTGGAAGCGAAGAACCGTGGGCACGGCGCAATCCTGCTCGTCGGCGATGCCCCTTACTACGAGCGTTTCGGCTTCTTTGCCGAGAAGGCTCAACATCTCGTCATGCCGGGTCCCTTCGAACGCTCGCGCTTCCTTGCGCTGGAGCTCACCGAAGGCTGGCTTGACGGCGCCGCCGGCATGATCGTCCCGTCGGGGCGGATGCTGGCAAGCGCGCCGGTCCGCAGGGCGGCGTGATCGGTTGAGCCTCTCCCCTGGCGGGAGAGGCTTTTTTGTATGTGATTTCAAGCAAATCAGAATTCAGGGGCGCCGGAAGAGCCGGCGGACGATTGTCCCGTTAACTTTACCTGCCTACCCCTCAAGGGTACCCGTTCATTTTACGACGCTTGCGTCCGTCAGTTGGGTTCCGGCAGTTTGAACGACATTTTCAGGTATAGCGGCGATGAAAAACATCGTGAAAGCATAGACCGCGAATATAGTCGCTGCGGCAGTGGCCTTTAGAATCATTCATGCACTCCTATTCTCAGGAGTTCAATGTGGCCCAAAAGACGCCTTTCCAAAGAGTTTTCTGAACGCCAGATGAACAAAAAACTGTGAGGGTTAAGATTAATGATATTTTAGCAACACGTGAGTTTCGTTCCGAAGGGGACGAAATTCGTGGTTTGTTCTTATGAATGTGCAATTATTTCAATCATATAGATGAAAATTTGAGCACGCGTTTTGCCCGTGGGGAACAGCGGTCCTATGATCTCCCAGTCATCGGGCAGGGAGCCGGGTTCATGAACCGGTACGCCTTCCGTTCATATTTCGGCGCCCGATGATGGTTGCCATGGTCGGGTCTGACGCCGTCAGGGCTAATGATCCGCCGGGGAAATCGGGGTTGGGAGACGCTCCTGCCGATCTCGATAAGCCCGAAAGCCCGATGCAACCGGGCAGGCGATGCATCCTGACACACCACACCACTATTCCTATCGCCTGCCTGCTCCCACCTGGCAAACCGTCGCGAAGCGTTGCTCCGCGCGGCGCCTTGGCCTGCCATCGCGGCGCCCCTTACGTCTTTCTACTTCGTTGCGCTAATGGCTCTTCGGTAAGATGGTAAATTAGCTATCCAAACTCGCGGGGTATGCAAATGACGCGTTCAGCTTTCATCCTGATCTCTGCTTCACTGCTTGCCGCCACCGCCGGTTTCGCGCCGGCAAGCGCTGCGATCCAGACTGTCACGTCGAAGCCGACGGTAGAGTCGCTGGCGCCCGGCCAATCCGTGCTCTTCGACGACAAGAAGTGTCCGGCCGGGATGATCGCAAAATTCACCAAGGCGCAGAAGCGGCCAACGATGAAGCGCAACTGCGTTCATCAGTAGTGCTCGCGATCATAAGCCGTCACGTCCCCGTGACTTCGAGCTCGCGGGAGATGGTTTTGCGTGTGGCCTGCACTAGCTCAGCGGAATGATCACCCGCCTTGCTTTCTTCGTCGCCCTTTTGCTGTTGCCGCTTGCTGCCAATGCGCAGGACGACGGCAGGACTGCGGCATTGCTCAGGAGCCTCTCATCACGGCCGGACCTGAATCCGTTGAAAACGGTGATCGTTGCGAGCGGCGGCCGCGCCATCGCCGAGCAAGGCTATCGCGGTCATTCGACCACCGAGTCCGTCAACATAAAGTCCGCATCAAAATCGATCATCTCGGCTCTCGTCGGTATCGCCATCGAAAAGCAGTTGCTCGAAGGGACGGGACAGAAGATCGCTCCGATCCTGAAGGCCGATCTGCCTGCCGAGGCGGATCCACGGCTGAACGAGATCACCATCGGCAATCTTCTTTCGATGCAGGCAGGGCTTGGTCGCCTGTCGGGGCCCAACTATGGCCGTTGGGTCGGCTCGCGCAACTGGGTGCGTTTTGCGCTCGCCCAGCCATTCGACGACGAGCCGGGCGGTCAGATGCTTTATTCGACCGCTTCCACGCACCTGCTCTCGGCGATCCTGACGAAGGCCAGCGGGAAGTCGACGCTGACGCTTGCCCGGGAGTGGCTGGCTCCCGTGGATGGCTTTCGGATCGGTGCCTGGGAGCGAGACCCGCAGGGGATCTATCTCGGTGGCAACCAGATGGCGATGACGGCCCGCTCGCTGCTGGCGTTCGGTGAGCTTTACCGCAACGGCGGCAAAACAGCGGATGGGACGCAGGTCGTTCCGGCAGATTGGATCGTTCAGTCCTGGCAGCACCGCACCAATTCGCGCTTTTCCGGCGACGATTATGGTTACGGCTGGTTCTCGCGGGAGATCGGCGGCGAGACGGTTCACTTCGCGTGGGGTTATGGCGGTCAGATGCTCTACATCGTGCCGACGCTCGGCGTGACCGTCGTCATGACATCGGACGAAAGCGGTCCATCGGCGCGCACGGGTTATCGCGATGCGCTGCACGCACTGCTCGCCGAGATCATCGCCTTCAGTCGCCCGAGCTGACCTGTCGATTTCGACAGGTCGTTAAAAAGGTGGGCGAGCTCTAAAATCAAAATTTAACAACGTCACTATAAAGTGCGCCGGCCATTGGTTGGAGAGTGCCGGAATGATACTGGACCTGAGGACGATCTACGTCGTTTCAGCCATGACATGCCTGGTTTTGGGCTGCGTGTATCTCGCAGCCTATTCGACTGGCCGCTTCGGGCGCTGGCCGGCCTGGTGGGGCGTCGCCAATTTTCTCATCGGTCTCGGCACGCTTTGCGTTTCGCTTCGCAATTTCGTGCCCGCATCCGTCTCGCTCGATGCCGGCAACGTCTTGACGATCGCCGGCTATCTCCTGACGTTCTTTGCAATCCGTGTCTTCGCCGAACGGCCGGTCGACAAACGCTACTGCGTGCTCGCCATTGCCTGCATCAGTCTGCCGGTGCTGCTGTTCACGGTGGATCCCGCCAGAATATCGAGCCGGCTCCTTTATGTTTCGGCCGTATGCTGCCTTTGTGATCTCGCGATCCTTAGGGAAGGCGTCGTGATCTATCGGCGCGAAAAGCTGTTTTCAGCCGGCTTGCTTGCCTGGCTCTACGCTCCGACCGCGGCGATGTTCCTTGTTCGCTGCTTGCTTGCCGCCAGTGGCCAGATCGGCGGACCGGGCGCTTTCGGGGACAGTCCCGTGCACGGCTGGATGGGGGCGACGGCGGTGGTGTTCCTCGCGTTGCGCAGCGTCGTCGTCGTGCTGATGTCGGCCGAGCGCAACAGGGCCAAGCTCATCGATCTCGCGCATCGCGACCCGCTGACCGGCGTGCTCAATCGCAGCGGCCTTGCCCAACATCTGCCATTCAAGCAGCCGCAGTCGCTTGCGTTGCTGGCGATCGATATCGATGGTTTCAAGCAACTGAACGACCAGCACGGGCATGCGGTGGGGGACGACATGTTGCGGCTCTTCGCCGGGGTGGCACAGACCGCTCTTCGGCCCGGCGATCTCCTGTCCCGCCAGGGTGGCGACGAGTTCGTGGTCGTGCTGAAGGGTATGACAGCGGCCGAGGCGGTTCAGATTGCCGAAGGCATGCGGCAAGCGTTTTCGGCGGCAGTCGCGCAGATGCCGGGGCTGACGGTGTTTCCGACGCTCAGCATCGGCGTCGCCACCTCATGCAAGGCGGAAACGGATTTCGAGCATCTGTTGAGAAAAGCCGATGAGGCGCTCTATGCCTCCAAGCGCCACGGCCGCGACCGCGTCGAGGCTTCTGCTGGCGAACAGGCTGCCTGACGGCAAGCCACTGAAGGCGCCGCTGATCTGGGCGGCGCCTTGTTTTGGCGGTAGATTAGGCGGCGATATCGACGACGCCGCAATCGCCGGCTTCGGATGCGAAGGCCAGCAGCTTGCCGTTCTTGCTCCAACTCATCGAGGTGATGGCGCCCTTGCCGGGGCGGCGCAGCAGCGCTTCCTTGCTGTCGTTGAGACGCACGGCCAGGATCATGCCGTCGATGAAGCCGATGGCGAGGATGTCTTCGACAGGGTGGAACTTAACCGAGGTCGCCATGATGTTGGCACGGGTGCCGAGTTCGAGCGGTGCCTTGCCCATCGGGCCATCCTTACCCTGGAACGGCCAGACGATGGCGGCGGGCGCACCCGAGGATGCAAGCCACTTGCCCTTTGCCGACCATGAGACAGACTTCACCTTGGCGGGGTAGCCGGTCATGCGCATGTGGCGTGTGTCCGCGCCGACCTTGCCGTCGAGCTTCCAGCCATGCAGCGCGTTTTCCTGCATCGTCGTGACGAGGAAGTTGCCGTCCGGCGAGAAGGTCACGCCGGTGTGGGCGCCCTTCCATTCGAGGTCGACGGGTTTGGCAGCAGTGCCGACCCAATGCAGCGATACGCCATTATAGCGCGCGGCGGCAATGCGCATGCCTTTCGGCGCAAAGGCGAGGCCTTCTACGGTGCGCTCTTCGGTAAATTCCTTGGTCGTACCATCGGCGAGGCGGACGAAGGCGCTCTTGCCGTAGGAGTAGGCGACGGCGCCCTGCGGGCCGGCGGCAAGCTGGGAAATCCACTTGCGCGGCGCATTGGCAAGTTCAGTCACGCTGGCGTCGGTAGCGATGCGCAGCACCTTGCCGTCTTCGCCGCCGGAAATCAGGCTTTCGCTATAGGGATCGCGGATGCAGCTCAGCATGCCCTGATGGGCTTCGGTCACCTTCTCGCCGCCGTCGAGACGGTGAAAGGTGCCTGATGCATTGGCGAAGAAGGGGGTGTCACCTAAAAATTCGACGGCCAGGATATGGCCGTCGAGATCAAACGGGGCAACTGTCGGCATCAGGCTGCCGCCTCGCACGCCTTGAAGGAGGCTTCGAGCTTTTCGCGGTCGAGTTCGCGGCCGATGAAGACGAGGCGGGTTTCGTGCTTCTCGCCATCCTTCCACGGACGCTGATGATCACCTTCGACAATCATGTGGACGCCCTGAATGACATAGCGCTCCGGGTCGTCCTTGAAGGCGATGATGCCCTTGAGGCGCAGGATGTTCGGGCCCTGCGTCTGGGTGATCTTCTGAACCCAGGGGAAGAAGCGTTCCGGGTTCATCTCGCCGCCGCGCAGCGAGACCGACTGGACTGTCACATCATGGATCGGCGACACCGCGCCATGATGATGATGGTGGTCATGATCATGGTCGTGGTGATGATGGTCATGATCGTGGTCGTGATCATGCGCGTGGTGATGATGGTGGTGGTCGTGATCGCAATCGGGGCCACAGACGTGATCGTCGTGGTC
The DNA here is from genome assembly GCF_009498215.1 of Rhizobium grahamii. Taxonomy (NCBI): domain Bacteria; kingdom Pseudomonadati; phylum Pseudomonadota; class Alphaproteobacteria; order Hyphomicrobiales; family Rhizobiaceae; genus Rhizobium; species Rhizobium grahamii. The sequence goes on along the minus strand of NZ_CP043498.1, from coordinate 2,846,414 downwards.
ATGATCGAGGAAATGCGGATCGTTCTCCAGTGCGCGCTCCAGGTTGAAGGCGCCCTGATCGAGAACGCGCGCGAGATCGACGCCCGAGCGGCTGGTCTTGTAGACACGGGCCGATGGGTTGATGGCGTGGACGACATCCTCGATCTGCGCCAGTTCTTCCGGCGTCACGAGGTCTGTCTTGTTGATCAGGACGACGTCGGCGAAGGCGATCTGGTCTTCGGCTTCGCGGCTGTCCTTCAGGCGCAGCGGCAGATGCTTTGCGTCGACGAGGGCGACGACGGCATCAAGTTCGGTCTTGGCGCGAACATCGTCGTCCATGAAGAAGGTCTGGGCGACCGGTACCGGATCGGCAAGGCCCGTCGTTTCGACGATGATGCCGTCGAAACGACCGGGGCGGCGCATCAGGCCTTCGACGACGCGGATCAGGTCGCCGCGCACCGTGCAGCAGACACAGCCATTGTTCATTTCGTAGATTTCTTCGTCGGATTCGACGATGAGATCGTTGTCGATGCCGATCTCGCCGAACTCGTTGACGATGACCGCATATTTCTTGCCGTGGTTCTCCGACAGGATGCGGTTGAGCAAGGTCGTCTTGCCGGCGCCGAGGTAGCCGGTGAGAACGGTAACGGGGATTGGCTTCTGCTGGGTGGGGATCGCGTCGGTCATAAGAACCTCGAGAGATGGCACGCCCGGGGCGGGGCTGAAAATTCGTCGGTCTCATATAAGGAGTTGCGCGCGGCAGTTCAAAGGGATTCGTATGTTATAAGATCACATCGCAACGACGACGGTTTCAATCGAGCTCGGTCGCGTCGAATGCGTCGACATCCTCGAGCAATTCCACCAGCCCTTTTACGGAATGGGCAATCAGCGCTTCGCCCTTTTGCGCTGTCGCCAGCGATGCGTTGCCGGCGACGCCGGATGCGCTGAGATCCGACATCTTCCATCCGAAGGCGTGCTGGCCATAGGCGCGCAGATGCTTGAAGCGCGACGCAAAATCGGACTGGCGGGACGGGAAGTCCGCTGCCTTGCTCATGTCGACCTTGTCAGGGTGAAGCGCCAGCATCACTGATGTCTCTATGTCGCCGCCGTGGATATCGATCGCCTTCGCCTCGGGCGAGATGATGTCGGCGGGAACACCGAAGCGCGTCCAGCTGGTGGCGACGGCAAGCATGTTGAAGCGGACCCTAGCCTCGGTCGCGACGATCGTCATCAGCGGCGAGTTGCCGCCATGGGCGTTCAGCATCACGAACTTCCGTATACCCATCCGCGAAAGCCGCCCGGCAATACCGAGCCAACGGTCGATCGCCTCGCCATATCCAAGCGTTCGCGTTCCCGTAACATCCATATGCTCAATCGAGTAGCCGACGTCTTCCACCGGAAGGAATGTCGCCGGCACAGTCGAGGGAAGGGCGGCCTTGAGCCGGGCAACGATGCCGGCTGCAATCAGGGTATCCGTCTCTAACGGCAGGTGAGGGCCATGCTGCTCATGGGCACCGAGCGGCAGAACGGCGATCCAGCGCTGGCGATCGGAAGGGGCAAGGCCGGGGTCGTTATCATCGAAGTTGCGGGAAGGCGCAGTCATCCGGCTAATGCCTCTTGTTTATGACGAGATGATGCGCAATGTCATAACGCAGCGTTGTCAATGCTTACCGCATAACCTCTTAAATCGAAATGGATTTAGGGATGCCGGTTCAAACATGTTCCCGCGGTCTTGCCCGCGGCGCGGTCAGGTCAAAGGGATAGCGATGGGGAAAAAGCACAAGGACGGCAAGAAGCAGAAGTCGAAGAAGAAGGACCAGACGGAATATACGCTGGTAGACCTTTCGCCGGCTTTGACGCAGGCAGCCCGCTCGATGCGCACGGTATTATCGCGCAATCTTCTGGAGAGCGGGCTTTATGCCGGCCAGGACGGCGTCATCCTCTCGCTTTCCGAAACGGATGGGATGACGGCGGGCGGATTGGCGCAAAAGCTTGGCGTCAAGGCGCCGACGATGACGCGCACGATCGGCCGGATGGAAGCTCAGGGCTTCCTTGAGCGCAAGGCCGACGAGGAAGATGCACGTCTCACGAAGGTCTATCTGACCGAGCTTGGTCGCGGCAGCGTCAAGGCGATCGAAATGGCCGCCTCGTCGTGCGACAAGGTCGCCACGCAGGCCTTTTCCGAGAAGGAAATTCGCAACCTCGTCCGTCTTCTGAAGGCGATCGATGCCAACCTGCAGGCCGAGGCGCCCGACTTCGAAGAGGTGGAAGAAATCTGACGGTATTGTGAAATTACGAATTGCCTCCCTTTGTTTAATCTTTTAATTAAACATTTTAAGGGCGTCGGTATCGGTTAGCCGACGCATGCAAACCGCGCGTTGCCTGGGGAGGACACGTGGCTCAAAAGATCAAGCTTTCGACCATCGCCGAAACCCTCGGCATTTCCACCGCCACAGTATCGCTTGCCTTGCGCGACAGCCCGCTTGTCGCCGGTGCGACGCGCGAGAAGATCAAGGAACAGGCCCGGGCTCTCGGCTATATCTACAATCGCCGCGCAGCCAGCCTGCGTACCTCGCGATCGGGCATCATCGGTGTCGTCGTGCACGACATCATGAACCCGTTCTACGGCGAAATTCTCAAGGCGATCGAAAGCGAACTCGATCGCAGCCGCCAGACTTTCATCCTGTCCAACCACTACGACTCTGTCGAGAAGCAGCGCACCTTCATCGAGACGCTGCTGCAGCTTGGCGGCGACGGCGTGATCATGTCGCCGGCGATCGGTACGCCGCCAGAAGATATGCAGCTGGCAGAAGACAACGGAATGCCGGCTATCCTTGTTGCCCGCTCGATGGAAGGCTCGGCCTTGCCGACCTATCGCGGTGACGACAGCTACGGCATTTCGCTGGCCACCAACCACCTCATCGGGCTTGGCCATCGGTCGATCGCGATGATCGGCGGTACCGACCAGACCTCGACGGGCCGCGATCGCTATCAGGGTTACGTCAACGCATTGCGCAAGGCCGGTATCGAGGTTGACCCCGGCCTGCGCATCCCAGGACCACGCTCGATGCAGGGCGGCTTCGAGGCGGCGGTGCACTTCCTGTCGCTGCCGCAGAAGCCGACGGCGGCGGTCTGCTGGAACGACCTCGTCGCGATCGGCCTGATGAACGGCATCGCCCGCGCCGGTCTCGTTCCCGGCAAGGACATTTCCATCACCGGTTACGACGATCTCGAGGAAGCGTCGATCTCGATGCCGGCGCTGACAACTGTATGGAACGGGCAGGCCGAAGTCGGGCGTCTTGCCGCTCGCGCGCTCCTCGACCGTCTGGCCGGCAGTCACGAGCCTGACGGCATCCATCTTATCAAGCCTGAAATGCGCATCCGCCAGTCGACCAGCCCCTACCGGCCGCGCCCGTAAGCAAGCCAAGAGGAAATGCCATGTCCCGTATCGCCGTTCTCGTTCCCGGGAAGATACACGAACGCGTGCTCGCGCGCCTGCAGGAGAGCTTCGACGTTATCGAAGCAGAGCCTGCGACGCTCAATGCAGAAACCGCAGCGCGCATTCGCGGCGTTGCCGTCTCCGGCACGTTGAACGCGGCCGCCATCGACAGCCTGCCGAATGTCGAACTGATCTCAAGCTTCGGCGTCGGCTACGACGGCGTCGATGCCAAGCACGCGGCGACCAGGGGCATCATCGTCACGAACACACCGGATGTGCTGAACGACGAGGTTGCCGATACGGCGATCGGGCTGCTGCTCAACACGATCCGAGAGTTTCCGCGGGCGGAGAACTGGCTGCGTGCCGGAAACTGGAAGCCGGGGCAGAACTACCCGCTGTCGCGCTTCTCGTTGAAAGGGCGGCATGTCGGGATCTATGGCCTCGGTCGCATCGGCCAGGAAATCGCCAAGCGTCTCGAGCCGTTCAAAGTCAAGATCAGCTATCACACCCGCACCCGCCATCCCGACGCTCCCTATGGCTACTATCCCTCGCTGAAGGATCTCGCCGAAGCCGTCGATACGCTGATTTCGATCGTTCCGAAGACGCCGCAGACGCACAAGACCATCAACGCGGAAATCCTGTCAGCGCTTGGCCCCGAAGGCGTCTTCATCAATGTCGGTCGCGGCTGGACGGTCGATGAGGAAGCGCTCGCGCAGGCGCTGAAGTCAGGAACGATCGGCGCCGCCGGTCTCGATGTCTTTTACGACGAGCCGAACGTTCCCGCGTCGCTGCTCGATCTGCCGAATGCGGTGCTTCTGCCTCACCTTGCCTCGGGCTCGGTGCCGACGCGCAACGCCATGGCGGATCTGGTCGTCGACAACCTCGTCGAGTGGTTCGCCAAGAGCAAGCCGCTGACACCGGTGCCGGAGACGCCGCCGAAAGGGTAAGTCGGGATCCAGGGAGGGATCATGAGCGAGACCAGCCGCAAGCTGACAACCATCTTCTCCGCCGACGTGCAGGACTACACGCGGCTGATGGGAGCGGACGAAGAAGGCACGCTCGCAATGCTTAAGCGATCGCGGGACGCGATGTCGCGCCTGATCGGCACGCATGGCGGCCGGGTCATCAACACCTGGGGCGACGGGCTGATTGCGGAGTTTCCGAGCGTCGTCGAAGCCGTTCGTGCTGCCGTCGATGTCCAGAGCGAGCTGGCGGGGCTAAATGCAGGCAAGCCCGCGGACGGCCGGATGCTTTTCCGGATCGGCATCAATCTCGGCGACGTAATTGCCGATGGCGACGACATCTACGGCGACGGTGTGAACATTGCCGCCAGGCTGCAGACATCGGCAACGCCCGGCGGAATCGTGATCTCCAGCACGGTTTACGATCAGGTCCGCAACAAGGTCGCTGTCGGCTTCGATTTTCTCGGCGCCCTGACCGTGAAGAATGTCAACGAGGCAGTGCCGAGCTATGCGGTGAGGATCGGCGAAGCGCCGACGGCGCAGGCCGAGCCGGTCATACAGCCGCGGCAGAGCCCACTTGCGCAGCCTCAGGCGTCCTTGACGGGTCTCGGGAAACGGGCAGGGTTCTTTGCCATCATCGCAGCCGCACTCGTTGTCATCAATCTTCTCACCTGGAGCGGTGTGTTCTGGGCGGTGTGGCCGGTGCTGGCCCTGGCTTTTGCCGTCGCCATGAACTGGGTCCGCACCCAGCGTCGGATCGACCGTGGCATGGCCGCCCTCGGTGTCCTTGCCGTCGGGATCGTCGCCATCAACCTCTTGACCTGGCACGGGGTATTCTGGGCGGTATGGCCGCTGCTCGGCTTTGCCGTTGCTGGCGGGCTGCAGTGGCTGCGGCGGAAATAGCCGCGACCACGCGATCGCCGTTCAGGCGATCTGCTTCGTGCGGGTGGTCGCAAGCTTGCCGGCGGCATAGTCCCTGACGGCATCGCCGAAAGCCGAGAAAATCTGGTTCGACGGCTTGTCCGTCTCCGCCCAGTATTCCGGATGCCACTGCACGCCGACTGCAAAGGCCGGTGCATCGATCACCGAAACGGCTTCGATCGTTCCGTCCTCGGCGACGGCTTCCACTGTCAGGCGCGGCGCGGTCTCAGCGATCGCCTGGCGGTGCAGGGAATTGACCCTGATTTCGCCTGATCCGACGATCCCCGCGATGCAGGAGCCTTCCTTGACGAAGACGCTTTGCCGAACCGCGTACATGCTGTCGCGGTCGACGTTCGGCGGCTTGCGGTGATCCCAGATCCCCGGCTGCTCCTGAATCTCGCTGGCGAGCGTTCCGCCGAGCGCGACGTTCAGCTCCTGAATGCCGCGGCAGATCGCCAGCAGCGGAATGGCGCGTTCGATCGACCGGCGGATCAGCGGCAGGCTGGTGGCGTCGCGGGCGGGATCGAACGGGCCGTCGGCTTCCGTTGCCTGCTTGCCGTAAAGCGTTGGGTGGACGTTGCTTGCCGACCCCGAAACGAGAACGCCATCGACCCGATCGAGGATGGCATCGGTGTCGTAGCCCTCCTCGAAGGCCGGAATGATGAAGGACATCACGCCGGCGGCATTCAGTGCGGCGCGAACATACTGATGCTGTGCGGCATGCCATGTCGCGCCATCGAAGACGCGGATATCGGCAGGAACGGCGACGATCGGCTTCGTCATTTTGACTCCGGCTGAAGCTGTTGTTGCATATTGTGAGAAACCAGAAAGCGTCCCAAGTCAACGTTTCGATGAGCTGTCGGGCGGAATTGCGGCGGCTGACGTGCCATTCCGGAGCGGCGCACTCTCTAACCCGCTGATTTCGATGGAAATGCGCCTGCCGCCATATTGGTGTCGTGATCCCAAAGACTAATGGCCGGACGCTTGAAACAGGTGCGTCAGCGTGCTTAGCTCCTCGCCATTCTGCGGGCAAGGATGAGGGCTTTGCCGCGCAGCCATCTATCGGGGAGGTTTTTGATGGATCGTCGTTCATTCATGAAGAAGGCAGGAACCGGTGCCGCCGGCGCGGTTGCTGCGACAGCGCTGGCTGCACCCGCCATCGCTCAGGAGAATCCGAAAATAGCATGGCGCATGACGTCGTCTTTCCCGAAGAGCCTCGATACCATCTATGGTGGGGCTGACGATATTTCCAAGCATCTCGCGGCCGCGACCGACGGCAACTTCACGATCCAGCCGTTCGCCGCAGGTGAAATCATCCCGGGCCTGCAGGCCGCCGATGCCGTCAGCGCCGGTACCGTCGAAGCCGCCCACACCTGCTCCTACTATTTCGTCGGCAAGGATCCGACCTACGCGATCGGCACCGCCATCCCCTTCGGCCTGAACGGACGCCTGACCAATGCCTGGTTCTACGAGGGCAACGGCAACTCGCTGATGAACGAGTTCTATGCGACGCAGGGCATGTACGGCCTTCCGGCCGGCAATACCGGCGCGCAGATGGGCGGATGGTTCCGCAAGGAGATCAATACACTCGACGACCTGAAGGGCGTGAAGATGCGCATCGCCGGTCTCGCCGGTCAGGTCATCAGCAAAGTTGGCGTCATCCCGCAGCAGATCGCCGGCGGCGACATCTACCCGGCTCTCGAAAAGGGCACGATCGACGCTTCCGAATTCGTCGGCCCCTATGACGACCTGAAGCTCGGCCTGCACAAGGTGGCGAAGTACTACTACTATCCCGGCTGGTGGGAGGGTGGCCCGACGGTTCATGCGTTCTTCAATCTCGAGAAGTGGAACAGCCTGCCGAAGCACTATCAGGCCGCTTTGACGGATGCCTGCGCCTTCGCGAACACCAACATGCTCGCCAAGTACGACTTGAAGAACCCGCCGGCTCTGAAGCAACTGGTTGCGGAGGGGGCTTCGCTCCGGCCGTTCAGCCAGGAAATCATGGAAGCCTGCTTCCAGGCGGCGCTTGGAATCTACGGCGAGATCTCCGCCTCCAATCCCTACTTCAAGAAGATTTATGAAGACCAGACGGCATTCAAGCGCGACGCCTATCTGTGGATGCAGCTGTCGGAATACACCTTCGACACGTTCATGATGATCCAGCAGCGGGCGGGCAAGCTCTAAGCGAACCACCGGCCGGGCTGCTACAGAAAATACCGCCGCGAGGAAACTCTCCCGCGGCGGTTTTCGTTTGGCTGCTACTTGATGACGGGCGGCTGGCTAAGATCGGTCGGTGGCGGTGCAGGTTTCGCGGGCTGCCCGGGCAGGCCGTTCAGCGGCGGCAGCGTCAGACCGGGTAACTGCGGGGCACCCCCCGGCATGGCTGGCGGCGGCAGCCCGAGCCCATTGCCGCCAAAGCCCGGTACTTCGATCTTGATCGAGTCCGGATCGACCTTCGGTCCTTTATCCAGCCAGTAGGTCACCGATTGCGGCCAGAAGATCACGATCGCCACGAGGATCAGCTGCATGCAGACCCAGGGCAGGGCGCCCATGTAGATGTCGGATGTCTTGACGCTGCGATCGGCGATGGAGCGCAGATAGAAGAGCGCGAAGCCGAAGGGCGGGTGCATGAAGCTCGTCTGCATGTTAACGCAGATCAGCACGCCGAACCAGATCAGATCGATCCCCAAGGCCGAGGCGACCGGCGCCAGCATCGGGATGACGATGAAGGCGATCTCGAAGAAATCGAGGAAGAAGGCCAGCACGAAGATAAAGATGTTGACGAAGATCAGGAAGCCGACCGGGCCGCCGGGGATGCCTGACAGCATGTGCTCGATCCAGCGCGAGCCGTCCATGCCCTGGAAGACGAGGCTGAATACGGTCGAGCCGATCAGGATCATCACCACCATGGAGGTGATATGCATGGTCGAGCGCATGGCGTCCTGCATCAGCGGCCAGGTGAGGCGGCGATGCATGGCGGCCAGCGCCATGGCGCCGACGACGCCAAGCGCGCCGGCTTCGGTCGGGGTCGCCAGTCCCATGAAGATGGTGCCGAGGACGAGGAAGATCAGCACGATCGAAGGCACCATGCCCGACAGCACCTTGAAGAGCAGGGCCCAGTTGAAGTCACCGCGCACTTCCTTGGGCAGTGGTGGCATGGAGGCGGGCTTCAGGATCGAGAGGATCAGGATATAGCCCATGAAAATCGCGACCTGCAGGATCGATGGGCCGATGGCGCCGAGATACATGTCGCCGACCGACTTGCCGAGCTGGTCGGCGAGGACGACGAGAACAAGCGAGGGCGGGATGACCTGGGTGATGGTGCCGGAGGCGGCGATGACGCCGGTGGCAAGCCGCGGACTGTAGCCATAGCGCAGCATGATCGGCAGCGAGATCACACCCATGGTGATGACCGAGGCCGCGACCGTTCCGGTGATCGCGCCGAGCACGGCGCCGACCAGGATCACGGCATAGGCAAGGCCGCCTGGAACGCGGCCGAACAGTTTGCCGGTTCCTTCCAGCAGATCTTCCGCCAGACCGCAGCGCTCCAGGATGGCGCCCATGAAGGTGAAGAACGGGATCGCAAGCAGCAGGTCGTTGGAGACGATGCCGAAGAAGCGCAACGGCAGGGCCTGCAGAAAGGCTTCGCTGAAATGGCCGGTGGCGATGCCGATAATGCCGAAGAACAGGCCGACGGCCGCCAGCGAAAAGGCGACCGGAAAACCGTAGAGCATGAACAGGACCATGCCCACGAACATGGCCGGCGGAATGATGCCGAAATCAAACAATCGCGTTCCTCCCGGTCCGGCTTACTGCAGCGGTTTTTCGTATGTCGTGTCGATCCGGATGTAGCCGGTCACGGCGGCGATCCGCTTGATCAACTCCGAGAGACCCTGCAGGGTCAGCAGCCCGAAGCCGAGGAGAAGCACAAGCTTGACCGGCCAGCGGATCAGGCCGCCGGCGTTCGCCGAGACTTCATGCTGGAGGTAGGAGGACAAGAAGAAGGGCCAGCAGAGCCAGGTCAGGAAGATGCAGGCCGGAATGAGGAAGACGACGAGGCCGATGATGTCGATCCAGATCCTCGCCTTCTCGGAGACTGCGCCGTAGATCAGGTCGACGCGGACATGCTCGTTCATGCGCAAGGTGTGGGCTGCGCCGAGCACGACGATGAAGGCGAAGAGATACCACTGGATCTCGAGCCAGCCGTTGGAGCTGTAGTTGAAAGAGTATCGGATCAGGGCGTTGGCGGCGCTGATCAGACAGCAGGCCAGCACCATGTATTCGGACAGTTTGCCCATGAATTGGCTGATCGCATCGATCAGCCGGCTGACGGTCAGCAAAGCCGGCATGCCTTTCCCCCATTTTGCCGCGCCTTTTTCGGCGCGTTCTCCCTTTCATTTTGTGTAGACCAGCGTTTTCTAAATTGGAAGAATGGAGCTCCGCCGTAGGACTATAGTCTATGGTTGCGGCGCCTCGCGTTATGCGCGAGTCAAGCCCGCATTTTCCCGTCGCTTGATGCCCGAGACGCGTCCCGGCTCGCAATGGAACATCTCCATTAGGCTGCATAAACCGTTATGAAACCACGATATTCCCGCTATGGTTTTAGAAAAATCCGCCAAATGTACGGAAGCCACGAAATCAATTTTTAAAGGGTTGGGAGTATGGTTCTGCGGCACAGGGAAAGTATGGATGAAACCACATAACCCGAACAGGGTCCCTACGGATGTGTATCTGTCGTTTGTGAGTTCCCTCTCAGGGAACCGCATGACGTTGCTCGTCGGTGTGATCGTCCATGCTGCGACGTGCCTCGCAATCGCCGCCAAAACCCAGTCTCCCCTTTATGTCGCTCTGGCCCTCGGCTTCATCGTCGTCTTCATCGGCCGCATTGCAACCTTCCGTGCCTTCGACAAGGTCGACAAGGACGCGCTGACGCACGACGACATCCAGCGTTGGGAGCGCATTCTCGTCACTGGTGCCGCCGGCACCACGACTTTGCTTGGCTTTGCAAGCGGTTACGCCATATTCTTCCTCGGCGACGGCTTTGCCGAACTCGCCTGCATCGCCGTCACCATGGCGACGATGGTATCCGTGGTCGGACGAAACTACGGATCGCGGATGGCGATCGATATCCAGACGTTCTCCTGCTGCCTGCCGATGATCATCTGCAGCCTGATGGTGCTGGATTTCTATCGTGGCATCCTGTCGATCTTCCTCATTCCGTTCTGGCTGACGACCCGCGCCATGGCGAACGGCGTGCGCGAGTTCCTCTATGAGAACGTTATTGCCCGTCGTGAAATCACGTCGATCGCCGATCGTTTCGACACCGCGCTCAACAACATGCCGCATGGCCTCGTCATGGTCGATGCGCAGAACCGAATTCAGGTCATCAACCGGAAGGCGTGTGAGCTTCTCAGGATCGGCGACCCGGAGCGGCTGAAGGATCGCGATCTTGGCGCTGTCTTGCGTTATGGCGCCCGCTACAGCTTCATGGACGCCTCGCAGCCGGAACTCATCCTCCGGCAGATGACGCATGTCGCGGAAGGCAAGCTTTCGCGCACGCTTATTCATTTTCCAGAGGATCTGTCGCTCGAGTTTTCGGCAAGCCCGCGCGCCGACGGCGGCGCCGTGCTGATCTTCGAGGATGTCTCGAGCCGCGTGAAGGCCGAGCAGAAGATCCTGCACATGGTCCGTTTCGATTCTCTCACGGGCCTGCCGAACCGCGAGTATTTCAGCCACCTCGTTCAGGATTACCTCGCCAGGCACACCAAGAAGCGCGGCCCGATCGGCTTCATGGTTCTCGACATCGACGAGTTCAAGCATGTCAACGACATGCGCGGCCACGTTACCGGCGACCGTCTGTTGTGCGCGATTGCCAATCGCGTCGCCAAGCAGGCCGGCAAGGCAACGGTCGGCCGCCTGATGGGCGACCAGTTCATCCTGTTCTTCCCGCATGCGAAGGACATGGCGGCGCTCGACGCTGAAATCCGTCGGGTTCATACGGCGATCCAGGGTACCTATGAAGCCGACGATGTGACCTTCCTCGTCTCCTTGAGCGGTGGCTTTGTCCTGCTCGAGAGCGACGCTTTCGCGATGGAGGAGTGGAGCATCAAGGCCGACCTCGCTTTGTTCGAAAGCAAGTCGAAGCAGCGCGGCGGCCTTTCCGGCTTCGAGCGGGAGATGGACGGACGCTACATCGAGCAGCAGAAGCTCAAGTCGGACCTGCGCGACGCCATCGCGGCCAAGGGCCTGAGCGTTGCCTACCAGCCGATGTTCAAGGCTGACGGTTCGCGCATCGAATGCGCGGAAGCGCTTGCACGGTGGGTGCATCCGGAAAAGGGAGCAATCCCGCCCGACGTCTTCATTCGCCTCGCTGAAGAGATGGGCGTCATCTCCGATATCACCCGCTTCATCCTGATGAAGGCCTGCACGGATTGCATGACCTGGCCCGAGCATATCGCGGTTTCGGTCAATCTGTCGGCGCGCGACCTGCGTGATGCCGATATCCTCGCGGTCGTTGCCGAAGCGCTGCAGGCATCGAAGCTCGAGGCCTCGCGTCTGCACCTCGAGATCACCGAGAGCTGCCTGATCGACGAGCCGGCGGCGGTTCGCGCCATCCTCGCGGAACTGCGTGCCCGCGGCATCACCATCGCCATCGACGACTTCGGCACCGGCTTCTCGAGCCTCAGCTACCTCGATACCTTGCCGCTCGACATCGTGAAGATCGACCGTTCGTTCCTGCGCAACATCGTCGAAGACGGCCGTCGCCTCAAGCTGCTGCGCGGCACCGTCAATCTTGCCCGCGAACTCGGCTTGAAGATCGTCACCGAAGGTGTCGAAACGACCGAGCAACTCGCGCTTCTCAACAAGTACCGAGCAACCGATCTTATTCAGGGCTACGTCTTCTCGCCCCCGGTTCCCTCCCAGAATATCGCGCTTCTGCAGCAGGCCATCGGCCGCCGCGCGGTCCAGCGTCGTCGCAACAAGGTCGCCTGAAAACCTCTGCCGAGCCAAGCGGGGGGGGGAGACTGTAGATTGCAGGCCGCGTTAACCTTAATATCTTAAATTCGATGCAAATTGTCAGATTGCCTTGCGTTAAGTGCCTTTGTCGGATGATTAATATTCCGTTAACAGCGGATGGGCACAAATGTCAGAGACACTTTTCGCGCGCAGTGATTTCAGCAGCAAGCTTCTGGAAGTTTTGGATCATGTCGAGTATCGCCGCATGGAAAGCAGCGAGGACATGGTCGAGGTGGAACGCCTGCGCTACAAGGCTTACAAGGCCCACGACGTCCTGGCACTCGCTCCGAAGGGACTGCTCGACGCCACCGATTTCGACAGCCACGCGCACGTCTTCGGACTGTACTATTATGGGGAACTGGTCAGTACCATCAGGCTCCATTATGTGACACCTGAGCATCGCGTCAGCCAGTCGGCGGGTGCTTTCCCCTGGGCAATGGACGCGCTTCTCGATGCCGGCCTGACCTTGATCGACCCGGCGCGTTTCGCTGCCGACCCCGATCTGACGGCCGATCTGCCCTGGATCCCCTACCTGACGCTGCGTCCGAGCATTGTCGCTGCAGCCTATTTCCGCGCCGATCGCGTGCTGCAGTTCTGCCGTCCTCCGCATGCTGCTTTCTACAAGCGGGTCTTCTATGCCGATACGATCGTGCCCGGCCAGCTGGCGAAAAACTACGGCATCGACATGACGCTGATGGCGACGAACGTGATCGAGGTGGGGCGGAAGCTCCTGACGCGCTATCCGTTCTTCATTTCCAGCGCCAGCGAGCAGCGCATGATGTTCTCGCGCAATCCCGAAGACACGCTGCCGCCGCTGACCATCATTCCGACCGCGCGGTTCGTTCCCGAAGGCCAGTTCGGCACCGACCTGCCGCTCTGAGCCCTAAGCCCCGAATTGCATGAGAATGCCGTACCGCTGCGGCATTCTCATGCATTGCGCTTTCTCCAGGCTTTGTGTAATCCCTCTCAAGGGAATTTTCCTCGTGGGATCGAGGAATCATGACAGCCATGGCCGAGGCCATGCGCCTGATATTATGAGGGAGACAATATTCATGGCCGAGCATCACACCGGACCTGCCGAAGTTGGCGCGCCGATGGACTACAAGGAACATGAGCACACCTACAACATGTTCCTCGCCGCGGCGAAGTACGGCACGTTGTTTCTGGTTGCTCTCCTGCTTGGCATGACGGCTGGCTTCTTCACCGGCGCCGGCTTCCTGGGTGGTATCGTCGTGCTGCTGGCGGTCTTTATCGCGGGCCTCGTCCTGCTGCGCTAAGCGCGGCCTCGGGGAGGAGCGGCTTTTCCAAAAAGCTTTGACTGAGTGCTCGGGCTGGGCAGGGGAGGACCTGCGGCAGACTGGCTGACCCGGAGGAGGGGCGGTTGGGCAATCTTGTTTTTGTGGCGAAGGAAACCACGGGCGATGAGACGCGCGTCGCAGCGTCCGTCGAAACCGTGAAGAAGATGATCGGCCTTGGCCTTGACGTCGTCGTCGAGGCTGGCGCCGGCGCGAAGTCGAAAATTCCGGATGCGGAGTTCGAGGCGGTCGGCGCACGGATCGGTTCGGTCGGTGCGGCTGCGACAGCCGATGTGGTGCTGAAGGTTCGGCGCCCGACCGACGAGGAGATCGGCGGTTACAAGAGTGGCGCGATCGTGATCGCAGTCATGGACCCCTATGGCAACGACGAGGCGATTGCCGCCATGGCCAAGGCCGGGCTTTCGAGCTTCGCCATGGAACTGATGCCGCGCATCACCCGCGCGCAGTCGATGGACGTTCTTTCCTCACAGGCTAACCTTGCAGGCTATCAGGCAGTCATCGAGGCCGCAGCGGTCTACGACCGTGCCATGCCGATGATGATGACGGCGGCCGGTACTGTTCCGGCTGCCAAGGTCTTCGTCATGGGTGCTGGTGTTGCAGGCCTGCAGGCGATCGCCACAGCGCGTCGTCTCGGTGCTGCGGTATCGGCGACCGACGTTCGTCCGGCGGCGAAGGAGCAGGTTGCGTCGCTCGGCGCGAAGTTCATTGCCGTCGAGGACGAGGAGTTCAAGGCGGCCGAAACCGCCGGCGGTTACGCCAAGGAAATGTCCAGGGAATACCAGGCGAAGCAGGCGGCCCTTGTTGCCGATCATATCGCCAAGCAGGACATCGTCATCACCACCGCCCTGATCCCCGGGCGTCCGGCGCCGAAGCTGGTGTCGCGTGAGATGCTGAAGTCGATGAAGCCGGGCGCGGTTGCTGTCGACCTCGCGGTCGAACGCGGGGGCAATATCGAGGGCGTCAAGCCGGGCAAGGTCGCCGATGTCGATGGCGTGCGCGTCATCGGTTACGCCAACATGGCCGGCCGGATCGCGGCCAGCGCGTCGGCTCTCTACGCCAAGAACCTCCTCACCTTCCTCGAGACCATGGTCAACAAGGAGACGAAGGCCGTTGCCCTCAATCTCGAGGACGAACTGATCAAGGCGACGATGCTGACGCATGCGGGCGAAGTCGTGCACCCGGCTTTCGGCGGCGCGAAGAAGGGGGATAACTGATGGCCGGTGAAGCAATGGACAAGGCGCTGGAGCAATTGAACCAGGCCGTGAGCGCGGTGACGGCGGCTGCCGCTCACGCACCGGAGGCCGCAAGTGCCGCCACAGGCGGCGCGATCGATCCCTTCGTGTTCCAGTTCGCGATCTTCGTGCTGGCGATCTTCGTCGGCTACTACGTCGTCTGGTCGGTGACGCCGGCGCTGCATACGCCGCTGATGGCGGTCACCAACGCGATCTCCTCGGTCATCGTCGTCGGCGCGCTTCTGGCGGTCGGCATTTCGACGAGCGGGCTTGCGACCGGCTTCGGCTTCGTCGCGCTGGTCCTCGTCTCGGTGAACATCTTCGGCGGCTTCCTTGTCACCCAGCGCATGCTGGCGATGTACAAGAAGAAGGACAAGTGAGGACCGCATGAGCAGTATCGCAGCCTTCCTTTATCTTGTTTCCGGCGTCCTCTTCATCCTGGCATTGCGCGGGCTTTCCCATCCGGCCTCCAGCCGCAAGGGCAATCTCTACGGCATGGCCGGCATGGGTATCGCCATCCTCACCACGCTGACGCTGGCGACGCCGTCCTTCGGCGGCCTTGCGCTGATCGTCCTCGGTCTCGCCATCGGCGGCGGTGCCGGCGCCTATATCGCCCGCGTCATTCCGATGACGTCCATGCCGCAGCTGGTTGCCGGGTTCCACTCGCTGGTCGGCCTTGCCGCCGTATTGGTCGCGGCGTCGGCGCTCTACACGCCGTCATCCTTCGGTATCGGCAATATTGGCGAGATCCACACCGAGGCAAGGATCGAAATGGCGCTCGGGGTTGCGATCGGCGCCTTGACCTTCACCGGCTCGATCATCGCCTTCCTGAAGCTTGATGGGCGGATGTCCGGCAAGCCGATCATGCTGCCCTTCCGGCACGTCATCAATATCGCGCTGCTGGCGCTGATCGTGCTCTTCATCGTCGGGCTCGCGGCAACGGAAAGCCATTTCGATTTCTGGGCGGTGGTCGTTCTGTCGCTGGCGCTCGGCGTGCTGCTGATCGTGCCGATCGGCGGCGCCGACATGCCGGTCGTCGTGTCGATGCTGAACTCCTATTCGGGCTGGGCGGCCGCCGGCATCGGCTTCACGCTCGGCAACCTGGCGCTGATCATCACAGGCGCGCTGGTCGGTTCGTCGGGTGCGATCCTGTCCTACATCATGTGCAAGGGCATGAACCGCTCATTCATTTCGGTCATCCTCGGCGGCTTCGGCGGCGAGACGGCTTCGGGCGGCACAGACAATTCCGATAAGACGGTCAAGCTCGGTTCGGCCGAGGATGCGGCCTATCTGATGGCGAATGCCTCCAAGGTCATCATCGTGCCCGGCTACGGCATGGCGGTGGCGCAGGCACAGCACGCCCTTCGCGAAATGACCGACAATCTGAAGAAGAACGGCGTCGAGGTGAAGTACGCGATCCATCCGGTCGCAGGCCGCATGCCGGGCCATATGAACGTGCTGTTGGCGGAAGCCAACGTACCCTATGATGAAGTCTTCGAGCTCGAGGACATCAACTCGGAGTTCGCGCAGGCCGACGTTGCCTATGTCATCGGTGCTAATGACGTGACCAATCCGGCGGCACGCGACGACAAGACCTCGCCGATCTACGGCATGCCGATCCTCGATGTCGACAAGGCGAAGACCTGCCTCTTCGTCAAGCGCTCGCTCGGCTCCGGCTACGCCGGCATCGACAACACGCTGTTCTACAAGGACGGCACGATGATGCTGCTCGGCGATGCCAAGAAGGTCACCGAGGAAATCAACAAGGCGATCGGCCACTGAATCATATGGTTTGATGATCTGAAGGGGAGGGCGCGTTACGCGCCCTTTTCTTTCTGGTAAAGCTTGGCTTACTTACGCTCCAGCACCCGACGAGGAGCTGTGAGTTCCCAGCGAAGGCCGCGCGGCAAGAAGTCGACTGTAACCGTACCGCTGAAGGCCGCAGCGGCATGGTTCTTGATCACCGTCGTTCCGAAGCCGGTATGGGTCGGCGTCTGTACAGGAGGCCCATTCACTTCCTCCCAGATGAAGCGCAGCATCTCCTCGGCGTGTCCTTCTTCCTGAATGGTCTGCCAGTAGAAGCGGATGCGGCCCTGTGGCACCGAAAGGGCGCCATACTTCACCGAGTTGGTCGCCAGTTCATGGATTGCCAGGCCGAGGTTCTGGACGGCCTCCGGCTTCAGCATGAAGTCGTTGCCTGTTATCTCGATCTGCGGCAGGGCCTGCGGGAAGGCGTCGAGGTGGATATCGATGACGCGCCGGAGCGAGGCGCCTGCCCATTGCTCGCTCGTCAGAAGCTGGATCGAGCGGGACAGGCCGTCGAGACGGTGCGACACCGCTGCCTGGAACTCCTGCACCGTACCGGTTTGCTTGGCCAGCTGCCGCATCATCGCCTGCGCGAGCGCCAAAAGGTTCTTCGTACGGTGTACCAGCTCGTTCATGACGAAATGCAGGCGGTCTTCGGTCTGGCTGCGATCGAAGGAGGCGTTCGAAAGTGCGACGGCGACCTGGTTGGCTTCGATGACGCTGGTTTCGATTGGGGCGACGATCTGGCCTTCGCCCATACGGATCGCCATGTCGGCAATCGCGCGGATGGTGCTGCGGACCTGGCGGGCAACGATGTAGGCAGCCACGACCGCGACGATCAGCAGCGCGAGGCCACCGATGATGAGAAAGCGCCAGGTCGTCAGGATTGAGGATTGCGCGGTTGCCATCGGCCCCCAGACGATCGCCTTCCAGGACCAGCCGGGGATCTGTGCGTAGCCGAGCAGCGTTCGCGGAAGGACGGTGGGATCTTCATAGACGCCGCTGGAATCGACGAGCGAAGGCAAAATACGAGGGTCGAAGGCTTCCCCGAAGCCGATGTTGCTCGCACCGACAGAGGCGACGACGTGGCCGCTCTGGTCGATGATGGCCGCGGACCAGTCGGCAGGAAGGCCTTCGGTCGAGACGATCTTGGCGAGGTCGCGGGCGTTCTGCGTGATGATCAGCGCCGCGACACGGCCGATCTTGATCGGCATCGTGACGTTATAGACCCAATCGCCGACCGTTCGTCCGCGAAAGACATCGGAGGCTTCGATCCGGCCGGATTTCAACGCGGATTCGAGTGACGGCATATTGCCCACCTGGTGGAGCTGGCTGCCGAAATCGACCCGGGTGTTCAGGAGCTGCTCCCCGTTCGCTTCCGCCGCGATAACGTAAAGCGTATCGGCACGCAGGGCAGTCTCCGTGCGCTGGTGAAAGGCTGCGAAGTCGCTATTCTCGAGTTCCGGCGACGTCGACAACAACCTCAGGGTTGTAGCCATATCCTGCAGCTGTCGGTCGACGGATCGCGCGAGCGCCGTTGCATCCTGTGCGGTTTCACGCTTGAGGGTGGACCGCTGGTTGTCTTCGAGCTGGCCGAGGAGCAGGGCGACGAGCGCAAAAATAGGCAGCGAGGTGGCGAGCGCCATCGCGATCAGGTAGGTGCCGATCGATGCCTTGGGGAAGAAACGGAAGCGTCGCTTCATGAGAACTTTCTTCGTTCCCGGGGTGAAAAAACGCTGGCGCCTAAGGCAATGATGGGTTTGAAAGCAAAAAACTGGATCACCACGATTGCCCTCAATACATAATGCTTTTGTCCGATAGCCTGCTATCGAAGCAGCCGCATGTTAGGGACAGCATCAAATCCTTGCAACACACTAAAACATGTCGCGCGCATTTCGCGTGTTCAAATTTATGTCCGATGTGATCAAAAGCGCGACAACCGGAAGGCTGCAAGTTCCGGCTCGGGTTGCTCCGATAAAATCTCGCTAGAGGCGAGTAATCCAACGAGGGGCGCAAGCGTCACGCCGGAGTGCATGACGGCAACGTAGAGCCCGTCGATGTTGTGATAACAAGGCCGTTCAGGCGCCTTTCGAAGGGGCGCGAGTGAACGAGAAGTCCGGGCGGCGTCGTGAGCGGAATCGTGATGCCGACACCCTCAGCCAATGGAATGGCGCCGGCGCCAGCCGCCAGAACCACATCGTCGGCCTCGAACATGCCGACGGAGCTGACGACGCCGGCAATGCGTTCGCCACGCCTGATGAAGCCGCTGACGTCGCCTGTCACGAAGCGCGCGCCGTGCGCCTCGGCATCGGCAAGCATCATTCGGGCCGCGGCAACCGGTTCGACGGCGCCTTCCTCTGCGACAGCCACCGCAAGATCTGGCGCTTCGGCCAGATAGGGTTCGCGGAGCGATATGTCGCAGCGCCCGATGCGTTCGATGCCATAGCCCCAACGGCTGTGCTCGCTGGCGAAGGCTTCCAATTGTTCAGGGGGAAGATCCCAGCAGAGACTGCCGCACCAGGAGAGGGGCAGGCCGGGAAGATCGACGGACAGTCGTTTCCATCCCGTCATCGCGCGACGGCGAAAGCGAAAGTAGAATTCAGGATTGCCCCAGCTGGCATTGATCCAGGCAAAGGAGTTCGGCGTCGCGACGCCGCCAATGTCTTCCGCGATCACGGTGACGTCGGCGCTTCGCCGGCTCAGGTGCCAGGCAATCGAAGCGCCGATAATGCCGGAGCCGATGACGACAACTCGTTTCCTTGCTGCCATCGGCTGCTCCCATTCTTAGCCGGAGGTCGAGGCGCCCACGCGGGCAAGACCGTCCTTTGCCGGCTGATACTTCGGATCGAGACCGATCGCATGACGGTAAGAGCGGGCGGCCTTGTCCTTTTCACCGCGGCGCTCGTAGACCAGCGCCTGGTTTGCCCAGGATTCCGCCAGGTTGCCGTTCAGCTCGATCGCGTGGTTGAAGTCGGCGAACGCGTTGTCGTCGTCATTCAGTGCGATGTAGGAAATGCCGCGGCCGTTATATGGTTCCGGCGCGTTCGGCGACAGCGAGATCGCCTTCGAGAAGTCGTCGATCGCCTTGTCCTGCTGGTTGCGCTTCTGGAAGAGCAGACCGCGATTGTGATAGGCGCGACCGTCGGTGGTGCCGTTCTGGATCGCCTTGTTGAAATCGTTGAACGCGGCATCGTCCTGACCGGCGGTCCGGTAGACATTGCCGCGACCGATCAGGGCGACATCGTAGTTCGGGTTGATCTGCAGCGCGGCGTTGTAGTCCTGGATCGCCTGCTGCTGCTGGCCCATGTTGCGGTAGACCAGGGCGCGGTTCGCGTAGGCCTGGTAGAAGCGCGGATTGAGCTGAAGGGCAGTGTTGAAGTCGTTCAGCGCCTGGCGGAAATCACCGCCGCGGCCATAGGCCGAGCCCCGTACGTTGTAGCCTTCCGGATCCTTCGGATTGGCGTTGATGACCGAGGTCAGCGACGCGATATTTTCCTGCGAACCCTGCGCCTTGTCGATGCGGATCACCGCATCGGAGGTATTGTTTGTCGTGCAGCCAGCAAGGCCTAGCGCGGTGACGATAGCGAAAACCGGAAGAACAGCGATTTTCGGCGAACGCAGAGAGCGGGTCTTGGTGATGTCAGCCATGCGGGCTCGTTTTCCCCCAGTTCAGCCGGTCCTCTTTCCAGAACGGGCAAACTTCAGCAGCAAATTAAAAAAGGCGGTGGCGAACAGATCGCCCCCGCCAACATGCATCTGAAAACGTCGAAATAACGACAGCTACGCTTAGCGTGCGACGATACCTTCGCGCTGTGCCCGCTTGCGAGCCAGCTTGCGAACACGGCGAACGGCTTCGGCCTTTTCGCGAGCACGCTTCTGCGACGGCTTTTCGTAGTAGTCGCGCATCTTCATTTCGCGGAAAATACCTTCGCGCTGCATCTTCTTCTTGAGAGCGCGGAGAGCCTGATCGACATTGTTATCGCGGACAAGTACCTGCACGAGAATCACGTTCCTTTGGTTTGGTTGATGCCGGCGTCGGCAAGGCGCCAGAGGCAAAAAATATTTAGTTCGCGCAGCACCAGCCTTGCGATTGAGGATGCGGATACCAGAATGATGGGGGAAGTCCATATGTTCTAGCGGTTCTCGCTGCAAAAAACCGTGGGCGCGACCGGCAAGAGGTGTTTTTCGAAAGCAGCAGCGTGGCAGCCTAGCGTAGCTGTTTGGCGACGACAGATCCTCGGAAGGGGGCGCCTGAGCGGTCGGAACCCAATTGGTGCGGCCTTCTGCCTTGTTTATTCCGCAGTTCGCGATATATAAGCGCATCATCGACTGTTGGTTGTGACCTTTGTCAAAGGGCGTGAAGCTCTGTCAGATTTCCTCTCAAAATCGATCTTAGCCTTGTGAATAGACGCATGGCAGTAACGACTAATGAAAGGAGATCGTTATGAATTCTGGTACCGTTAAGTGGTTCAATAGCACCAAGGGCTTTGGTTTCATTCAGCCTGACGACGGCAGCACGGACGTTTTCGTTCATATTTCCGCTGTCGAGCGCGCTGGCATGGGCAGCCTGTCCGATGGTCAGAAAATCACCTATGATGTGGTTCGCGACAAGAGATCCGGCAAGAACTCTGCCGACAACCTCCGCGCGGCGTAATTCTCATTCGGCTCCGCTGACCACGGATGTACTGGCAGCCGAGAGCCTTATGGCGAAGGTCGGGGTCAAACCCGGCCTTTATGTTTTTACGACCAAGGCAAGTTGGTAAAAGTAATGGCGCAAACGCCGAAGTACACCGTCGGCGACAGCATCGTACTGAAAGACGGTCTGGTCCGCACGGAGATGGAGAGCAGAACCTGCAGAATAGCAGCCGTTCTTCCATCGGAGGGCCGTCGCTCTCAATATCGGGTCCGGTTCGAGGGCGAGAATTTCGACCGCCGCATCTTTGAGAGCGATATCGATGCGGCCCAATCGACATCCTCGGCTCAGCCGGTTGCCGCTGCAGCGGACACAAGCGGCGGATCGTGGTTGAAAATGTCAAGCATCCGGGTGCGGAAGTAATCTCCACCCACTAACCGGCAAAGGTGTTGCCGCAGGAAAGGAAAGAATTTGCAGGTTCTCGTTCGAGACAACAATGTCGACCAGGCGCTTCGCGTTCTGAAAAAGAAGATGCAGCGCGAAGGTCTCTTCCGCGAATTCAAGGCGCGCACCGCCTACGAAAAGCCGTCGGAAAAGCGTGCCCGCGAAAAGGGCGAAGCTATCCGTCGCCAGCGCAAGCTCGCGCGCAAGAAGCTTCAGCGTGAAGGTCTCCTTCCCGCTCCCAAGAAGGCAGTTCGCCCCGCGCGGTGAACTGTCACGACCCCGCTTGCTTCAAATAGAGAGAGTGCAGATGGCTTCCGAGAATGAACCCTCCAACCCAACTAAGCTCTCGGCCCGTGACAAGGCCGCTATTACCGACGCGACCGCGAAAGCCATCATGGACGCCGAGGTCGCAGCTCGCGAAAAGAAGACGGAAAAGTTGAAGGCCCTGCGTCTGCAGCAGGAAGCCGAGGCAGCGTCGGCCGCTGCCTCCGGCAAACGCGGTCACTGAGCCGTAACCTGCTGGAGTGGCTGTATCATCTCCACGGCCGGCGGGTTCCATTTTCCAGTCAAAGCCTGGCTCTCCGGACCGTAGAGGCGCATTGTCAGGTTGAAGGCCCTGCGGGCGCGGGCAGCCAATTGGCTTCCTTGTCCTCGCCCGGGCTCTTGTTCTGGAAATAGAGATCAAGTGATCCGTCCGCATTGTAGACGAAGGGCATCCAGCTGCTGACGGCAAAGCGGTTGAGGCTGTTGCCGACCTGGAATCCTTCCGGATCATAGAGCGTGACGGACCAGAATGCCTTGACCGGCGGCAGGGTCGCCTTGTCGAAATGGAGCTTGTAGCTGTTCGCGCCGTTCAGCGGGTTTCCCTTCTCGTCGCCAAGGTTGAGCGGATAGATCGCGTCCTCCGGCAGGTTGGCGCCAAGGCCCATCTGCGCGACGATCGCCCGCTTCAGGTAGTAGTTGCCGTAGACGCCCATGGTGTCGGTGTTCATCGACCAGTTGTTGGACACGCGAGCGAGTGTCGGAACTTTCCACTCCATCAGTTTCTGGGCCTCTGCCGGCACGGTCTTCAGGGCCTCGGCAATGTCAGGCGTCACCTTGCTCTTGTCGAAGCTCTTGCCTGGTTCGAGCCCGATCCGCTTCATCCGGCTGATGATCGGCTGGTCGGTGATATGCGGTGGATTGACCTTCAGCACTTCCGCGGCATAGGCGAAGAAGTCCTCTGTGGTCATCCCGTCCACGGTCTTCTTCGGTGGGGTTTTCATATCGATGTCGGGGTTGATCGCGAGCTTGGCCGGCTCGGCCTTCTTGCCCCATTGCGACAGTGGGGTGACGGTATATCCGGCCTGGATCTTGTGAACGGCGTCGTAGTCGGGCGGTCCATCCGTTTTTGTGCGCCCGATGACCCAGACATAAGGTGTCGGCGCATCGATCCTTTGTGTTCCGGCGGGAAGGTTCTTGCCCGACCAGCCCGGCGGAACGACGGCAAAATCGGCCTTCGCGGTCCCGGTCGTCCGCCAGCCCGGCGAGGCGAAGACGTCGCTCCACATGTCCAGCATGGGCAGCAGATAGAAGCGGCCATTCGTATCAGGAGCCGAGACGATCATCGGTTCCTTTGTCATATCAAGCCAGGCAACCGAGTAGAGAGTATCGAAATTGGGCCGAACGACGTCCTTGAAGTCCGCAGTCGGAAACTCCGGGACGTTGGTGAACATGTTGGCCGGGCCTCGGCCCATTGTCTTGCCGGCTTCGACATTGGTTGCCTGCGCGCGAGTGATATCCATGGTCACCAGCGGGTAGAGGTAAAGATAGGCGTCAACGCCGATCGACGCCGCTTCCTCCTTTGTCAGGGCGTCCTCCGCGGCAAAGACAGGGCTGGCAAGGGATGCCCCGGATAAAAACAGGCCAAGCGTAAGCGTGATGAAATGCGATTGCATGGCTAATCCTCCCTGAGACCAGACAGCGGGCGTCATGCCGCGTCGGCCTGTTTTCTTTTGATCAGGTCGCACGCGGGCTTTCTGTCACGCGTGTCGAAATTTGGATTGTGAATGCCCTCTGCTGTCGGCGCGAGACCCTCGACGCGCAAATGCGCCTATCCAGCGGGAGAACTATGCGCTCAAAAATTGTAAGTGAGAATACTCTAAATTAACAAGGATGGCAGGCTGTTGCGCATTGTCGGCTCGCGCTTGGCTTCGACCGGAACAGCCAACCTCGTTCATTCTTGCCGAGTGTCAAAACAAAAGCCCCTCCGCGTCGCAAAAGAAACGTTGTGCCGCATTTCGATTTGCGATTTGTATTGCCGACGAGAAGGGATCTTTCCCCTGAAGGAGATGAAGGCGGATGCGTAGATACTCGGTTTTTGCCGTGGCACGAGAGGCCCTGAGAGGCCACAAGGGCTGGGACAAGCAATGGACCTCGCCCGAGCCGCGCGCGGAATACGACGTCATCATCATCGGTGGCGGCGGGCATGGTCTGGGTGCCGCCTACTATCTTGCCAAGGAGCACGGCATCACCAATGTCGCGGTACTGGAAAAGGGCTGGCTCGGCGGCGGCAATACCGGCCGCAACACCACCATCATCCGCTCTAACTATCTCTATGAAGAGAGCATGCACATCTACGAGCATTCGATGAAGCTCTGGGAGAACCTCTCGCAGGATCTCAACTACAATGTCATGTACTCTCCGCGCGGCGTGATGATGCTCTCGCACAATGTGCACGACCAGCAGTCCTTCAAGCGCCATATCCATGCCAACCGCCTCTACGGCATCGACAATGAATGGCTGACGCCGGAGCAGGCCAAAGCCTATTGTCCGCCGCTCGATATCTCCGCCAGCGCCCGCTATCCGATCAATGGTGCGGCTCTCCAGCGTCGCGGCGGCACTGCGCGCCACGATGCTGTTGCCTGGGGCTATGCGCGTGCTGCGTCCGATCGCGGCGTCCACATCATCCAGAATTGCGAAGTGACCGGCATCCGCCGCGGCCCCGACGGGCGCGTCACCGGTGTCGAGACATCGCGCGGTTTCATCGGTGCCAAGAAGGTGGGCGTTTCGGCCGCCGGCCACACGACCACGGTCATGAAGATGGCCGATGTGCGCGTGCCGCTGCAATCGAGCCCGCTGCAGGCGCTGGTATCGGAACCGCTGAAGCCGATCTTCCCCTGCGTGGTCATGTCCAACACGGTGCATGCCTATATCTCGCAGTCCGACAAGGGCGAGCTCGTCATCGGCGCCGGCACCGACCAGTACAATTCCTACAGCCAGACCGGCGGCCTGCAGATCATCACGCATACGCTCGATGCCATCTGCGAGCTCTTCCCGATGTTCCGCCGCGTCAAGATGATGCGCCAGTGGGGCGGTATCGTCGACAACACGCCGGATCGCTCGGCCATCCAGTCGAAGACGCCGGTTCCGGGGCTCTATGTCAACTGCGGCTGGGGCACCGGCGGCTTCAAGGCGACGCCGGGCTCGGCCAATCTCTTCGCGCACCTCATTGCCCGCGACGAGGCGCACAAGTTCAATGCCGGCCTGACGCTGGACCGCTTCCGCACCGGCCGTCTGATCGACGAAGCCGCCGCCGCAGCCGTCGCGCACTGACACGAGGACATCATGCTTCTTATCTATTGCCCATACTGTCAGGAAGAGCGCTCCGAGCTCGAATTTCGCGGTGCCGGCGATGCGCATATCGCCCGCCCGACCAACATCGCCGAGATCTCCGACGAACAGTTCGAGGAGTTCTTCTTCCTGCGCGACAACCCGAAGGGGCTGATCTTCGAACGCTGGCGCCACCAGCACGGATGCGGCCGCTTCTTCAACGCGGCGCGCGACACGATCAGCGACAAGTTCATCATGACGTACAAGGCCGGCGAGCCGAAGCCCGATATCGGTGCGGCCGCGACGCCACATGCTCCCGTCGAGACCTATGAGCAGCTCGAAGGAGAAGCGAAATGAGCGCTGCGAACCGTATATCAGGCAAGGGCCGCCTGACGCCCGCCAAGACCGCGCGCTTCACCTTCGACGGCAAGACCTATACGGCGCTCGAGGGTGACACCGTCGCCTCGGCGCTGATTGCCAACAACATCCATCTGGTCGGCCGCTCGTTCAAGTATCACCGCCCGCGCGGCATTCTATCGGCCGGCGCCGAGGAGCCGAACGCGCTGATCGACGTGTCGCGTGACGCCGCCCGCAAGCAGCCGAACGTGCGCGCCACGGTGCAGGAAGTGTTCGACGGCATGATCGTCGAATCGCAGAACCGCTTCCCGTCGCTTTCCTTCGATATCGGCGGCATCAACAACCTGCTCTCGCCCTTCTTCGCGGCCGGTTTCTACTACAAGACCTTCATGTGGCCAAAGGCCGCCTGGAAGAGCGTCTACGAGCCGATCATCCGCCGCGCGGCCGGCCTCGGCGTCGCGCCGAAAGAAGCCGATCCCGATCACTATGCCGGCCGTTACGCGCATTGCGACGTGCTCGTCGTCGGTGCCGGCGTGGCCGGTCTTTCGGCGGCACTTGCCGCGGCGCAGACCGGCGCCAAGGTCATCCTCTGCGACGAGCAGGCCGATGTCGGCGGTGCGCTGCGCTACGATAGCGGTGTGACGATCGATGGCCTGTCCGGCTACGAGTGGGCGCAGAAGACGGTTGCCACACTAAAGGCGATGGACAATGTGCAGGTTCTGACCCGCACCACTGCTTTCGGCTATTACAACCACAATTTCGTCGGCCTCGCAGAGCGCGTGACCGACCATGTCGCCAACCCGAGCCGCCATCTGCCGCGCGAGCGTCTGTGGCAGCTGCGGGCCAAGCGCGTCATCCTCGCCAATGGCGCCATCGAGCGCCACATGGTGTTCCCGAACAACGACCGCCCAGGCATCATGCTCGCGTCCGCCGCGCGCATGTATCTCAACCAGTACGGCGTTGCCGTCGGCCAGAAGGTCGGCGTCTACACGGCGCACGACTCGGCCTATGAGGCGGCCTTCGATCTGAAGCGCGCAGGCGTCGAGATCGCGGCGATCGTGGATTGCAGGCAGACGCCGGGTGCCGCGGTTCTGGCCGAGGCACGTTCGCTTGGCATCGATGTTCTCGCCGGCCAGTCCGTCGTCAACACCTCGGGCAAGCTGCGCATTTCGTCGATGACGGTCGCCCGCAACGGCGGCGGCTCGCCGCGCAAGATCGCGGTCGATGCTCTGCTGGTTTCGGCAGGCTGGACGCCTTCGGTGCACCTGTTCTCGCAGTCGCGCGGCAAGGTGAAGTTCGAGCCGGAGACGCAGCGTTTCCTGCCTGGCACCTATGCGCAGGATTGCCTCTCCGTCGGCGCCTGCAACGGCACCGACGATCTGCAGCGCACCATCGAGGAATCGCTTGCCGCCGGCGAGCTGATGGCGCAGGCTGCCGGCAAGACGGCGGCGGGCAAGATCAGCATCTCGGCCGAGCAGGCGCATCAGTGGACCGGCGGGATGATCGGTGCGGCCGAAGGGGCGGGTCCGGAGACCAGCGCCAAGGCTTTCATCGATTTCCAGCACGACGTCTGCGCCAAGGATATCCGCCTTGCCGTTCGCGAGGGGATGCACTCGATCGAGCACATCAAGCGCTTCACCACCAACGGCATGGCGTCCGACCAGGGCAAGCTTTCCAACATGCACGGCCTGGCGATCGCCGCCGAGATGCTGGGCAAGGAGATCCCGCAGGTGGGTCTCACCACCTTCCGCGCACCTTATACGCCGGTGACCTACGGAACGCTGATCGCGCATTCGCGCGGCGAGCTGTTCGACCCGACGCGCAAGACGCCGCTGCACCAGTGGGAAGAAGCCCAAGGTGCGGTGTTCGAGGATGTCGGCAACTGGAAGCGCGCTTGGTTTTATCCGCGTGCCGGCGAAACCATGCACCAGGCGGTCGCGCGCGAATGCAAGACGGCGCGTGATGTGGCCGGCGTGTTCGATGCCTCGACGCTCGGCAAGATCGAGGTCGTCGGCCCTGATGCCGCCGAGTTCATGAACCTGATGTACACCAACGCCTGGGACACGCTGAAGCCCGGCAAGTGCCGCTACGGCATCATGACCCGCGACGACGGCTTCGTTTATGACGACGGCGTCGTCGGGCGTCTCGCCGACGATCGCTTCCACGTGACGACGACGACGGGCGGTGCGCCGCGCGTGTTGAACCACATGGAAGACTATCTGCAGACCGAATTCCCGCATCTGAAAGTGTGGCTGACCTCGGTGACAGAGCAGTGGGCCGTCATCGCTGTGCAGGGTCCGAAGGCACGCGAGATCATCGCGCCGCTGGTCGAGGGCGTCGATATCTCCAACGA
Organism: Rhizobium grahamii; assembly: GCF_009498215.1. Classification (NCBI taxonomy): domain Bacteria; kingdom Pseudomonadati; phylum Pseudomonadota; class Alphaproteobacteria; order Hyphomicrobiales; family Rhizobiaceae; genus Rhizobium; species Rhizobium grahamii. The sequence continues at coordinate 2,818,364 of NZ_CP043498.1, read as the reverse complement.
GGCGTTCCCGCATATGAGCGTTGCCGAGTGCACGGTCATGGGTGTTCCGGCGCGGCTCTTCCGCGTCTCGTTCACCGGCGAAACCGGCTTTGAAATCAACGTGCCGGCCGATTACGGCCAGTCGGTTCTCGAAGCGGTCTGGGCCAAGGCCGAACCGCTCGGCGCCTGCGTCTACGGCACGGAGACGATGCACGTTCTTCGCGCCGAGAAGGGCTATATCATCGTCGGCCAGGACACGGATGGAACCGTGACCCCTGACGATGCCGGCCTCAACTGGGCGGTATCGAAGAAGAAGACCGACTTCGTCGGCATTCGCGGCCTGAAGCGGCCGGATCTCGTCAAGGAAGGCCGCAAGCAGCTGGTCGGCCTCGTCACCAAGGATCCGCAGCTGGTGCTCGAAGAAGGCGCCCAGATCGTCGCCAACCCAAACGAGCCGAAGCCGATGACGATGCTGGGTCACGTCACCTCGTCCTACTGGTCGGAGAACCTTGGGAAGTCGATCGCATTCGCGCTGGTCGCCGGCGGTCGCAAGCGGATGGGCGAGACGCTCTATGTGCCGATGCCCGACAAGACCATCGCGGTCGAGGTGACGGACATGGTGTTCTTTGACAAGGAAGGAGGCCGCATCAATGGCTGATACGGCAGTTCGCACATCCGTTCTCTCGGGTAAGCAGGGCGGCTCCGCCAGCGTACGGCTGACGCCTGCACCGTTCGCCACGCGCGTTGCGCTTCGCGCACCGGCCGAGTCGCTCAAGGCGCTTTCCTCTGCGCTTGGCGTGACCATACCCAACGCACCGAAGACCTCGGGCCGCAAGGGTGGCCGCGCCGCCCTCTGGCTCGGCCCGGACGAATGGCTCGTTATCGACGAGAGCGGTGCAGACCTGATGAGCGCTCTCGCGAAGGCGGAAGTGCTTCATTCGGCAACCGACGTCTCGCACCGCAACGTCGCGATCATCGTCTCCGGCCCGGGTGCCGAGACCACAATCTCCACCGGCTGCCCGCAGGACCTGTCGCTCGAAGCCTTCCCCGTCGGCGCCTGCTCGCGCACGCTGTTCGGCAAGGCCGAGATCGTGCTGTTCCGCACGGAAGACGATACGTTCCGCGTCGAATGCTGGCGCTCGTTTGCCGATTTCGTCTTCGGCCTGTTGGCCGAGGGTGCCGAAGACGCGGCGCACTGAATAGATCACTCAAGCCGTCCCCCTGATCGTGCGACATCGGTCGTGGGGACGGCTTTTCGTTGAGAAGACGTCAAAGGGGGGCATAAGGCTCTCCGCCGACTGGCCAAGATAGGCGTTCGTCCGGCATGTTCCTCGTCCCTCGTTGGGAGAACATCGGCAACTCCCGAGGCTACACGCATTCATATTAGGTAGAGCCCGCTGCCTCACGCTTACATGAAATTTGCGCTATGTTTCCGCGTTACTTTCGGCGGGAGCTTCCTATGGGTCCCTTGCACGCTTGCGTCGCAGGCACAGCAGTCACAATGCTGGTCGCCGTTGCCGTTGAAGCCCAGGCGCGCCGGACAGAAGTGTCGGGCCGCACTGCCAAGTTTTGCAATGTGTGGATCAAGCAGAAATTCAATCGTTCAGTCGCGGACTGCTTCAAGCAGAGCGGTCTCACTCCTCCTACGACTATTCCCTGAGAGCGACGATGATCGCGGGATATGAAGACGATCTGGACCCAGCCCCTGTGATACGCGGTGTACTGAATTGCCTGGGAGCCGATGCCGGGGCGGCGTTGGAAGAGGGTGCCAACAGGGATACCGGCGGACACATGCTGTTCGGCAAGATCGAATGCAGTATGAAATATATCAACTTCATGGAGCATCACGATGACCGCCGCCACTGACCACTCCGGAGGTGGGGCGTTGTTCGGGTCGAGTTCGATCGTATTCATTTTGAGAGCACTACCGGTTTCCGCTCGTGTCCTATAGGGCTTGACGTTGCAAGGCCACCGCCATGGGTGCATCATCCGGTAGGGGCGGCTGGTCCTGATCGGAGCGCCGTCGCAAGGATTGCGGAGTGCCTTCCATGATGCTGCATCACGTTTCCATTGTCGTCACGGATCTCGGCCGGTCGGTTGCCTTCTATCGCGATGTCTTCGGGCTCGAACAGATCGCAAGGCCGGCGTTCAGCTCGGTCGGAGCATGGTTTGCCTGCGGAGCGCTGCAGGTCCACATGATCGTCAATCCGGACGGGACATTCCGGCGTAATGCGACCATCGACACCACCGACGGGCATTTTGCGTTCCGCACTGACGATTTCGAGGGATGCATCCGTGGCTTGATCGCCAAGGGTTTTCGCGAGGATGCGCCGGAGGGCGATCCCTGGCGGCTGCGTCTGAGGCGCGACGGGCCGGCAGGGTTTCCGCAAGCCTATCTGCTCGATCCCGATCGCAACATCGTCGAGATCAACGGGGCGTCGTAGGGACGTCGGTATAACCAAAGTCCTGTTGCGGTTGCATTCCGGGAGCGGCTAGTCTGCAGTAGCCGTTTGCGGGAGGGGCCCATGAAAATACGTGCTGCGGTACTGCGCCATTCGCCGGTCGCTCCGCCATATGCGGTGAGCCGGCCGCTGTCGATCGAGGAGATCGAGCTGGCGCCGCCAGGGCAGGACGAAATTCTCGTCCGGATCGGCGCGGCCGGGCTCTGCCATTCCGATCTATCCGTCATCAATGGCGATAGGCCCCGGCCGGTGCCGATGGCGCTCGGGCACGAGGCGGCAGGCACGGTGGAAGCGGTCGGCGGTGGTGTGACCGATCTGGCGCCCGGCGACCACGTCGTGATGAGTTTCATGCCGAGTTGCGGCCATTGCCTGCCCTGCGCGGAGGGACGACCGGCGCTCTGCATTCCGGGCGCCGACGCCAACGGCAGGGGGACGCTGCTGTCGGGTGCGCGGCGGCTCAGCTGCGCGGAGGTTCCTATCCATCATCATCTCGGCGTTTCGGGCTTTGCGACTCACGCTGTCGTCTCCCGTCATTCGGCGATCCGCATCGATGCCGATATCCCTTTTACCCATGCCGCGCTGTTCGGTTGCGCGGTGTTGACGGGTGTCGGTGCGGTGGTGAATACCTGCCGCGTGCAGCCGGGGCAGACGGTTGCCGTTGTCGGTCTTGGCGGTGTCGGGCTGGCTGCGGTGCTCGGCGCCGTGGCGTCGGGTGCCGAGCGTATCATCGCGGTCGACCTTGCTCCCGAGAAGCTGGGGATTGCCCTGTCGCTCGGTGCCACCGATGGCTTTGTCGCAAGCGATCCCGATGTGGTGGAGCAGATTCGCGAGGCGACGAAGGGCGGCGTCGACCATGCGCTTGAAATGGCCGGTGCCGCCAAAGCCTTCGATCTCGCCTACCGCATCACACGGCGCGGCGGCACGACGGCCGCGGCGGGGTTGGCCAATCCGTCCAGTCAGTTTGCAATTTCCGCCGTCAGCCTCGTTGCCGATGAGCGGCGCGTGCTGGGGAGCTACCTCGGCAGCTGCGTGCCGAGCCGGGACATCCCGCGTTTCGTCGGGCTCTTCCGGCGGGGAAAGCTGCCGGTGGATCGCCTATTGTCGTCAACCGGTCCGCTCGAGGGCATCAACGAAGCCTTCGATCGGCTGCATGCCGGCGAGGTGATCAGGCACGTCATCGATTTCGATAGCGTTTTCTAGATGTTTTCGGGCCGATCCTTGGGATCGAACTGGATGATGGTGATCCAGCGCGCCGTGAGTGCCGGCTTCTTCTCGTTTTCAATCTCGATCGAGACATCATAGCTCGTCATCAGCATTCCGGCGCCGCGAAAGCGGGCCTCGGCCAGAACAAAATGGGCGCGGATGCGCGCGCCAGATTTGACGGGCGACAGGAAGCGGACGTTTTCGAAGCCATAGTTGATGCCCATGGTCTGCTCGCGCACCTTGGGCAGGCTGTTGTAGTTCATCGACGAAAGCAGCGACAGCGTCAGGAAACCATGGGCAATCGTGCCGCCAAACGGGCTCGCAGCGGCGCGCTCAGGATCGACATGAATGAATTGATGATCATTGGTTGCATGCGCAAAAGCATCGATCATGGCCTGATCGACAAGAATCCAGTCCGAGAGGCCGGTTTCAGTCCCTACAAGCGCGCGCACATCGGCAAGCGAAATTTCCTTGACCATTGATTCCTCATGAAAAAGCGGCAGCGCAAGCCTTACAGCGGGATTGTGACGATTGCGACAAGGAATCGCTGAGCCGAAGCCGTCGGATCAACTTTGAAGGTAGAAAACGACGGAGCGCCTTGGCACGGCTGCCGACGTCACCGATTTTTTCGACGCATCGGGGGCAAGAGGGCACCATGCGGCGGGTCCAGGCAGGGCAAAAGTCTCCTCGCCGCCCGAACGATTTAACAGAATCGCCAGTTTTGCTGCCTTGCCGCTTTCCGAGTCGCGCGTCGAAAGCAGCATCCCGAGGGTCGACCCGTTCGGCGTCTCCCACTCCTGCACGCTCATCGGTTGGCCGGAGGGAGATATCCACTCGACATCGCCGTTGCCGGAGAAGAAATTCATTTCCGAGAAGACGGAGAACCGTTTGCGCAGGCCGGACACGAAAGCCGTGTGCGCAATCAGCTCGTCGTCCAGGGCAGCCCAATCGACCCAGGTGATTTCGTTGTCCTGGCAATAGGCATTGTTGTTGCCATGCTGGCTGCGGCCCGCTTCGTCGCCTGCTGTCAGCATGATGCTGCCCCGGGTGGCGAAAAGCGTCGATAGCAGTGCCTTCAGATCATCGCGGCGGCGGCAGATGATGTCAGGATAGCGGGTATCGCCCTCGACGCCATTGTTCCAGGAGTGGTTCTCGTTGTGGCCGTCGCGGTTCTGCTCGCCGTTCGCCTCGTTGTGCTTGCCGCTGTAGGAGACGAGATCCTTGAGCGTGAAGCCGTCATGGGCGGCGAGAAAGTTGACGCTGCGTGTCGCCTGTCCGCCGTCGCGGGAAAAGATGTCCGAAGAGCCGGCAAGCGCGGTCGCGAGCGGCCCGGTCTTCCAGTCGTCGCCGCGCCAGTAGCATCTGAGGTCGTCGCGCACGCGATCGTTCCACTCGAGGAAGGGAGAGGGGAAGTTGCCGAGTTGATAGCCACCGGGTCCGATATCCCAGGGTTCAGCGATCATCACCCGGTCGGCGAGCACATCGTCGGCGAGCATCGCCGTCAGCGTTTCGCCGTGACCCTCGAAACCGTTCACTGTGCGGCCTAGGACAGGGGCGAGGTCGAACCGGAAGCCGTCGATCCCGGCGCCCAGAACAAAGTGGCGGAGACTGTCGATGACAAGTTGCCGGATATACGGATGGTCGCAGGCGACGGTGTTGCCGGTGCCGGTATCGTTGACGAGCTCTCCCGGCCGACTTGGCAGGTGGCGATAGAAGGAGAGATTGTCGAGGCCACGCAGCGAGAGCGTCGCGCCGAAACGGTCGCTTTCGCCGGTATGATTGAAGACGAGGTCGAGGATGACCGCGATGCCTTCGGCATGGAGCTTTGCCACCGTGTCGCGCAGCTCCGCCACGCCGCCTGGAACAAGACGCGGGTCGAGGGCCATGAAGCCGACCGGGTTGTAGCCCCAGCCGTTTCTGAGGCCGAGCGGCGGCAGGTGGCGTTCGTCGATCCAGGCGGTGATCGGCATCAGCTCGACGGCATCGACGCCGATGCGCTTCAGGTGAGCGATCACCGCGGGATGCGCCAAGGCCGCAACGGTTCCGCGCTGGGCCTCGGGCACTTCTGGATGCAGGATGGTAAAGGGGCGGACCGCGACCTCATAGACAAAGCCGCCGGGCTTAAAGAGCGGTTTCTCGGGTTTGACGCGGATGTCCCTGGTGACGATCGCCTTCGGCACCAGATGTTGTGTCTCGGCACCAAAGGTGCCGAGAAGGGGATCGTAGACGAACGGGCGATCCAGCTCTTTCGCGTATGGGTCGACGAGCAGCTTTGACGGATCGAACCACAAGCCGCTATCGGGTGCGTAGACGCCATCGGCGCGGTAGCCGTAGCGCGCGCCTTCCTTTAGGCCGTCGACGAAAAGGCGATGAACGTGGTCGTCACCTCGCTCCATCGGCAGGCGGGCCAGTTCCTTGTCGTCCTTGCCGAACAGGCAGAGTTCTATCTGTCCGGCATTGTGCGACCAGACGGCGAAGTCAACGCCGGTCTCGAAGATCGTTGCTCCGCCTTGCCCGGATTTGTTCGCCGCCATGCCGCTCCGGTCAGGTGATCACGGAGGGAGCGTCGCGGCCGGTGCGGCTGCGAATATCCGCGATGGTTTCAGCGGCTGCGATGATGTCGGCCAGGGCTTCCTGCGTCTCGATGTTGTGACGGGTGGAATCCGGCTCGAAGCGCTCGACGTAGACGCGCAGGGTTGCGCCGGAGGTTCCCGTTCCCGAGAGCCGGAAAACGACGCGCGAACCGCCTTCGAACAGGATGCGGATGCCCTGATGCTCGCTGACCGATTTGTCGACCGGATCGTGGTAGGCGAAGTCGTCAGCCTTTTCGACCTTCAGCGGACCGAAGTTCTTGCCCGGCAGCGAGGCGAGCTGATTGCGCAGGTTTGCGACCAGACCGTTGGCAGCGTCGGTATCGACGCCTTCGTAGTCATGGCGCGAATAATAGTTGCGGCCGTAGGTCTGCCAGTGCTGGGTGACGATGTCCTGAACGCTCTCGCCGCGAACGGCGAGGATGTTCAGCCAAAGGAGAACGGCCCAGAGGCCATCCTTCTCGCGTACGTGGTTGGATCCGGTGCCGGCACTTTCCTCGCCGCAGATCGTCGCCATGCCGGCGTCGAGCAGGTTGCCGAAGAACTTCCAGCCGGTCGGCGTCTCGTACATACCGATGCCGCGACGCTCGGCGACGCGGTCGGCGGCGCCCGAGGTCGGCATCGAGCGGGCGATGCCCGCGAGACCGCCGGAATAGCCGGGGGCGAGGTTGGCGTTGGCAGCCAGGATCGCCAGGCTGTCGGATGGCGTCACGAAGATGCCGCGGCCGATGATCAGGTTGCGGTCGCCGTCGCCGTCGGAAGCCGCGCCGAAATCGGGCGCGTCATCGCCCATCATCTCGTCGTAGAGTTCCTTGCAGTGAACCGGGTTCGGATCCGGATGGTGGCCGCCGAAATCCGGCAGCGGCATGAAATTACGAACGGAACCAGATGGCGCGCCGAGACGGTTCTCGAAGATTTCCTTGGCATACGGGCCGGTGACGGCGCTCATCGCGTCGAAGGCGATGCGGAAGCCGAGGCTGATGAGGTTGCGGATCGCCGGGAAGTCGAACAGCTCTTCCATGAGCGCCGTGTAGTCTTCCACGGAATCCAGCACCGAGAGGATCATGCCGCCGGGCAGTTCGTCCTTGCCGATACGGTCGAGGTTCACATCGGCGAAGTCGGCGATCTTGTAGGTATCGATCACCTTGGTGCGCGCATAGATCGCGTCGGTGATCTTTTCCGGCGCCGGGCCGCCATTGCTGATGTTGTACTTGATGCCGAAGTCTTCAGTCGGGCCGCCGGGGTTATGGCTGGCCGAAAGGATGATGCCGCCGAAGGCCTTGTATTTGCGGATAATGTGCGAGGCTGCCGGGGTCGACAGAATGCCACCCTTGCCGACGATCACCTTGCCGAAGCCATTGGCGGCGGCCATCTTGATCGCCTTCTGGATGACTTCCCGGTTGTAGTAGCGTCCGTCGCCGCCGATGACGAGGCACTTGCCCTGGAACCCTTCCAGCGAATCGAAGATCGACTGGATGAAGTTCTCGGCATAATTCGGCTGCTGGAAGACCGGGACTTTCTTGCGAAGACCCGAGGTACCCGGCTTCTGATCCTGATACGGCGTGGTAGATACGGACTTGTTCATTTTCTGTCACTTGCCTTTCGGGGCGAGGCTTGAATAGAGGGCAGCATAGCGCTCGGCGCTCTTCTCCCACGAAACATCCGATTTCATGCCCTGCTTTTGCAGTTGGGTCCAGACTTTTTGATCGGCATAGAGATGTAGAGCGCGGCGGATCGCCTGCAACAGACCAGACGCGGTGACCGGCGAGAATTGTATTCCGGTTGCCACTTTGGCCGCCAGGGCAGCGTGATTTGCGTCGATAACGGTGTCGTTGAGCCCGCCCGTGCGGGCAACGATCGGCACGCATCCGTAGCGCAGACCGTAGAGCTGGGTCAGGCCGCAGGGCTCGAAACGCGACGGGATGATAATGGCATCGCAGCCCGCCTGCATCAGATGCGACATCGGTTCGTTGTAGCCGATGGAGACCCCGATTCGACCGGGATGACGGGCGGCGGCGGCCAGAAGCGCACCTTCCAGGGCCGCATCGCCCGAGCCCAGAATGGCGAGCTTGCCGCCCATTTCGACGATCTGGTCGGCGGTGGCGGCAACGACGTCCATGCCCTTCTGCCAGGTCAGCCGGCTGACGATGCAGAAGATCGGTGCATTGTCCTGATGCAGTCCGAAGAATTCGGCAACGGCCGTGCGGTTCTCGAGGCGGCTCTTCAGCGTCGAGGCGGTGTAGTGCGTGTGGACGACCGGGTCGGTCGCCGGATTCCAGATATCGGCGTCGATGCCGTTGACGATACCGTGCAGCGAATCGACCCGGCTTGCGATGACGCCCTGCAGGCCCATGCCGAATTCCGGTGTCAGGATCTCGGCCGCGTAGGAGGGGCTGACTGTCGTGATCGCGTGCGCCGTCTGCAGGCCGCCCTTGAGGAAGCCGATATTGCCGTAATACTCGATGCTTTCGGTCGCAAAGGCGTGGGGCGGCAGTCTGAGGCCGGAGAAAATGTCGGCGCCGAACTGGCCCTGGAAGGCGATGTTGTGGATCGTCAGCACGCTCGGCAGTTCGGGCGTCGGGTTATAGCGCATGAAAACCGAGGTCATGGCCGCCTGCCAGTCATGCGTATGCACGAGGTCGGGACGCCAGCCGGGCATCAGGCCGGCTGCGATTTCGGCGCCGGCAAGCGACAGTGCGGCGAAGCGGCGCCAGTTGTCGGGGTAGTCCTTGCCTGTCGGGTCGAGATAGGGTCCGCCCGTCCGGTCGTAATAGGCCGGCGCATCGAGCACGAGGATATCAAGACCCTCATGCTCGACTTCCAGGATCGTCGCGGTCTCGCCGAGCAGGTCATCGAACTGAAGCCGGACGACGGGATTGCGGATCGCCTTCATGACGGCGGGATAGCCGGGCATGAGCGTCTTTGTCTCGACGCCGAACTGCTTCAGGGCGATCGGCAGGGCGCCTGCCACATCGGCGAGGCCCCTGTCTTGATGAGCGGGAAGACTTCGGACGAAACCGAAAGGACTTTCATTGGTCACAGACCCAGCTTGTCGATCATTGGCTGCGTGATGAGGCAAATGCCGCCTTCGCTGCGGCGGAAGCGCTTGGCGTCGAGTACGGGATCCTCACCGACGATAAGCCCTTCGGGAATGACGACGCCGTGGTCGATGACGACGTCCTTCAGCTGGGCATGTCGCCCGATCTTGACGCTCGGCAGAACCACCGCGCCTTCGAGCTTGGAGTAGGAGTTCGCCCGAACACCGGTGAATAGCAGGCTCTTGTTCAGCGTTGCGCCTGAAATGATGCAGTCGCCGGCAACCACCGAGGAGGTCGCGGAGCCGCGACGGTCTTCGTCATCATGGACGAACTTCGCCGGTGGCGAGATCTCGGCATAGGTCCAGATCGGCCAGGACTTGTCGTAGATGTCGAGTTCGGGAACGATCGCCGTCAGGTCGATGTTGGCCTGCCAGTAGGCGTCGATCGTTCCGACGTCGCGCCAGTATGGCTCGTGCTCGAAATCGGAGCGGACGCAGGAATTGGCGAAGCGGTGGGCGACTGCTTTCCCGTTCTTGACGATGTAGGGGATGATGTCCTTGCCGAAGTCCTTGCTCGAATTCGGATCGGCGGCGTCGCGGCGCAGCGCATCGATCAGGAACTTGGTGTGGAAGACATAGATGCCCATCGAGGCGAAAGAGCTGTCCGGCTTGCCGGGAATGGCGGGCGGATCAGCCGGCTTCTCGACGAAATCGATGATCCGGTCCTTGTCGTCGACATGGACGACGCCGAAGCCTGTCGCTTCCATGCGCGGCACTTCGAGGCAGCCGATGGTGACGTCAGCGCCTGAATCGACATGCTGTTGCAGCATGTGTTCGTAGTCCATCTTGTAGATATGGTCGCCGGCGAGGATGACCATGTACTCGACGCCGTAGTCCTGAATGATGTCGATGTTCTGGTAGACGGCGTCGGCCGTGCCCTCATACCATTGCGTCTCGGAGACGCGCTGGGAGGCCGGCAGGATGTCGAAGCTTTCGTTTCGCTCCGGGCGGAAGAAGTTCCAGCCGCGCTGCATGTGGCGGATCAGCGAGTGCGCCTTGTACTGGGTGGCGACGCCGATGCGGCGGATGCCCGAGTTCAACGCGTTGGACAGAGCGAAGTCGATGATGCGCGTCTTGCCGCCGAAATAGACGGCCGGCTTGGCGCGGCGATCGGTGAGTTCCTTCAGACGGCTTCCCCGGCCGCCGGCGAGAACATAGGCCATTGCATCGCGGGCAAGTGGCTGAACACGTTTTTCTACCATTTTTATCCTCCCACCAGTCTTCAAGTCTCAGGTTCAAGCATGATCGTCGCCAGAGGCGGCAAGGTGATCGACGCGGCGATTGTGCCGCCGGCATTGACGGCCTGAACACGACCGCCATTGCCCTTGCCGCTGCCGCCGTAGATGTCGGCATCGGTATTCAGGATCTCGCGCCACCGCCCCTCGGTCGGCAGCCGCACAGAGTAGTTCTCGCGATAAACCGGCGTCAGATTGGTGATGACGGCAACCGGCTTCTCGCCGGGCGCCTTGCGCAGCCAAGCGAAGACGGAGTTCTCGTGGTCGTCGGCGATCAGCCATTCGAAGCCATCGCCTTCGCAATCGCGGGCATGGAGTGCCGGTTTGCTGCGGTAGGTGAAATTTAGATCACGCACCAAGCGCCGCATGCCCTCATGCATGCGGTACTGCAGCAGGTTCCAATCGAGCGACTTCTCCTCGCTCCATTCGGCCCATTGCGCGAATTCCTGGCCCATGAACAGCAGCTTCTTGCCCGGATAACCCCACATGAAGGCGTAGTAGGCGCGCAGGTTGGCAAACTTCTGCCAGTCGTCGCCGGGCATCTTGGCGATCAGCGAGCCTTTTCCATGCACCACCTCGTCATGGGAAAGCGGCAGTACGAAGTTTTCAGAATAGGCATAGAGCAGGCCGAAGGTCAGCTCGTTGTGGTGATGCTTGCGGTGAATGGGCTCGCGGCTCATGTAGGAGAGCGTGTCGTGCATGAAGCCCATGTTCCACTTGAAGCCGAAGCCGAGGCCGCCTTCATGCACCGGCTGCGACACCTTGGGCCACGACGTCGATTCCTCGGCGATGGTCATGACGCCGGGATGCTCGGCATAGATGCGGGTGTTCATGTTCTGCAGGAAGCGGACGGCCTCAAGGTTTTCGTTGCCGCCATATTCGTTCGGGATCCACTCGCCGTGCTTGCGGGAGTAATCGAGGTAGAGCATCGAGGCGACGGCGTCGACGCGCAGACCGTCGAGATGGAATTTCTCGGACCAGTAGAGCGCGTTGTTGACGAGATAGGACACAACCTCGGTGCGGCCGAAATTGTAGATTGCCGTGTTCCAGTCCGGATGGAAACCCTTGCGCGGATCCTCATGCTCATAGAGCGCCGTGCCGTCGAACCAGCCGAGCCCATGTTCGTCGGTCGGGAAATGGGCGGGCACCCAGTCGAGGATGACGCCGATGCCGACCTTGTGGGCGCCGTTGACGAAGCGGGCGAAGCCCTCCGGCTCGCCGAAGCGGGCGGTGGGCGCGTAAAGCCCTGTCGTCTGGTAGCCCCAGGAGGGATCGTAGGGGTGCTCGGTGATGGGCAGAAACTCGATATGGGTGAAGCCCATGTCGACGCAGTAGGGGATCAGGCGAGCGGCGAGTTCATCCCAGGAGAGAAACGAGCCGTCGTCGCGGCGCTGCCAGGAGCCGGCATGCACCTCGTAGATCGAGATCGGCTGGCGGCGCTTGTCGGTTTCGCTCCAGTGCTTCAGATGCGCGGCGTCTTCCCACTCCTGCAGCAGCTCAGATGCTGCGACGGAGGCGGTTTTCGGGCGCAATTCGCTGCGGCGGGCAAACGGATCGGCCTTCAGTGGCAGCAGGACGCCATCCTGGCCACGGATCTCGAACTTGTAGGCGACGCCGGTCGGAACATCCGGCGCGAAGATTTCCCAGATGCCGGCGCCCGAGCGGAAGCGCATGACGTGGCGACGGCCATCCCAGCCGTTGAAATCGCCGACGACGGAGACGCGCTGCGCATTCGGCGCCCAGACGGCGAAGTGGATTCCTTGAGCGCCCTCGTGCTTGATCCAGTGCGCGCCCATCTTGTCGAACAGGCGCAGGTCGGAGCCTTCGCGGGCGTAGTAATCGTCCATCGGCCCGAGAACGGGGCCGAAGCTATAGGGGTCGGTGACGGCCCATTCGGCGTCACCGCGGCGGGCGCGGTAGCGCACCGGCACCTGCTTGTTGACGGAGACCGTGCCGGCGAAGAAGCCATCCGGATGCTGGAGCACGAGATCGCCGATGACAGTGCCGTCGAGCGACATCGCCGTCACCTCTTCGGCGCCGGGGATGAAGCATCGGGCAACGTAGACGCTGCCGGATTTGTGAACGCCCAGAACGGCAAACGGATTGGCATGCGCGCCAGCAAGGATTGCCGCTATTTCATCTGCCGAAATTTCCCAGGGAAGCTTGACTTCAGGGGTCGCCTTCGGCGTTTTCATCCGGCTCTCCAGATTTCCTTGGCATACTGCCGGATCGTGCGGTCCGACGAGAACCAGCCCATGCGGGCGGTGTTGCGGATGGTCTTTTCGCTCCAGGCGGCCTTGTCGTTCCAGAGGTCGTCGACTTCGCGCTGGGCCTGGGCGTAGGCGTCGAAATCGGCGGCGACCATGAACCAGTCGTGCGAATAGATGCCGTCGATCAGCTCGGAATAACGGTTGCGATCGTCAGGCGAGAAGACGCCGGAACCGATGGCCGACAGCGCCTGCGCCAGCTCATGCGAGCCTTCGATGATGGCGCGTGGATTGTGGCCTTTGGTGCGCAGGTCGGCGACCTCATCGGCGCGCAGGCCGAAGATCTTGATGTTGTCCTCGCCGACATTGTCGCGCATTTCGACATTGGCGCCATCGAGCGTGCCGATGGTGAGCGCGCCGTTCAAGCCGAACTTCATGTTGCCGGTGCCCGACGCTTCCATGCCGGCGGTCGAGATCTGCTCGGAGAGGTCGGCGGCGGGAACCATGACCTCGGCCAGCGAGACGTTGTAGTTCGGCACGAAGACGACCTTGAGCAGGCCGCGTACGGCCGGGTCGTTGTTGATGGTGCGGGCGACATCGTTGATCAGCTTGATGATCAGCTTGGCGTTATGATAGCTCGGCGCCGCCTTGCCGGCGAAAAGCTTCACGCGCGGCACCCAGTCCAGCTCGGGACGCGAGCGGATCTGGTCGTAGAGCGCCACCGCCTCGATGACGTTGAGCAGCTGGCGCTTATATTCGTGAATGCGCTTGATCTGGATGTCGAACATGGCCGACGGATCGATCTTCACGCCCATCCGGCTGGCGACCAGATTGGCGAGCGCCACCTTGTTGGCACGCTTCACCGCCGCGAACTTCTCCTGGAAGGCACCATCGTTGGCGAACTTGTCGAGCGGCCGCAGCTTTTCGGCGTCGTCGAGGAAATCGTCGCCGATCGCCTCGCGGATCAGGCCGGTCAGGCCCGGATTGCACTGCTGCAGCCAGCGGCGCGGGGTGATGCCGTTGGTCTTGTTGTTGATGCGATCAGGGTAGAGCTTGTGCAGGTCGGCGAAGACGGTGACCTTCATCAGGTCGGTGTGCAGCGCCGAAACACCGTTGATCGAATGTGAGCCGACGAAGGCGAGGTTGCCCATGCGCACGCGGCGGCTGCCGCTTTCCTCGATCAGCGAGATCGAGCGGATCTCGGTGTCGGAGAAGTTCTTGGTCTTGCGGGCTTCGAGCAGAACCTTGGCGTTGATCGCGTAGATGATCTGCATGTGGCGCGGCAGGAGGCGCTCGAACAAGGGGACCGGCCAGCTTTCCAGCGCCTCGGGCAAGAGGGTGTGGTTGGTGTAGGCGATCGTGCCGCGGGTGATGTCCCAGGCCTGGTCGAACTCCAGCCCGTGCACGTCGCAGAGCAGGCGCATCAGTTCGGCGACGGAGACCGCCGGATGGGTATCGTTCAGCTGGATCGCGACCTTGTCGGGCAGCGAGGTGAAATCGTCGTACTGCTGCAGGTGACGGCGCAGGATGTCCTGCAGCGAGGCCGACGAGAAGAAGAATTCCTGACGCAGGCGCAGTTCCTGGCCGGCCGGTGTCGCGTCGGCCGGATAGAGAACGCGGGTCAGGCTTTCTGCCTTGTTGCTCTCGCGCAGCGCGCCGATGTGGTCACCGGCGTTGAAGGCATCGAGCAGGATCGGGTCGATCGGTTGCGCCGACCAGAGGCGCAGCGTGTTGACGCGCTTGCCGCGCCAGCCGACGACGGGCGTGTCGAAGGCGGCGGCGATCACGCGCTCCGCCGGTTTCCAGATATAGCGCGGTTCGCCATCGGGGCTGTTGGCCGCATCGACCGCGCCGCCAAAGCCGATTTCATAGGCGCTTTCGCGGCGCTCGAATTCCCAGGGGTTGCCATGCGCGAGCCAGCTTTCCGGCAGCTCGACCTGCCAGCCATCGGCCATCTGTTGGCGGAACAGGCCGTGGACATAGCGGATGCCGTAGCCGTAAGCGGGGACATCGACCGTTGCCATCGATTCCATGAAACAGGCGGCGAGACGGCCAAGACCGCCATTGCCGAGCGCCGCATCCGGCTCGAGGCCGGCGATGACGGCGACATCGACGCCGAGCGAAGCGAGCGCATCGCGCACCTCTTCCATAAGGCCGAGGTTGGACACGGCATCGCGCATCAGGCGGCCGATAAGGAATTCCAGTGATAGATAGTAAACGCGCTTGGCGCCGGTGGCGTAGACATTCCGCGTCGACTCCATCCATTTGTCGATGATGCGGTCGCGAACGACGAGGATGGTGGCGGTCAGCCAGTCATGCGGCTTGGCGACCTTGGCGTCCTTGCCGATGCGGTATGTCAGGCGTTCGATGATTTCTTCAGCGAGGATTTCGGGCTTTGAACTGCGGGGGGCTGGGGAGGGGATAGTCGGCTTCGCAGCGGTATTCATCGTCAATCCTCGCCAATTCTGATTGGGTTTCAGTATGTTAAGCTTACTTCAATCGATTAGTCTAACGCACTAAAGATGCAGTTTACGCACCCTTACTACGCAGTTGCAACAAAGGAATTGGGCAAACGAAAAATTTGGCGAGGCCCTCGATCCCGTTGCTGAAAGGACTTGATTTCAATCGGTTTTCCGATTTGTATGCATGGGATTTGCAGCAAAACAAAAGCCGCTCCGGTTTGTTCCGAGGCGGCTTGTTTTTTGTTCGGTTTTCCGGCGAGACTTAGTTGGTCAGGCGGGTCGTCTGGTTGGCGGCTTTCGCGCCGATTTTCTTGAAGGCGGCCACAAGGTCGGCCATGCTTTCGGCCGCGAAATAGTGCGAGCTGTCGGTCGCGCAGTATTTCAAGAGCGCCTGTCCGTTGCTGGGGGCCATGAAGGCGACGGTGTAGATTTCGATGCTCTTGGCCTTGGCGGCGTCGCAAGTCTTCTTGGTTGCCGTGTCGTAACTGGTGGCGTTGTTGTCGCCGTCGGTCATGAACACGATATACTTCTTCGGCACCTGTTTAGTCTTGTCGTAGTGAATGGCATCCTCGCTGTCGTTTCCGGCGCTGTTTTTCGCCGTGAGCGAGGTATAGGCCGTGTTCACGGCGTCACTCGAGTTCGTGCCACCGTTGGCGCTGAGCGCATTGACGTAGCTCGAAACGGCGCTGGAGCCCCAGGCAAGCGGGCTAGCAGGGTATTGGTTGATGTCATAAGAGACAGCACCGGTGCGTGCGTAGATGTGTGTCGGATCGGCGGTCTCAAGCTGGTTCGTGAGGCTGCCCACCGCGAGCTTTAGTGCTTCGATCTTGGTGTAGTAGTTTGTTTCCGTTTTCGTGCCAGTGGCCTGCCGTGTTCCCGTACAGGTTTTCGGGTTCCTTTTGGTGCCGCAATCATAGGTATACGTTTCGGTGTATGTATATTGGGTGGTTTTGGTCGGCTGTTCGGCGTTGACCGTCGAGGTCGGATCGCCCATCGATCCCGATTTATCCAGCGCGAGGAACATTGAAACCGAACCCTGGGTTTCCGAGTAGCCGCTTGCCGTCTGGCTGGCCGCGCCGATGGTGGTCGTCTTGAAGCCGATGACCTGTGCAAGTCCGCTCAGCTGCATGCTGTAGGACGATGAAACGCTGACGCTGTAGCTGGTTGCGGTGCCGGTGGTCGTTTTCGTGGCGTTGACCGTTGTGGAACCCTTGAGGCCGGTCGTATCGCTGAGCACGTTCGCCATCTGGCCGGCGATGAAATCCTTGGCGAAGTCGGCAGCCGTGCTGGTGGTTACCTTGCCGTCGGCGAGAGCGGAAGCCGTCGCCAGCGCGGCGGAGTCGGACGCTTCCTGTAACTGGTGCTTCGCCATCGCGGTATTCGTTATATCGATCGCAAGTGCGCCCGCGCCAAGCATGATGGGCAACAAAATCGCGCTGACCATGGCGAAGTTGCCGCCGCGATCGTTCAAAAGCCTGGACGCACTGCTACGCAGCGAATGCAAGGTGCTCATCATGTTCACCTGAGTTAGATACCCCAACAGGCCAACAGTAATGCGCCGTATTTCTTGAGTTCGAATTTACCGGATGGCTAAAATTCTAGCGAGTTGTTGCTTTCTCGTGCGGTTTATACTCATTATTCCCGCATTGGGGGCACCATTCTCGCGATGCGTCTTAAGGATTGTGTCCGACTGGACACGCGCCTCATTGCAGCGGAACCACGTCAACCGCCTGCACCGAACGCTGCCCGCCGTAGCTCTTGAGGACGCCGATCACGGGTGCAACATCGGCATAGTCGCGTCCATAGGCGACGACGATATGGTCGGTTCCGGCGGGGATGTTGTTGGTCGGGTCCAGCTCCACCCAGCCGATCGTCTTGCCGCACCAGACGCGGACCCAGGCGTGCATCGCATCGGCGCCCTCGAGCCGTTCCTTGCCGGGTGGCGGAATGGTGCGGAGGAAGCCGGACACGTATCCTGCGGGAATTCCAAGGCTGCGGAGCGCGAGGATCATCACATGGGTGAAATCCTGGCACACGCCGCGCTGCAATCGGAATGCGTCGAGCGGCGTGCTGTCGACCGTCGTTGCCTCAGGATCGTAGGTGAAATCCTTGTGGATCTGCGCGCATATCGCGTTGGCGATCTCGAGCACCGTCAGGGACGGCGAAAGAGCGTCCCTTGCATAGTCGGAGATCGCCTTCGTCTCGGGCAGTCTCGGGCTGGTGCCGAGGAAATGATGCGGTGCGTCGGGCTTCAAGGACCAGATGGCGCCGACCTCTTCCGGAAGCTTGGCGAGTTCCGGAGAGAAATCAGCTGATATCGAATGGCTTTCGACCTGAACGCGGGCCTGCATCCTGATGTCCAACTTTTCATGCGGCGCGCGCAGCATGAAGGAGGTTGCGGGATGCTCGAAGAAATCGACGAAATGTGCCTGTTCGTCCGGCGTCGGCGAGACCTTGATGGAGCCGGCCACCAGCCGCTGGCGGTTCGGCAGCGACAGCGGCATCAGCCGCATGATGTGACGGGCGCCGGAGGCCGGCGTGTCGTAAATGTAACCCATGTGCAGCGAGAGATCGTAAAGCACCAGGTCACCCGAGATATGTGTGAGCAAGAAGGTCGGAGAGGTGTTCGAGCTCGCGTTCGAGGCGGCGATAGACGTCGACGCCCATCGTCTCCGGCGTCATGACCGCAAGGCCAGAATGCAGCCGCATCGCCTCGCGATAGAAGGGCGACATCTGGCCGTTGACCAGCGCGTTCGGCAGTTGCTCCACTTCGCGGTGGATCTCGTTCATCTGAAAAAGGATCGAGCGCGGGTTGAGCGGGTCGAGTGCCAGGAGGTCGGTGACCGTCAGGCGGGCGGTGTTGACGTTGTAGCGACGGCGATGGGTCATGACGCTGTCGCCGATCTCAAGCAGCATGTCGAGCGCGCCGTCAGGGGCGTCGGGGCCGGACATGTGGCCGAGCAGGCGGGTCATGTGCAGGCCGCGCTCTATATGGCGGCCGAGCGAGAGGAAGCGCCAGCCGGTGAAACGGTACATGTTTTCATGCACCAGACCGGCAAAGCCCGCGAGCTTGCGCAAGAGGATCGTCATCGCGTGACTTGCATCGTCGCCCGGCGAGACGGTGCTGTGGAAGCGCCTTGCGGTCTTGGCGAGATCGGTCAGCGCCAGCCAGCCGTCGGGCGAGAAGCGATCCCGGATGTTGCTTGCCGAATAGACCGCGCTGTCGATGTTGCGCAGCAGGTTTTCGGGAACGGCGTCTTCCGTGTCGATGTCGACTGCTGCCAGATATTCCGAAACGTCGGCCAATAGCGGCTGGCTCGGGTCGGCGGCCTCCGCAAAGCGGGCGTGCCAGGCTCGCAGGATGCGCAGTGCCCCTTCGGCACGCTCGATGTAACGGCCAAGCCAGAAGAGATTGTCGGCCGCGCGGCTCGGCAGGCTGCCCGGCATGTTGCGGGTGAAGCTGCCTTCGGCCGGCAGCAGCGTATGGCGCTCCACCGGCTTGTCGCTGACGATCCAGACATCGGCGGCCGCGCCGCCCGACTGCATGGCGATCGCCGAAACGTCGTCGCTGCCGCCGATCCGGGCAAAGCCGCCGGGCATGATCTGCCAGCCGTTGGCCGTGCGGGCCGCGAAGACACGCAGCGACATCGGCCGCGGCGTCAGCTTGCCGCCGATCCAGGCCGGTGTCGTCGACAGCGTCACGACCTCCTGACCGACGAGCTTTGCGCCGTCGGAGTTCAGCCAGTCGCCGATCGAATCCTTGGCGGCGGCGCGCAGACTGGAGCCGAGGACCGATTCGCCGCTATCGTCGAAGAAGGGGGCACGCGAATAGGCCGGGCCGATCACCATCTTCTCGATGTTTTCGGCCACATGCTCGCGCTCGCCCTTCTGGCCGCACCACCAGGTCGCGATCGAGGGGAGTTTCAGTTCTTCGCCGAACAGGCGGCGACAGATGGTCGGCATGAAGGCGAGAAGCGCGCGCGTTTCGATGATGCCGCTGCCGAGCGCGTTGACGATGGTCACGCTTTCGGCGCGCAATGCCTCGACGAGACCGGGCGTGCCGATGTGAGAGTTCTGGTTCAGCTCAAGCGGGTCGGCGTAGGCCGAGTCCAGACGGCGCCAGAGCACGGTGATCGGCTTCAGGCCGGAGACGGTGCGCACCATGACCTTGCCGTTGACGACGGTCAGGTCCTCGCCTTCGAGCAGCATGAAGCCGAGATAGCGCGCGATGTAGGCGTGTTCGTAATAGGTCTCGTTGGCGGGGCCGGGGGTGAGGACGGCGATGCGGTCGTCGCCGCTGTGCTTCATGCCCTGCAGCGCATCGCGGAAGGCGCCGAAGAAGGAGGCCAGCCGGTGGACCGAGGTTTCCGCGTAGATGTCGGAGAAGGCGCGGGTCGTCGCGACGCGGTTTTCCAGCGCAAAGCCGGCGCCCGATGGCGCCTGGGTGCGGTCAGCCAGAACCCACCAGTTTCCGTCAGGACCGCGGCCGATCTCGAAGGCGCAGAAATGTAGGTAGTGTCCGCCGGCAGGGGTCACGCCGACGAGCGGACGCTGATACTCGGGATTGGCGGCGATCAGCGCCGGCGGCAGGACGCCATCCGCGACCAGACGGTTCTCGCCATAGATATCGGCAACGATTGCTTCGAGCAAATCGGCGCGCTGTACCAGGCCGGCGGAGACCGCCTCCCATTCGCGGGCATCAATCAGCACGGGCACATGCGACAGAGGCCAGGAGCGTTCCGCGCTACCGGTGCTGCCATAGGCGCGGTAGAACACGCCGGCATCGCGAAGGTAGCGGTCGGCGCGAGCGAAGCGCTCCGTCAGATCCTTCTCCGGCATGCCGCTCAGATGCGCGAAGAAACGCTGCCAAACGGGCCGGATGGCGCCGTTGGTATCGACCATCTCGTCGGCGACGCCGGGCAGCGGAGCATAGCCAAGAACCGCTTCGTTGCCGATGCGGGACTGTCGCTCTTCCCTCAGTTCTGCCGTCGG
Source organism: Rhizobium grahamii (assembly GCF_009498215.1). Taxonomy (NCBI): domain Bacteria; kingdom Pseudomonadati; phylum Pseudomonadota; class Alphaproteobacteria; order Hyphomicrobiales; family Rhizobiaceae; genus Rhizobium; species Rhizobium grahamii. Next base: position 2,798,136 of record NZ_CP043498.1, on the reverse strand, counting down.
TTTTTTGCCCATTTCACCCTAAAGTCTAAATTCCCACCGGCCTGCGAAGATCGAGCGTCAGCGGAAACTCCGGCGACGCTGTCTCGGTGCGCGGAATGTACCCGCCGGCCGTATGCCCCCACGGCTCGAATCGCGCCAGACGCCTTGCTTCCGCTTCGTTACCATTGACCGGGAAGGTGTCATAGTTACGCCCGCCCGGATGGGCAACATGATAGATGCAGCCGCCGATCGAACGCTTCGACCATGTATCATAAATGTCGAAGGTGAGCGGCGTGTTGACCGGCAGTAGCGGGTGCAATCCCGACGCCGGCTGCCATGCCTTGAAGCGGACGCCGGCGACCGAGACGCCAGCGGTGCCCGTCGGCGTCAGCGGCACGGTGCGGCCGTTGCAGGTGACCGAATAGCGCTGCGCATTGCCGGTCTCCAGTCGCACTTGCAGGCGTTCGACGGAGCTATCGACATAGCGCACGGTGCCGCCGATCGCGCCTTCCTCGCCCATGACGTTCCACGGCTCCAGCGCCTGGCGCAGCTCCAGCTTGGCGCCTTCGTATTCCACCTCGCCGCAGAAGGGGAAGCGGAACTCGAGCTGCGCCTTGAACCATTCCGGGCTGAGATCGAAGCCGTTCTGCCTGAGGTCGGCGAGCACGTCCTGGAAATCAGCCCAAACGAAATGCGGGAGCATGAAGCGGTCGTGCAGCGTGGTGCCCCAGCGCACGAAGCGGCCGTCGGCCGGGTTCTGCCAGAAGCGGGCGATCAGGGCGCGGACGAGAAGCTGCTGGGCGAGCGACATGCGGGCATTGGGCGGCATCTCGAAGCCGCGGAACTCGACGAGGCCGAGCCGGCCCGTGGGGCCATCCGGCGAGAACAGCTTGTCGATGCAGATCTCGGCGCGGTGGGTGTTGCCGGTGACGTCGATCAGCAGGTTGCGGAACAGGCGGTCGGTGATCCAAGGCAACGGTGTTACGCCCTTGCCGGGTGCGGGGATCTGGGCGAGTGCCGTTTCCAGCTCGTAGAGGCTGTCGTGGCGGGCCTCGTCGATGCGCGGCGCCTGACTGGTCGGGCCGATGAACATGCCAGAGAACATGTAGGAGAGCGAGGGATGGCGCTGCCAGTGCAGGACCAGGCTCTTCAACAGGTCGGGCCGGCGCAGGAAGGGGCTGTCGCCGGGATTGGCGCCGCCGACCACGACGTGGTTGCCGCCGCCGGTGCCGGTGTGGCGGCCGTCGATCATGAACTTGTCGGTGCCGAGCCTCGTCTGGCGGGCTTCCTCGTAGACCGCGGTGGTGATGTCGACGCAGTCCTGCCAGTTGGAGGCCGGGTGGATGTTGACCTCGATGACGCCGGGATCGGGGGCGACGCGGATGACGTTGATGCGTTCGTCCTGCGGCGGCGAATAGCCCTCGATGTGAACGGGGAGACCGAGTTCGGCGGCGGCGTTTTCGGCGGCCGCGATCAGCTCGAGATAATCCTCGATGCGCTCGACCGGAGGCATGAAGACGCAGAGCCTGCCGTCGCGGGGCTCGACCGAGATGGCGGTGCGCACGGCGCCGCCGATCTCACCGATGGTCTGCTCGACGCGGCTCTGGCCGGCCTCCTCGCTGTGGCGCGACGCCTCCGGCATGGCGCGGCCCGCGGGCACGAAGACCTCGGGCAGTGATGCGCGCGGGATCGAGGGATCGGCGGTGTGGATATAGGGGAAGCGGGCGGGCGGCACATAAGGGAGCGTGCCGAGCGGCAGGCGGTAGCCGACGGGGCTGTCGCCGGGGACGAGGAAGATCTTGCCGCGACGGGTCTTCCAGCGTTCGCTCATCCAGCGCTGGCCGGAGGCTTTCGCGTTCCAGGCCTGGACGGGGAGGATATGGCCGGTCGGCGTCGTCAGCCCGCGCTCGAAGACGCGGGCGATGCGGCTGCGCTCCTCAGGGTCCTTGAGCTTGGAATTCGAAGGATCGACATTATCGGGCAGGCTGCCTTCCTTGAGAATCCATTCGGCCGGATCCTCATAGGCGGGCAGGACCATGTCGGTGTCGATCGCCAGCTCGCGGGCGATGGCGGCGAGCAGATTGCCGGCATCGTCGGCGACGACGCCGGTGTCCCTGTCTTCGCCGGCGATCAGGTCAGGGTTGCGCCAGATCGGCTTGCCGTCCTTGCGCCAGTAGAGCGAGAAGGTCCAGCGCGGCAGGCTTTCGCCGGGATACCACTTGCCCTGGCCGTAATGCAGGAAGCCGCCGGGGCGAAGCGCTCGCGCAGCTTGCGGATCAGGATATCGGCCTTTTCGCGCTTTGTCGGGCCGACGGCGGCGGTGTTCCATTCCTCGGATTCGAAATCGTCGATCGAGACGAAGGTCGGCTCGCCGCCCATGGTCAGGCGGACGTCTTCTGCCTTGAGGATATCGTCGACCTTGCGGCCCAGCGCGTTGAGTTCGTCCCAGCTGTCGTCGGAAAACGGCTTGGTGATGCGCGGATGCTCGGCGACGCGCGAGACCTTCATGTCGAAGGCGAATTCGGTGTTGGCGTGGCCGTAGAGCGCGCCGGATATGGGGGCGGCGTTGCGATAGTGCGGGGTGGCGGCAAGCGGTATATGGCTTTCGCCGGTGAGCAGGCCCGAGGTCGGGTCGAGGCCGATCCAGCCGGCGCCGGGAATATAGACTTCCGCCCAGGCATGCAGGTCGGTGAAATCGACCTCGGTGCCGGAGGGGCCGTCGAGCGCCTTCAGATCCGGCGTCAGCTGGATGAGATAGCCTGACACGAAGCGGGCGGCGAAGCCGAGATTGCGCAGAATCTCGACCAGGAGCCAGCTGGTGTCGCGACAGGAGCCGAGCGCAAGCTTCAGCGTCTCCTCCGGCGACTGCACGCCGGGCTCCATGCGGATCACATATTCAATGTCGCCCTTGAGCTTCGCATTGAGGCCGACGATGAAATCGGTCGTGCGCACCGGTGTGCGGTCGATGCCTGCGAGATAGGTTGCCAGCGCCGGCTCCATCGGCTGCGGCTGCATGTAGATCTTCAGGTCGTCCCTGATTTCCTCGGGATAGGAGAAAGGCCACATCTCAGCGCTCTCCTCGACGAAGAAATCGAAGGGATTGTAGACCGTCATGTCGGCGACGAGATCGACCTCGATCTTGAACTCGGTGACCGGGTCGGGGAAGACGTAGCGGGCCAGATAATTGCCGTAGGGATCCTGCTGCAGGTTTACGAAATGGTTCGCCGGCGAGACCTTCAGCGAATGGCTGATCACCCGCGTCTTCGAGTGTGACGCGGGCTTGAGGCGGATGATCTGGGGTCCGAGGCGGACCGGCTTGTCGTATTTGTAATGCGTCAGGTGATAGATGCTGGCCTTGATCGACATATTTCGCCTTATCCGGCGCCGCGACGTTGCGCGGCATTGCTGTTCCCGGAAAACAGTGTGTGCAATGCAGCGAAAGAATGCAAGGCGGAAAGGCCAAGCCGGCTAAGCCTTTACGTCGCCTTTGCAAACGTGACGGAGGCCTTGAGGCCTCTGCCGGCTATGCCCGGCTCCAAGGTCAGCGCCGCGTTGAAGAGGCCGGCGATCTCCTCGACGATCGGCAGGCCGAGTCCCGCTCCGGGTGCGCCGGAGTCGCTGCCGCGCGAAAAGCGCTGCCGGACGGCTTCCAGCTTCTCCCTCGGAATGCCGGGGCCGTTGTCCTCGACTTCGAGGCGGACCGCGTCATTGGTCTCGGATATCCGCACGGTCACCTCGGCGCCCGTGCCGGCGTATGCGATGGCGTTTCCGGCGAGATTGCGCAGCAGTTCGCCGATCAGCAGCGGCTCGGCGCGGATAAGGGCAGGGCGATCGCCTTCGAAGCCGAGGTCGATGCCTGCCTCGGCGGCCGTGGGGATGAGTTCTCCGGTTATCTCCTGGGCAATGGCTGTCAGGTCGATCGAAGAGGCGGTCAGCGCTTCCTTTGCCACGGCCGCATCGATCTTCGCCATCAGCAGCAGCTGTGCGAGGATTCGTTCGGCGTGAGCGACGGCCTGGTCGCCCTTCAAGGCCGCGCCCTGCGCTTCGGTCAATGTGCCTGATCGGGCCGAGAGGGCGAGCTGGGTGCGGATGATCGCAAGCGGCGTGCGCAGCTGGTGGCTGGCATTGCCGGTGAAATTGCGGAGCGCGTCGAGCGCCGATTCCAGGCGCACCATGAAGCCGTTGACGGTATCGACGAGCGGCTGCACCTCGCTCGGGACGGACTGTTCGATCGGATGCAGGTCATCAGGGCTGCGCTCGCCGATCGCGTCACGCAGCTTGTAGAGCGGGCGGAGCGCAACGGTGACCGAAATCCAGACGATGACGGCGGCGCCCGCAATCATCAGGGAGAGACGCAGCGCCGAGCGGAACAGGATGGCGCGCGCGAGCTGGCGGCGGGCAATCGTCGTCTCCGCGACCGTCACGGCGAAGGGGACTGAGCGAATGCCCGTCGAGGCAGAGCGTTTGAGCGTCGCCACGCGGATCGGTTCGTCGCGGAAGGTATCATCGGCAAAGGCGGCTGTGTCGCCCACGGTTTCGGCAAGCACGGGCAGCGCCTGGTAACCGGTGATGAATTTTCCGGGTGGGCCATCGACGCGGTAAAAGACGCGGTCCTGCGCGGCCGAGGTCAGCATCTCCAGCGCCACATAGGGGATATCGACCTCGAGCGTGCCGTCTTCGGCAACGACGACGCGTTCGGCGATGGCGAGCGCCGAGCCTGCCAGCACGCGGTCGGAGACAATGTTGGAGGTCTGCACAGCCTCGCGGTAGGTGTCCGCGAGTGCGACCATGCCGATGATGGCGGTCGAGATCAGCAGCCAGAACAGCAGCCTTCGTCGGAGCGAATAGGCCGTCGTCATGAGGCCTCAGGTAGCTTGTCGAGATAGTAGCCGATGCCGCGCGCGGTCTTTACCGTCAGGCCGTATGGCGACAGGCGTTTTCTGAGACGGCTGACGTACTGCTCGATGGCATTGGCGGAGATGTCGTCGTCGAAGGCAGTCAGCGACTGGATGATCGCTTCCTTGGCGACGACCTTGCCGGCGCGCATGAAGAGGATTTCGAGCAAGCCGAGTTCGCGGGCGGGGATGTCGAGCGGCGTCGAGCCGGCGAAGAAAGCGCGCGAATTGAGATCGAGCGAAAGGCCGCCGAAACTGACGGTGGCCGAATGCAGACCGGCCTGACGGCGTAGCAGAACACGGACGCGGGCCTCGAATTCCGCAATATCGAAGGGCTTGATAAGGTAGTCGTCGGCACCGAGATCGAGGCCTTTGACGCGCTCCTCCGGCGTGCCGCGCGCCGTCAGGATCAGCACCGCCGACTGGTTTTGCCGGGCCCGCATGGCACGCAGCACCTCAAGGCCATCCATTTCAGGCAGGTTCAGGTCGAGCACGACGAGATCGAAATTCTCGGCGGCCGTCACGGCATTGGCGGAGGCGCCGTCATGCACGACGTCGACGGCATGGCCGGTGCCGCGCAGGATCGCCGAAAGCCCGTCGGCCAGGGCGATATTGTCCTCCACCAGTAGAATGCGCACGGATGTTCCCTTGATTTTTCGCCCAAGACTATAGGGCGGCGCCGACGATGTCACGGGTAGAGGGGATCGCCAGATGTCGCAAAATTGTTGGCAGCAGCACTTGAGCCGGCCCCAAGGTCATAGCCTATAACAGTTGCCGGAGGTGCTATGAGCGAGCAAGGCAATGACAATCGCTGGCTGACCGCTGCCGAGTGCGCGGAACAGATGGGCCTCACTGTGCGGGCGCTGCGACTCTACGAGACGCGGCGGCTTATCAGCCCACGACGAACGGGCAAGAATTGGCGTTTATACGGCATGTCGGATATCGCGCGGCTGCACGAGATCCTTGCCCTGAAACGTCTCGGACTCAGCCTTGCCCATATTACCGATCTGCTCGCGGGGCATGCGGTGGATCTGGATCGGACGTTGGCTATGCAAGAGGCAGCAATGATGGCCTTGCGTGGGCGTGCCGACGAGGGGCTGGCGTTGATCCAGGCTTCGCGTCGGCGCATCGCGTTGGGCGAGCCGGTTGCAATCCACGACATCATCCGAATAGCAAGGGAGACAAACATGAGCGATAATAACAGCGACGCCGTCGCATGGCGGCGCTATGAACAAGCGCGCCCACGCGTCGAGGTGCCGACCGATCCCGCGCTTCACCCGCGCTATGTGGGCTGCTATCGTTTTGCAACCGGCGCCGTGATGACGATTTCTGTGCGACCTGGCGGGCTGTCGGCACAACTGACGGGACAGGATTCGTTGGAGATATTCGCGGAGAAGGATGATCTGTTTTTCTATCGCGTGGTGCCCGCGCAGCTGAGTTTTACGGGTGACGATGGAGGATTGGCGCGCAGCCTGATCCTGCATCAGAACGGCTACGAGCAGACCGCGTTCCGGATAGATGAAGCCCGGGCGCGAGCCATTGCTGCCGAGCTTGAAGATAGGATCAAGGACAAACGCCCGGTGCCGGATAGCGAGGCTCGGCTGCGCGGCCTTATTCGCGAGGCTATTCAAGGCGAGTACGATTTCAACCAGATGACTGAGGGGCTCGCAACTGCGACGCGTGAGCAGGCGCCGAAAATCAAAGCAGACCTCGAAAAGGCGGGTGCCTTGAAGGGGCATGTTTTTAAAGGCGTCACCTCGGAAGGCTGGGACGTATACGACGTTACGTTCGAGAACGAGAATCTGGAGTGGCGCTTTGTTCTAGCCGATGACGGGCGCATGAGCGGTGCGTGGATCCGGCCGTTGCCTTGAGCGTTCGCACATCGGCCGTCCGTTTGCTTCACTGCTGGGCGATCGCTTCCATCAGCCGGATGAAGCGCGGGTCGGAGCGGATGTTGTCGAGGTCTGAATCGTTGTCGAACCAGCCGATCTGGTAGGAGGAGCTGTTGGGCAGCAATTGCTCCAGGAGTTCGATGGCGCGATCGGTCTCTCCCAGCACGGCGTGGACGCAGACGGCGTTGTAGCGGGTGATGACGTCGTGCGGGTCCATGGCGAGCGCGCGGTTGATCCAGGAGATTGCGCGTCTGTTATCGCCGATCTGCGCGTAGGCAAGGGCTGCGCGGTGGATGGGGGCCGAGTTGCCGGGGTTGTGTTCGGCGGCACGTTCGGCGCGGGCCGCTCCTTCCGCCGCCCATTTTCGACCCTCCCCGGTGCGCCCGAGCGACCGGCAGGCAGCGGCGAGCAGGACCGGCGAGACGTAATCATCGGTGTAGAGCGCTGCCGAACGCTCGAAATAGACGATCGCATCGTTGAACTGGCCGCGCTTGAACAGGCGGTGGGCGAAGTGAAAATTGGCCTCGAAGAGATTGGGATCGAGGGCCAGCGCGCGGGCAAAGTAGACGTCTGCCTCTTCGTCGCGGTCGCTGTGATGAAGCGCGATGGCGCGGGCGGCGTGGGCCTCGGCGAGCTCGGGATCAAGCGCGATCGCCTTGGCGGTCATCTCCAGAATTTCGCCGATCGGCAGTTCCGCGGCGTACCAGATGTAGAGGGCGGAATCGCAATCGGCGATGCCGGCATAGGCGCGGGCATAGTTCGGATCGAGCTCGATCGCCTTGTAGAACATGCGCCGTGCCATGACGAGATAGGACATGGTCATGGAGCGGGCGAACTTACGGCCGCGCAGATAGTAGGTGTAGGCCTCGACATTGGTGGTGGGATCGCTTTCGAGCGCGCGCACTTCCTCCGGCCGCATCTTGATCTTCAGCTGGCCGACGATCGCATGGGCGATCTCATCCTGTATGGCGAAAATATCGGTGAGGTCCCGGTCATAGCGATCGGCCCAGAGGTGGTCCTCGTTGCTGGCGTCGATCATCTGCGCGCTGATGCGCACGCGCGTACCCGATTTGCGAACGCTGCCCTGCAGGACATAGCGCACGGAAAGCTCGCGGGCGATCTGGCCGATCTTCACGCTGCGACCCTTGTAGGCGAAAGTGGTGTTGCGCGGGGTCACCAGCAGGCCGGAGATCTTCGACAGATCGGTGATGATGTCCTCGGTTAGGCCATCGGAGAAGTATTCCTGGTCGGGATCGTCGCTCATGTTGGTGAAGGGGAGCACGACGATCGAGCGATCATCGTTGACGGGCATTTCCGGCGCACCATTGCTGGCGTCGCCGGGCCGGTCGAAGCGCACGGCGTAGACGTGGACCTGTTGCTGGATGTTCTTCAGTGTCTGTCGGCCGCGATCGTCGAAGCCGAGATCGAGCCGGCCGCCGACATGGTCGCGCACCGAGGACGAGACCGCGATGCCGCCGGGTTCGGCCACGGCCTCCAGCCTTGCCGCGACATTGACGCCATCGCCGAAGATATCGCCGTTCTCGACGATGACGTCGCCGAGGTTGACGCCGATGCGAAAGCGGATGCGGCGCTCTTCCGGTACCTGTTCATTATTGAGCGTGATGCCCCGCTGGATGTCGACAGCGCAGGCGACCGCGTTGACGACGCTGCCGAATTCCGCCAGCAGCCCATCGCCGAGCAACTTGACCAGCCGGCCGCGATGGCGGGCGATCGCCGGTTCGATCAGCTCGACGCGGTGACGGTTGACGGCCTTCAGCGTGCCGGCCTCGTCGATGCCCATCAGCCTGCTGTAGCCAACCACATCGGCGGCAAGAATGGCGGTCAAACGTCGTTCCAAGGCGTCCTCCGATCGAAACCGCCAAACTCTAACGTGTTTTGTCGTCACCGACGAGGGTGCCGGTTACCAGATGTCCATTCGGATATTCCACAGGCTCATCTGCTGAAATGCCGCTGCTCTAATAACGAGGTATGCGTCTCCCGACGTAGGGCGCTTCATCCAATTTCCCGTGTGGCAATCCTCGGACGGTCCCATAAGACTCGAAGTTCGAGTGCAAGCGTACTTCATGGTTTCGAGGCGTTGAATGGCAAGTCAGTCGGGTTCCGAGCAGAAATACTATCCCTTGTTTGATTATCTCAGGATTTTTCTAGCTGTTGTCGTCATGCTTTGGCACGACGGAGTTCTGGATTGGAACCAGAGCGGGAACTTCGCTGTTCAGGTCTTCTTCGCTCTCAGCGGCTGGCTGATCGGCGGCCTGTTGATCGATATGTCGAGCCGCGAACTGCCGCGCTTTTATTTCAACAGAGCGATGCGCATCTGGATACCTTATTTCATCACACTCGCCCTTCTGGTCAGCGTGAGCCTGCTGAAGGACCATCTGACGTTCAAATGGCTGGAGATCGTCTTCTACAAGGCGAGCTTCGTCTATAATCTGTTCGGAACGCAGCAACTCGCCGAATTTGTCAATGCGATGCCGCTGCAGGGCACCGGCAACCATTTCTGGAGCGTCGACGCCGAAGAACAGTTTTATCTCGTCGCCCCCTTCCTGCTGGTGATGATCCGACCGTTCGGGCGTTCCCCGCTACTGTGGGCCGTCCTTGCGGCGACTGCCTGGTGGTGCGATCTCTATGCCAGCATCGTGTTCGGTGTGTTTGCGGCGGTTTCGGCGAGGCGCTTCGGCCATATTCATTCCTTCACGCCGGCCCGGGTGATGTCGTTCGGCGGCGTGCTGATCTTTTCGTCGGCCCTGTTCGAAGGGTTGAGCTACGAGGCATGGGCGCCCTTGCTGGCGATCTGCATCGTCATGCTGCTTGCCGTTCCCGGAAAGCCTCTCTTCATGGGACGGTTTCTCGGCGGCATGTCCTATCCGCTCTACCTCAACCACTGGATCGGCGTGTTCGCGGCCAATGCGGTCCTGGGGCCTTTCGGCCTGAAGGCATCGATCCTGCGGCACGTGTTGTCCGCCGTGCTCAACCTCGGCATCGCGGCGGCGCTCTATCAGTGGGTGGATCGACGTATCCTGGCGGTACGTGGCGATATCTTTACGCCGGAGCGCGGCAGGCTGGCGATGTGCCTCGGCTATGGCCTCGTCAGCGTCGGGGTCGTTACCGGGCTGGTCCTAACCAATATCGTGGCGCCGCACGCCTGAGGCGGCCTTTCTTGCGCCCATGCCGCGCCTGATGCATTGTCGATGCATGAGGAGAGCATTCATTCTGTTGCTGATGCTGTGGCCGGGCTTTGCCGTCGCGGATCCGGTTTTCTATCCGGCCGTGTCGGGGAATGAGGGCGCGCCCGTGCTCGTCGTCTATTCCTCGCTGGACGAGCCTTTGGCTCAGCCGATGATCCAGGGGTTTCAGCAAGCCAATCCCGATGTCGCGGTGCGCTACGAGGATATGCTGACGGGGGAAATCTACGACCGGATCGTGCGCGAAACGGACGCCGGCAAGCCGACGGCGGATTTCGCTTTTTCGTCGGCGATGGACCTGCAGGTCAAGCTCTCCAATGATGGCTATGCCCAGGTCAGCAACCTGCCGATGAGCGGGCTGTGGCCGAAATGGGCCAACTGGCGCAACACCGCCTATGCGTTGACGTTCGAGCCCGCCGTCTTCGTCTATCACAAGCCGAGCTTCGTCGATGAACCGCCGCCGAGCACGCGAGCGGAATTCGTCGATTATCTCAGGCGCAAGGGCGATGCCGTGCACGGGCGGATCGGCACGTATGATATCGAGCGCTCCGGCGTCGGCTTCCTGTTCATGGCCCGCGACCAGGAGCAGTTCGGCGATATCTGGTCAGTGATTGGAGCGATGGGCGCGGCGGGCGTGAAGCTCTATTCGACGAGTTCGGCCATTCTCGAGCGCGTCTCGGATGGTCGTTTCGTGCTCGGCTACAATATTCTCGGCTCCTATGCCGCCGACTGGGCCAAGCGCCATCCCGAGGTCGGGATCGTGCTGCCGAAGGATTATACAGTGGTGATGTCGCGCATCGGTCTGGTACCGCAAGCGGCTTCCAACCCGGAGCTCGGGCGCCGGTATCTCTCCTTCTTCATGTCGAAGGAGGGGCAGACGATCATGGCGCGGGAACTGCAGATCCCGGCCGTCAGCCCCGAGGTTGCCGGCGAGAATACCGCCAACACGATGCAGGAACTTCTTGGTGCGCAACTAAGGCCCGTGCCTGTTAGCCCCGGGCTGATGGTCTATCTGGACCAGGTGAAGCGCGCGCGGCTGATTGCCCACTGGAACGAAGTGCTTCGCACGCAATAATGGCTGGCGACTTTAGCGGAATTGGCAGGGCCGCTGAGCGTTTGCCAGCAGTTCCTGTTTGGTCGCGAACAACCCGAAAAGCGCGGTGAGACGCTTCTCTTCGTCCGCATCGAGGCGATGGCGGCGCGCGAACTCACTCACGCTCCAGACCTGGCGCAAGCTGTCGTTTTCGATCTTGGTGGCGTCGATGTGAGAACTCATGGCGCAATCCTCCCAGCGCGACAACGCGCGAGAGATCGCCTGGTTCCACACGATCGGAACTTTTCCACGCGAGGTTTAACTGCGGCGAAAAAGTGTCCTTGTGAGCGATGTCCGTGCCGATGTCAGCTAAATGACAGCTTGTTGTGGTCGGCTCTCATGAACTTCAGCTCCGTGGAGGCGGAGAGGTGAAGTTTCGGGAGGAGCCTGCCAGCCATATCGGACCTTGGAGTCCGTCTGCGGTGTCCTTCCCGATTCCATCGAGAACAATGCGCGGTTTCTCAGTCGCGCCCACGGAGGACACACTCGTGAAGCATACTCTTCTTACAACCATTTTCGCGGCTGCCGTCGCGCTGCCGGCTTATGCCGCCGACTACACGATCATGGCGCCTGCCGCACCCGGCGGCGGCTGGGACCAGACGGCCCGCTCACTGCAGACGGTCATGCAGAAGGAAGGAATCTCGGGCAACGTTCAGGTTCAGAACGTTCCGGGCGCCGGCGGCACCATCGGTCTCGCGCAGTTCACCGGCCAGAACAACGGCAACCCGAATGCCCTGATCGTCGGCGGCTACGTCATGGTCGGCGCCATCCTGACCAACAAGTCGCCGGTCACGCTGAAGGACGTCACGCCGATCGCCCGCCTCACCGGCGAGTATGAGGCGATTGTTGTGCCGGCTGCCTCCGACATCAAGACAATCGCCGATCTCGTGGCCAAGCTGAAGCAGGATCCGGGCTCGGTTTCCTGGGGCGGCGGTTCGGCCGGCGGTACCGATCACATCGCGGTTGGCCTGATCGCCAAGGCTGCCGGCGTCGATCCGACGAAGATCAACTATGTGGCCTTCTCCGGCGGCGGCGAAGCGCTGGCCGCTATTCTCGGTGGGCAGGTGACTGCCGGCATTTCCGGCTACGGCGAGTTCGAATCGCAGGTAAAGGCTGGCCAGCTGCGGCTTCTGGCCGTTTCGAGCGAAAAGCGCATCGACGGCGTCGACGCTCCGACGTTGAAGGAATCCGGCCTCGATGTCGCCGTCGAGAACTGGCGCATGGTTGCCGCCGCCCCCGGTCTCTCGGCCGAGCAGACGGCTCAGATCACCGCCGATTTCGACAAGCTTTCGAAGTCCGAAGGCTGGCAGGAAATCCTGAAGACCAAGGGCTGGGCGAACACCTACCTCGCCGGCGATGCCTTCAAGGCGCAGCTGGACAAGGACGTTTCGGCCACCGAAGGTATCCTCAAAGAGATCGGACTTGTTCAATGAGCAAGGGTAACGAACCCTTGGCAACGAAGCGCCGCCCCGATTGGGCGGCGCTCACCATTGCCATCTGTCTTTTCGCCGTTGCCGCCGTCATGCTCTGGGATGCCTCGCATATGCGCGCCATCGCACAATATGACCGCATCGGTCCGTCAACCGCGCCCAAGGTCGTCGCCTTCGGGCTGATCGGTCTCGGCATCTGGACGATCTTCGAAGCTTGGCGCGGGGAGTTTCCCGAGCGCGAGCATCAGGAGGTCGCGCCGGTGGTCTGGATCGTCGCCGGCCTTGCCGCGCAGATGCTGCTTCTCAAGACGGCAGGCTTCTCGATCGCGACAGGTGTTCTGTTTGCCTTCACGGCCGCCGGCTTCGGACGCCGCAAGCTCTGGATCACGATCCCTGCGGGCATCGTCTTCAGCTTCGTCGTCTGGGTGATCTTCGCGAAGCTCCTGCAGCTGACCCTGCCTGCCGGGCCGTTCGAACACATCTTCTTCTAGGATTGGATGCGATGAGCACCTTCGAATTCCTCTTCCAGGGCATCCTGGTCGCCATGCAGCCGATGAACCTGATGTATGCGCTCGTCGGCGTTACGCTCGGCACCGCAGTCGGCGTACTGCCGGGCATCGGCCCGGCGCTGACCGTCGCCCTTCTTTTGCCTGTCACCTACAAGCTCGATCCGGCCGGTTCGCTGATCATGTTCGCGGGCATCTATTACGGCGGCATGTACGGTGGATCGACCACATCGATCCTTCTCAACACGCCTGGTGAAAGCGCCTCGATCGTGACCGCGCTGGAGGGCAACAAGATGGCCCGAGCGGGGCGTGGCGGGCCGGCGCTGGCGACTGCAGCGATCGGTTCCTTTGTCGCCGGCCTGATTGCCACGCTTGGTCTTGCCTTCATCGCACCTTACATCGTCAAGCTTGCGCTGGTGTTCGGGCCGCGAGAATACTTCGCGCTGATGGTGCTCGCCTTCGTGACCGTCTCCTCGGCATTCGGGGATTCGGCGCTGCGCGGCCTGACGTCGCTCTTCATCGGTTTTGCGCTTGCCATGGTCGGCATCGACCAGCAGACCGGACAGGCGCGTCTTTCCTTTGGCGTTCCAGATCTGCTCGACGGCGTCGAGGTGACGACGCTTGCGGTCGCCATGTTTGCGATCGGCGAAACACTCTACATTGCCGCCCAGGGCAACAACATCGCGGAGAAGGTCGAGGCCGTCAAAGGCTCGCTCTGGATGACGGCGGAAGACTGGGGCCGCTCTTGGAAGGCATGGCTGCGTGGCACGCTGATCGGCTTTCCGATCGGTGCGATGCCGGCGGGCGGCGCCGAGATCGGGACGTTCCTCTCCTATGCCACGGAAAAGCGTTTGGCGAAGAACCCCGAGGAATTCGGCCATGGGGCGATCGAAGGCGTTGCCGGTCCGGAGGCTGCGAACAATGCCTCGGCGGCCGGTACTCTGGTGCCGCTTCTTACGCTCGGCCTGCCGACCACTGCGACGGCAGCGATCATGCTCGCAGGCTTCCAGCAATACGGCCTGCAGCCGGGCCCGCTGCTGTTTGCGAACAATCCGCAGATCGTCTGGGGTCTGATCGCCAGCCTGCTGATCGCCAATGCGATGCTTCTGGTGCTCAACCTGCCGCTGATCGGTCTTTGGGTGCGGCTGCTGACGATCCCGAAGCCGTGGCTCTACGCCGGCATCCTGCTGTTCGCGACGCTCGGCACGATCGGGGCCAACCCGTCGGTCTTCGAACTCGGCATGCTTCTCGCCTTCGGCGTGCTCGGCTACATCATGCGGCTGTTCGGCTATCCGATTGCGCCTGCGGTTGTCGGCTTGATCCTCGGTCCGCTCGCGGAGCAGCAGCTGCGTCGGGCGCTTGCGATCAGCCAGGGTGACGTCTCGACACTGGTCATGTCGCCGATCGCAGCCGGTCTTCTGATCGTCGCGGCCGCCGCCTTCATCATCCCGTTGATCCTGCGCCTGCGTGGACGCGGCCAAGTTCTGTCGCAGCTTGCTGCGAACGAGGACTAGAATAAAAAGACTGCCCGAACCCCTCAACTGTGGCCGGCGATGGAGACATCGCCGGCCTTTTCGCTTCCGGGCCGGAAATGCGAAAGGCCGCCAATGCGAATTGGATCGGCGAGGAGGTCGCCTGCGAAAGAACGGGCTCTAGAGAACGATGGCGATCTCTGACAGGCAGGCCATGAAGGCAGCATTCTTGCGCGCGAGTTGTGAAATCAGCTTCAGGACCATGTTTCGGTCGATGCCGCCGAGCGGTCGGGATTTTCCGCTGCGGTAGACAATGGTCAGACTCCGCTTTGCTTCATGGTATTGAAGCTCAGCAACCCTTCTTGATCGGACTACCAGTTTTTCCATGTCAGCACCAAGCCATGTGGTCTACGATCGCCTTTTTCTAATCTATCACCGCGCGCCGGGATTGCCTCTTCATCAAATTGGACGAACTCTGTATCCATAGCTTTGCGCGCAGCCGACCTCTTCTCGCTGTTCGCTTGTTCTTGCATGGCAGGGCTGAATTTCCACCGCTTGTCGCAACCATTGCGAAAGCTCATATGTAAGCGGTCAATTATAAAGCAAAGCGAGAAAGAAAATGTCCTTCCGTAAGTCCATTCGCGATGGTTTCCTTGGTCGCGCCTTCGCGATGATCGGTGCTGCGAATGCCGTCAGCGCCACCATCGAAAGCGGCCGCCGCCCGAAGAATCGCGATCTGCGCGAACTCGGCATCGACCCGAGCATGTTCGGCAGAATCAATCACTAAGCGCTTCGGCGCCACTCGGCGGTCAGCGATCGCCGGATACGAAATAGCCCGCAACCGGATGGTCGCGGGCTTTATTTTTGGCTTGATGGAAGCCGCATCGATTGATGCGGCCTGCCGATATCAGGCGTGCAGTTCCTTGCGGGCTTCGGTGTGTGCCTCGGCCCGTTCCTTCCTGTTGTGACGGATCGACGACCAGAGCGAGATGCCGATCAGCGTCGCGCCGCCAAGGCCGGTGATGACCTCGGGGATATGGAACATCGTCTGCACGTACATGATCACCGAGAGGATCAGGATCGCGTAGAAGGCGCCGTGCTCGAGGTAGCGATACTCCGCAAGCGTCCCTTTCTCGACGAGCATGATCGTCATCGAGCGCACGTACATGGCGCCGATGCCGAGGCCGATGGCGATGACGAAGAGATTTTGCGTCAGCGCGAACGCACCGATGACACCGTCGAAGGAGAAGCTCGCATCCAGCACTTCGAGATAGATGAAGGCACCGAGACCACCCTTGGCGGCAGCGCTCATCGTCTGCTGCGAGGCATCGAGCAGACCGCCGATCACCTCGACCGCGAGGAAGGTCAAAAGGCCGTAGATCGCGCAATGCACGAAGGTCGTGGCTTCTTCCTCACCGAGGAACGAGGAGAACACGAGGACAAGCGCGAGCACGAACGCGATCTCGATCCCCTTGATCGTCGCCGACCGAGCCATGAGCTTTTCAAGCCCAGCGATCCAGTGAACATCCTTCTCGTGATTGAAGAAGTAGTTGAGGCCGACCATCATCAGGAAGGTGCCGCCGAAGGCCGCGATCGGGAGATGCGCGTCGTTCATGATGCGAGCGTATTCGGCGGGCTCGCGGGCGGCAAGCACGAGGGCTTCCCATGGGCCGATCTTCGCCGCGATCGCGACGATCGCAAGCGGGAAGACGATACGCATGCCGAAGACGGCAATGACGATGCCCCAGGTCAGGAAGCGATGCTGCCAGACCGGCGTCATCTCTTTCAGCTTGTTGGCATTGACGATGGCGTTGTCGAAGGAGAGCGAGATCTCCAGCACCGCGAGCACGGTACAAATGAAGAAGACGGTCGCCATGCCGCCGAGCGTGCCTGTCGTTTGCCAGCCAAGGGCTGCGCCCAGCGCCAGACCAACGGCCGTGACGATGAAGGACCAGGTGAAGTAGCTGAGGGTCGATTTCTGCTTGGCGGAGGCGGTCATGGGCGCACCTCGCAGCCAGAGACGATAGTGGAGAAGGTGGATAATTGGAAGAAATGCGGCATACCACAACGGGCATGCACATGAGGCATGGTGAGCTTTTTCATCGATGAAAAATCCGCCGGCTAAAGCTGCAGGCGGTACCGACATCACGAGAGCGCCGTAAAAACTCTCGCCAGAGGGGCCCGGCACCAGGTTGACCCATCGGCCGATGTCCGAGGCCGTGGGATAGAGCGAAGGTAGTGAACTCCGCGCGTCAATCAAGATGGCAACAGAGCCCCGTGCTCTTTTCTTGGAACTATCCGTCGCCGCTGTCGTTAGTCCCCCATTCAGCGCCAATATGCGAAATGAAAAGGAGGCCGACTATGCATCCCCCGACCCATACTCCTGACAAGCGCACCGAAAAGTCCGACCGCATGAAACGGGCGCGTCCGAACCGCATGAAGAAAGCGCAGGTCCTGCCGCCGCATCATGTCGACCTGACACTTCCGAACGGAGTTTTCCAGGGTGTTCGCGTCCCAGCGCACGTTAGCGGCGGCGACCTCTCGAAGGGCGGTCCTACTCCAGCCGGAGAAGACGATCCGACACTTGCGAAGCCGCGCCGCTGATCCTTTCGACAGCCGTAACCGCTCCAACTCATGGGAAGATGATGAAAGTAGTTCCAGTACCGCATGACATCTATGTAAAGCACGAGAACGAGTGGGAGGCGCTCCGCGCCGCGCATGATAACCGCGCCGATCGGGACCGGATCGCAATCGGTATAAGCTCTTCGCGTGAGGTTCCGATCAATTCGCGACCAGGTGATCCCTGCACTCCGGCAGGCATTTAAAAGCCGACCGAACCGGCGACGTGCAGTCCCTGCAATACAGAACATCGATGGTGGCGCGCAGCGCCATCATCCTCGCCATTGGCCCACCGGTTGATTGGCCGCGTCAGAAGCCGATCGTTTCCTCGAAATCGTCCCAGGACCGGTACATTTCATAGCGACCGATACCCGGAATTGCGAAATGCCCGAAATAGGGGCTGAGCTGAAACTCCGCGAAAGCCTCGCTGAGCTTTGCGACTGCGCCGACGTAGATGGCGGAGGCCAGGCCGGTGCGGTTGGCGCCGTGTTCGCAATGAATAAGCAGCGGCTTCGGTGCATCCGCCATCAGCTTGGCCAGACGCTGCGCCTCGGAGACCGGAAGGTCTTTCGACGACGACATCGGGAAATCGATCAGCGTGATCCCGTTGCCTGATGCAGCCTGTTCCTCGTTTCGATACCAGTCGGTGCGTGCCTCGTCGCGAAGGTTCACGATGGTCTTGATGCCGTAGTTTTCCGCGTAGACCCTGACATCGGCGCTGCTCGGCTGCGCCGAACGGTAGAGTTCGCCGGGAATGACTTCGTGGAAATTCCCCGTCAGCTGTTCGATGCCGGCATGGGCAAGAACAAGCAGCGCGGCCGCGCCGATCACTCTGACCGGCCATTTCAGGAATGCAAATCGCAACTTCATACTCAAGATCTTCTACACCGATGGCACTTCACCAGCTTAGCTGGGGGCCGGCATGGCGAATGCCCAGTGCTTCACGGAAAAATGACGAGTGGTTCCCTAGAGGGCGATTGTTGCGAGGATGTGGCAGGCGAGGGGAATCGGCGTCGTCGCCAACCTTTCGGAAAGGATTGCGCGGCGATAATTCGGCCCTCAACGGAATCGGACGCCATGGCCAAGACAGCAACTCGCCGCCGCAAGACATCATCGCGATCGAAAGCACAGGGGGGCAGTGCCATCCCGTGGGCGATCATCGGGGTTCTCGCCGTCGGCGGCATCGCGGTCTACGACAACTGGAAGAGCGTGAAGCCGATGCTGGCATCGGCGCGCACATCGGCGCCGGCTCTCACGCATCCGACGTCGGTGGCGCGAACCGAACCGCAGCGTGACGCCGGCCCGAAGCAGACCGCATCGATCGCGTCGACATCGCGTGTGGTGCCGCCGGCTTCCGTGCCTGTTCCGGCCAAGTCACCCGCCGCTGCGGAAAAAGCCGTTCCGGTCTCGCTTTCGCCTGCCGAGACACAGTCAGCGAAAGCCGCGTTCGGCTATTGCGGGCAGGGCGAACACATCAACTGCGTCGCCGATGGCGGCACCTTCTGGTACAAGGGCGAGAAGATCGTCATTGCCGACATCGTCAGCCCGGCGATCGATACGGCGCGCTGTGACGGCGAACGCAAGGCGGGCTTCGCCGCCAAGCTGCGGTTGCTCACTCTGCTGAACGCCGGTTCGTTTGCGATGAATGCCGCCGGGCAGCCGGGCAAGGCGGGATCGCCGCGCGTCGTTTCGCGCGACGGCCGTTCCATCGGTACGCAATTGATCGGCGAGGGGCTTGCCCGCAAGCCTGGCAGCGGCGCGTGGTGCGCCTGAGCCTTATTTCTGCTTCGGTGCCTTGCCGTTGGTGCGGAAGCTGCCTGTGAAGGCGGTGTCCGTGCTTTTGGCGGTGCATTCGATAACGACCGACTTGCCGCTGTAGGGGTTGCCCATCGTGCAGGAGCCGGTGACCTTCACCTGACCCGTCATCTTCTGGCCGGCACCGGTGACCACGAGGCTCAGCGGCATGCTGACATTACCCTCGGACGCAGGCTTGATCTTCGTGCCGTCGCCCTGGAAGCCGAGCATCTTGCCGCCGGCGCTGAGGATCAGAGTAACCGTGCCGTTCATCAGGGTAACGCTGGCGAGCTCCGGTTCGCATCCCTTACTGGCATCGACCTTGCCGACCACCAGCTTGGCGCACTTGCCTGACAGCGTCAGAGCGCCGGGAGCGCCCGGGAAGTTCTGCGGTGCGGCATATGCTGTCGATGCGGAGGCTGTTGCCAGCAGGCAGGCAGCCGCCATTCTTGCGTAGTTCATTCCATTACCCCTTTTTGCGCGTGGCCGACGCCACGAACATTTTCATCGTATGCACTGCATTGCATGCGTCTTTGTTCGAATTTGGTCAGGCAGCAAATGGTTTCAATAGGTTTTGGCCTGGGCGTGCGCCACCAATCTTTTTTCGAGCGGATGCGGCGGTATCGCGATCCCACCAGAAATGGGCTGTCTCCCCCTCTTTTCAATCAGCTGATTCCACGACTAAGAATTCTCGCGCCCCCAGATTGGGTAAGAGGATGAAAAACATGAAAAAATTGAATATTGCGGCAGTTGCTACGGCTGCTTGCATTCTGTTTGCCGGTGCTGCCAACGCGGAAGACCTTGTCTTTACACTGAAGAACGGCACGAATTCCGTTCTAACGAACTTTTATACATCGCCCGTCGGCGTCAACGAGTGGGAAGACGATGTTTTCGGCAAGCAGGTTCTTAACCCCGGCGAAAGCATGGACATCACCATCGCCGACGGTCGCGAGACCTGCAAGTACGACATGAAGTTCGAGTTCGAGGAAGGCTCCAACCTCGACACCACGACGGACACGCAGAATCTCTGCGAAATGAGCTCCTACACCATTCACGAATAAGCAGGGCTCAGGCCCTACAATATGGAAGTCCCGCGCGGTCAGCGCGGGACTTTTCCTTGGCGCCTTCCGAGAGCGGATCAGAACATGAGCTATACCGAAACGACCTATTCGTCCTGGTTCGAAAGGATCAAGAAGGCGCTGGTGGGTATCATTATCGGGCTTGTCCTGCTCGTCGGTTCGATCTGGCTGCTGATCTGGAACGAGGGGCGCGCCATCACGACTTACCGCGCGCTCGAGGAAGGCGCAGCGCAGGTCGTTTCGATCGATGCCCTGACGCATGATCCCGCATTCGACGGCAAGCTCGTGCACATCAGCGCTCCTGTGTCCGTGGAGGGGCGTGTGCAGGACGATATGTTCGGCGTTTCGGCTGAGAATGCCGTTGCGATCTCCCGTAGCGTCGAGATGTACCAATGGGTCGAAAAGAGCGACAGCAAGACAGAAAAGAAGGTCGGCGGCGGCGAGGAAACCACGACCACCTACACCTATGGCAAGGAATGGCGCTCGGAGCCGGTGCGCTCCAGCGAGTTCAAGCATCCCGACGGCCATGACAATCCCGGCAGCATGCCGGCCAGCGAAACTTTCGTCGTCAAGGGGACGCATGTCGGCGCCTTCGAGGTGCCCGCGCAGATGGTCGCCGATATCGGCCAGCACGCAGGTCTCGCGATGACCGACAACGACGTCTCGGCGGTCGCCGCCGCTCTCGGGGGCGATCGGCCGGTCAAGCGGGATGGGGACGGTGTCTATGTCGGAGATCGGTCCTCCGACCCGGCTGTCGGTGATCTCAAAGTTTCCTTCGATCGTGTCGATGCCAAGGAGGCGAGTTTCGTCGGAAAGCAGCAGGGCAGCAGCCTGACGGCCTATACCAGCGGCAATGGTCGCGAGATATTCCTGAGCGCCGGCGGGCGTATCGATGCCGCCTCGATGTTCAAATCCGCCGAATCTGAAAACAACATCATCGCCTGGCTGCTGCGTGCCGCGGGCCTGGTTCTGATGTTCATCGGTTTCGTCTGCATCTTCGCGATCTTCGGCGTTATCGGCGATGTCATTCCCTTCATCGGGTCCATCGTCAGCTTCGGCACGTCGCTGCTCGCATTCGTGCTGACGCTCGTTCTCGGCTCGCTCGCCATCGCGTTCGGATGGCTGGCCTACAGACCGCTGCTGGCGGCGGGCATCATTGTGGTGGCTCTCGTGGTGGCGGTCGTCGTCGTTCGCCGCCGCTCGGCTGCGGCAAAGCCTGCGTAGGCATCGGGGCGCGCGCCCTGGACGTGCGCCGAAATGACGCTTCGCCAATGCGCCGCCGCGCCATAGCTAACTCTGTGGCGGGCAGAATTCGCCCGCGAAGCCAACGGAGGAATGCGATGATCAAGACAGCGGCTTTAAGCCTTGTGATCCTGGCAGCCGGAGCGCTGCCGACTTTGGCTGCGACTCACTACTACGTTGCGCATGAGCCAAACAGTACGAAATGCAGCGTGGTTTCGAAGCGCCCTGACGGCAAGATGATGGTTGGTGTCGGCGGCTCTCACAAGACCAAGGCTCTCGCGGACTCGGCAATGATGTCAGCGCCGGCCTGCAAGATGTAACGTTCCGATCTGCGTCGCAAAACAGCGCCCGCCACGTGGCGGGCGCTGCCGATTGGCTAAGGATGCCATGCGCGCCCACACACCCCCCTTGAAATCGGAAACGCTGCTTATTTTGCATTGTGGGTGAACCAATTGCGCGCTTGGGACGTAATCCCTTTGTCGTCACCGACGAAGGCAGTCCTATGAAGCGTGTTTTTCAATTGGCCGGCTTGATCGCCATGGTGATCGGACTTTCGCTGGTCGCGTTCGCCAGTGGTCGAATCGGGGATGCGTCGATCGTCCGTTTCCATGAGGATTGGGTCTATGTCGGCATGGCTATCGCCGTCGTGGGGCTCGCGCTGACGTTTGCCCGTGCGCGTTAGACCTGTTTCTATTGCGTGCCGCAGGATCCAACCATCGAGCTGCAGAGCAGATACGGTGCTCAGCCCTTTAACCCGGAACTCCGCGAATTGCATACTTGTGAAACTGGGTTTGCGGGGATCTGCGTGGCTTAGCAACACCCCAAATCGCCGTCGCAGTTCGCGCTCAAGATCGGATGGGTCGGTCATGCCTTCCTGAAAAAGATTGATCAGGAAACGCCCCGAGACGTTGGTTGACGGCCACACTTCCCCGGTGTAGCCGGCGTCGCCTAAGACCTTTCGCAAAAGGTTGATGTTTTCGTTCGTGAGATATTCCGGCAGTTGTTCAGACGACATCGTAATCTCCTTTGATCGGAGCGACGCCCGCTAGCCGATGTTTGTTTGTTGTCTCAATCGTAGCGGTTTTAACTCGACGAATGACGCTTTGTTCTGCCCGCTCGTCTGGTCCTTCAAGAGAGTGCATGTCGGCCGTAACATATGACGCCCGTTCAAGAATCCGGCGAAGAATTAGATGCTCGCTCACTGTTGGCGACGATTTGCTCCAGATCACGGTCGTCACCATGGTGATCCCTCCAGCAGGAGATACAATAGAGAGAATAGAGCGACCACGACGAGCGTTCGGCTGAACACATCGTACATTTGCTGACGTAGGTGGCTGAGGGTGGAAGACATGACGTCCTCCTTTGATTGGGGCGAAGGCAATATCCTTCCCGGCAGGGCCCGCTTTCAAATCTGCCGTTCTTTAGATTTATCTGATGATTAAGTCTTATTTACGTGTGGCTCGGAACATGTCCGGAAGTTTGCGCCCATTGCTGCCTGGCATGACGGTGGAAGCCGCAGTTGAAACGAGATTGTCGCTCGCCGTGGACTTAGGAACGATCTCGCGACGTGCGGGAAAGCGATTGTTGGGCTAGTCTGAGTGCCTTTAGACTTTGCGTCTTCTTGTCTCGCGCAGCAGCCTCCGCATCCACCATGCCGCGAGCCGTCGCATTCGTGTCCGCTGCCTTCGTGCCGGCCGCCAGCTTCGCGGGATTGAAGAAATTGTCCTTTGTTGCAGTCATTTTTTCCTCCTGACATGCCTCGACAGGCTTGTGCCGCATTACGTCTTGCGAGCGTGCCGGCGGCCGTTGTCGGATTTGCCCTTCGCAGACGATGTCTTGGCGTCGTAGGCTTGCCCAAAGTTCGTGCCGCCGAGATGACCGCCGGCGCTTGTGTTTTTCACGTAGCGGATTGCCCGCTGTAACTGCTGTTCAGCGCTTGTTTTCTTCATTTGAATTTCCTTAGGAACAAAGACGGGCGGGTGTGCCCAGGCCTATAAGGGGTTCGGTCGATGCCAGTACATCCGTGGTCAACGACCTAAGCCTTATCAGGCAGCCTGAAGGTTTTCAGCGGAACTCTTGCCCGAGCGGCCGTCCTCGACGATGTCGAAGGCCAGCTTCTGGCCTTCCGAGATGAAGGTCATCCCAGAGCGCTCAATCGCGGAGATATGAACGAAGACGTCCTTCGAGCCATCCGTAGGTTGGATGAACCCAAAACCTTTGGTTGCATTGAAAAATTTTACGATACCAGTTGTCATGACGATTATCCTTTTAATCGCACGATTAATCGCTGCCCGACGCGACCCGTCGGCAGTCAGTCATCGATGTCTGAAAGAAAAGGTTCGCCAGCTGCGTTCAGACGCAAAGCAAAGCTCAAAAAGCAAAATTCGATAGCAGATATATAATCAACATCATGTCTTATTCAAGATGTCGCCGTGCTCGCGATCCGATCAAGGTAGGGTTCATATGGGCAGCCCTTGCAAACCCCTCCTTAACGCCATCTAGCAAGACTGGACCTATGCTCGGCGGATAGTTCAGTCCTTTATGGACCGCTCATCGGACATCTCTCCTCCCCCGAAGCCGGAGCTGGTACCATGAGCCCACAGCCCACAATTGATGAAATGTCGGAACAAGAGCGACTCGACGTTCTCGAGCGATTGCTTGCGCATCTAAAGTTTGGGGCGAAAGCTGCTGCGGCGGTCAAAGATTTCGGTTTCGAGAAAAAGATCCACGAGGTCGAGCTTTTATTGAAGGATCATCGTTTCGAAATTGCTCGAGGCTCGGGAGAGAGTTCCGAACTCGTGTTGAGTAAGGCAATCGGGATCTTGTCATCCTACTATCTCAAGCATGGCTACCCGGGAAGTTTCGGGCGACCGAACTAAGTCAACAGGTGGGCGAAGGAGCACAAACGTGGAAAATCTAAGAGAATTTGCGTGTAGTGCAAATGGGGACAGGTGGTATCTCGGTATCGATGACCTCACGAATACAGAGGTCGTCATTCACCGTGGGAACCCCTCCTCGGGAGGCCATGAGACAATAAGGCTTGTACCATCGTTCCTGAGCGACCGGCCGGCTGGTCCGGAACACAAGGCTTTGGAGCTGTTGCTTGCGGATCGAACCACAGGTGAAAGCAGCGATGCTTTCTCTAAGCCAATCCAGTGACGACGATGGCAACCGCCAACTCTGGACCTCTGCCGGCGCCTCCAAGGCCTGCCGCCGTGCTGGATTGATGCCGCCAGATAGCGAGTTGTTCTGAGCCCAAAAAGTGTTGGCTGGACGGGCCGGGCTTGGCACCCGGAAATCAAAAAGGCTCAGCGATTTCTCGCTAAGCCTTTGAATTCGAATGGTGGGCGTGACAGGGATTGAACCTGTGACCCCTACGATGTCAACGTAGTGCTCTCCCGCTGAGCTACACGCCCATCCGATGTCGGCGCATAGACCACAAACCTATTTGGCCGTCAATAGGCCTTTTTCAGATTTGTGACACGCGCCGCGCGAACGCCTACGCAGCAAGCATTTTGTTCACTTCGTCGACGAGGTCGCGAAGGTGGAAAGGCTTGGAAAGGACCTTCGCATCCTTCGGCGCCTTCGAATCAGGGTTCAAAGCGACGGCCGCGAATCCGGTGATGAACATGACCTTGAGGTCGGGATCGAGCTCGGTGGCGCGGCGCGCCAGCTCTATCCCGTCCATCTCGGGCATGACGATGTCGGTCAGCAGAAGCGAAAACGGCTCTTCGCGAAGCCTGTCGTAGGCGCTCGCACCATTGTCGTAAGAGAGAACCTTGTAACCCGCCTTTTCAAGCGCTTTTACAAGGAAGCGACGCATGTCATTGTCGTCTTCTGCAAGAAGTATCTTCTGAGTCATTATCCAGACCGCTGATCAGTGAAATTTTGCATGGGGCTCCAGTCATCTACACTAGGTTTTGCCCAGTAAACAACCGGTGAACGGCTCGTAGGGGCTGTCATCCCCATGAGATAGTATGGACTTGAAGGCCGGCAACTGGCAACATGGCCGAAGCAGTCATTCCGGGCATGGTTAAGAGGGAAAAAGGTGCGCGAAATCCCCGAATATGCGCTTTTCGAGGTCCGGGAGCCTCAATCGCACACCATTCCCTTCGTCTATAACTCACCGCACAGCGGGCGCATCTATCCGCCGGAGTTCATTGCCCAGTCGCGTCTCCAGGGCATGGCAATCCGCCGTTCCGAAGATCATTATGTGGACGAACTGTTCGGCGAGGCGAGCGCGCTTGGCGCCCCCCTGCTGCTTGCCAATTTCCCGCGCGCCTATCTCGACGTCAACCGTGAGCCCTATGAGCTTGATCCGCGCATGTTCGACGGGCTGCTGCCGTCTTATGCGAACATCAATTCGCTCAGGGTTGCCGGCGGCCTCGGGACCATTCCGCGGATCGTTGCCGAGAACATGGAAATCTATTCGCGCCGCCTGCCGGTGCAGGAGGGGCTCGATCGCATCGAGGCGGTCTACAAGCCATATCATGCTGCACTGCGGCGACTGATTGCCCGAACGCATGTGCAGTTCGGCTTCGGCGTGCTGATCGACTGCCATTCCATGCCGGGTAATGTCCGCGTCGCCGGTGCGTCGGTGCGGCCTGATGTCATCATCGGCGATCGCTATGGGACCAGCGCATCCGCGGAGCTTTCCCGCACCGCCGTCGGCATCTTCGAGGAACTCGGCTTCAACGCGATCCGCAACAAGCCATATGCCGGCGGGTTCATCACCGAGCACTACGGGCGCCCGTCCCGCGGGCTGCATGCGCTGCAGATCGAGGTCAACCGGTCGATCTATGTCGACGAGGTGACGCTTGAGAAGCGGGCGGACTTTCCGCTCATTGCGGCTGCGATCACGTCGTTCATGCGGCAGATGGCGGATTATGTCGCCCAGTTCGCCGGCGACAGCGCGCTCGCCGCCGAATAGCAGCAGCTACCTTTCGTACCCCAAAAAAAGACCGCCTTTCGGCGGTCCAAGTCTAGGGAGGAAACACCCAAGGAGGGTATTTACAGTCAGAAGACTGTAATTGGAGGCTACTGCTGCACTGCACAAATGTCAAGCAGCATTTTAGCTTGATGAAATAATGGGCAGTCGGCTAAAAACTGCCGCTCGCGTTTGCAACTGCCCGTATTTCCGCTAAGAAAAGCGCCATTGCGCCGCCAATCACACGGATTTTGCCATGCTTCCTGATCGTTCGTTTTTCAATCGCCTGGCGGAAGCAGCCAAGGCCGAGACATTGCCGCGTTTTCGTTCCGGCCTTGACGTCGTGAACAAGCTCTCCGGCGGTTTTGACCCGGTGACGGAGGGAGATCGCGCGGCCGAGGTTGCCATCCGCACACTGATCGAGGAGCACTTTCCCGATCATGGTATCCTCGGTGAGGAGCACGGCAGTGTTGGTCTCGACCGTGAATTCGTATGGGTCATCGATCCGATCGATGGTACCCGCGCCTTCATTTCAGGCGTCCCCGTGTGGGGAACGCTGATCGGCCTGCAGCAAAACGGCAGGACGATCATGGGCATGATCGAGCAGCCCTTCACGGGCGAGCGCTATTTCGCGGATGCCAGCGGTTCCTTCTACAAGGGGCCGGAAGGCGAGCGCCGCCTGCAGGTGCGCGATTGCGGCGTGCTTTCGAATGCCATCCTGTTTACCACTTCTCCGCATTTGTTTGCCGGCGACGAGATGGATCGTTATCGCGAGATCGAGGGGCAGGTGAGACTGTTCCGCTACGGAACCGACTGCTACGCCTACGCGCTGCTGGCGGCCGGCCATGTCGATCTCGTCATCGAGAACAGCCTGAAGCCTTACGACGTCGGCGGCATCATTCCCGTCATCGAGAAGGCCGGCGGGATCATCACGACCTGGGATGGCGGGCGTCCCGAGATGGGCGGTTCGATCATCGCCGCCGGTAGCCGCGCTGTCTATGAGCAGGCTGTCGCGATCCTCAATCGATAGGTTTATAGCACCTGTTTTGGGGCTATCTTAGCTGCGCGGCTTTGTTTTTCTGGGTGTGTGTCGTTCCGGTTGCGCTTTGCGGGGGTGGTGGACTTCTACCCCGGGCTGAATGCTGGTGCAGCTTTGCGCGTAAGCAAAGATTCAATATTTCGCTGTAATTTCTTTGCGCATTTCAAGGGATTGCGGCACAGGTGTCTCGCCAATCCGCAGCTTACGTCAAAAGGAATTTTTCAGTGTCGTTCCTTCCTATCACCGCCGGCGCCGATGCGAAGGCCATTCTTGATGCGGTCAATCGTTCGCAGGCCATCATCGAATTCGACCTGACCGGCAAGATACTGAATGCGAACGGCAATTTCTGCCAGGCTATGGGCTATTCGCTCGAAGAGATCGTCGGGCAGCACCACAGGATTTTCGTCGAGCCGGCGGAAGCGGGAAGCGCTGATTACCGCGAATTCTGGCAGCGGCTGGGGCAGGGGCACTTCGACCGGCGGCAATACAAGCGGATCGGCAAGGGTGGTCGCGAGGTCTGGATCGAGGCCTCCTACAATCCGGTTCTCCGGGGTGGGGTGCCCTACAAGGTGGTGAAGCTTGCCACCGACATCACCGCGATCAAACTGAAGAGCGCCGAGGACGCCGGCAAGCTCGATGCAATCTCGCGCGTGCAGGCGACTATCGAATTCTCGCCGGATGGACGGATACTGACCGCCAATGACAACTTTCTGGCAACGCTCGGTTACACGCTGGAGGAGATCCGGGGGCAGCATCACTCGATGTTCTGCGATCCGCGCTATGTGGCGTCGCGTGAATACAAGCAGTTCTGGCCGAGCCTGGCCGCGGGCAATTTTGCTTCCGATGAGTTCATGCGGGTCGGCAAGGGCGGGAGAACGGTGTTCATCCAGGCCTCCTACAATCCGATCTTCGACATGAACGGCAAGGTCTGTAAGGTCGTGAAGTTCGCGACCGACGTGACCGAGCGGGTGAGGGCCGTCAACGAGCTCGGTAGCGGCCTGCAGGCGATGGCCGAAGGCGACCTCGAGCGGACGATCGACCGACCGTTCACGTCAGCTCTCGACAAGCTCCGGACGGATTACAATGCATCGATCGGACGCCTTCGCGCCGCGATGCGCGCGATCGCTGAGAACGCGACGCTGATTGCGGCCGGATCCGAGGATATCCGCATCGCCTCCGACGATCTTGCGCAGCGCACCGAGACCCAGGCTGCCTGCGTCGAGGAGACGTCGTCGGCGGTGACGGAAATTTCCTCGACGGTCTCTGACTCCGCCCGCCGCGCAGCCGATGCGGGCGTGCTTGTCGAGCAGACGTCGCGGAACGCGCAGGACTCGGCCGAGGTCGTTCGTGCGACCGTTGCGGCGATGTCGAACATCGAGAACTCCTCGTCGCGTATTTCGGGCATCGTCGGCGTCATCGACGAGATTGCCTTCCAGACCAACCTGCTCGCCTTGAATGCCGGCGTCGAAGCCGCGCGGGCCGGCGAATCCGGCAAGGGCTTTGCCGTCGTGGCGCAGGAGGTTCGTGCGCTGGCACAGCGTTCGGCGCTGGCCGCCAAGGAGATAAAGGCGCTGATTGCCGATTCCGAACAGTTCGTCCGCGATGGCGTTCTGCTGGTCGGCCGCACGGGGGCGGCCCTGGAGACGATCGCGGAGCAGGTCGTGCAGGTCCGCGGCAACGTCTCCGGCATCATCGATGCGGCGAAGGAGCAATCATCGAACCTTGCCCAGATCAACGACGTCGTGCTGTCGATGGATCAGGACACGCAGCGAAACGCGGCGATGGTCGAGGAAACGGCTGCCGCGAGCCGGCGACTGGCGTCAGAGGCGCAGTCGCTCTTCGAGCTTATTGGGCAATTCAAGGTCGGTGGCGAGGACGAAGAGAGCGTCCGCTGGGCGAACGTCGCCTGAGGACGAAAGCGATCGGAAGCTCAGGTGCCGAAGCCTTCCACGTCTTCCGTCTCTTCGGCATCGCTGCCGGGAATGAAGGCGTGGAATGCGGCAAGTGCAGCCTGTCGATAGACGTCGCGCTCGTGCAGCACCTCATGACGCGCGCCGTTGATCGGCACCAGCTGGCCCGCGCGGAAGTAACGCGACAGCCGTTCCTGGGCGATATAGGGGACGATCGCATCGCGCGTCGGCGCGATCACAACCGTAGGGATGGTAATCGAGAACAGGTGGTTGGGTGACGTCACCCGATCGATCGTGTTGAAGGCTTCGAGCAGCCAGCGCGCGGTCGGCGGGCCCAGCACGAGTTCCGGATGGGCTGCGGCGATCGCGGCGTTTCGCTCGAAGCGGACCTCGTCGGACGTCAGCGGATTGTCCCGAAACGGCGATTCCTTGATTTTCCGTGTGAGCGGAAAAGAACCGAAGCCGAGCGAGCAGGCGAGCGTCGCCAGGCGCCGGATCGTGCCCGGCGAGGCGGCCTGTCCTGAAAGGCCGATGAAAGGCGCCGTCAGCACCATTCGGTCGATACGCGTCGACAGGAAGGGCGCTGCCGAAAGCGCCACCAGCGCACCGGTCGAATGGGCGAGGATGTAGAAGGGCAGGCGGGTATCGGGCAGGACGATCTTCTCGAGGAAGGTATCCAGATCATGCTCGTAATCGACGAAGCGCCTGACATGCCCGAGATGGGCTTTCTTCAGCAGCCGTTGTGAAGCGCCCTGACCGCGCAGGTCGAAGGTGGCGACCCAGAGACCCTTGGCCGTCAGATCGCGGATCGTCTCGAAATACTTCTCGATATATTCGTTACGCCCGTGCAGTAGCACCACCGTTCCCTTGGCAACCGGCGTGCTGGAACGGAAAACGGCGTAGCGCAGCTTTAATCCGTCGTGGGTCTCGAAGAAACCCTCGGTGCGGTTCTCGGGAGCCGGATTGTCGGGTGTCGAATAAAGGACCTGGTCCATTGCTGATTGAGCGTCCGTCACGGGATTCGGATATCGAGTAAAGCGGATAGGGGATCGGCGTGTCAAATCAAACAAAAAAGCGCCCGCGGTCCACGGTCGCGTGTGACCGTGGTCGCCGCACGTCGATCATTGATCCATCACCTCGACGATCCGGGCACCGGAGAATTTCTTCTCCTCGATCCCGGCATATTCCACCCGAACTACCTTTCCGGCAAGCGACTTCACCGCGATCACCTTGCCGTCGCGGCCTGTGGCTGTCGCCAGGATCAGGTGGTGTCCGCGCAGATCGACATCGCTGGCGTCGAAGATCTTGATACGGTTGCGTGCGTCGCCTTCGATGCGGCCGACGATGCAGCCGGCGACAGCCGAACGGCAGGAGAGCGCGGGGCCGTCCTTGATCAAGCCACTCGACGGCTTGTCGGCCTTCTTCTCGGGCCTCTCGCGGCTTGCCGTCTCCTTCGGCTGGGCGGCGACCTTGGTGCGGCCGTCCGCCGTCGCTCTCGGGCCATCGCAGGGGCCGGTCGGATCGAGCGCCTTGCCGATGTCGTTGACGGCGACCTTCTTGTTGTTCTGCGAGATGTTGCCGCAGATCTTGCCCTGGGGCGCCCTTTGGGCGCGCACGAGGCCAACGCCGACGTTGCGGAAGGTGTTGCCGTAGACGTCGTTCATCAAGCCATCCTTCGGGCCATCGCCGCCGAGGCGCACGCCGGTGCCGCGAACGTTGAACACCGTATTGTTCCGGAAGACGTTGGCGTTGCCACGGGAATCGAAGCCGCCGGATTCCTTATCCTTCTGGCCGGTGCAGCTGTTGCGTTCGACAATGTTGCCGCTTGAGCCTTCCTTGATGTCGACGCACTCGTTGCCGGCGGTGTTGATGGTGTTGTCGTGGATGTGATTATTGTCGGAATGATCGACCGCGCGATCGGGGGCGCCGCGCTGTCCGAGCTGTTCGGGGGCGGTGCCGATGTAGATGCCCTCGCCATTCTTGCCGCCGTCCTTGAACTTGAAATCAGCGTGGCCGCAGGAGGTGATCCTGGAATAGGCGATCTCGTTGTTTCGCGCCTGGTATCGCATCCGGACGCATTCGCCGCCCGCGTTCCGGATATCCATGTTCAGGATCCTAAGCCCGTTCGGACCGCGACCCGGCTGGTTGCCGATCACGTAGATCAGCTTGTCGCGATAGCTGCCCTTGGTGTTTGCCGCTTCGAAATGGCCGTCGACGGTAAAGCCGCGCAGCTCGATGTAGCTGTGATTGATCTCGATGACGCGCGGCTGCCCGCCGCCGCTGACGATGCTGCTGCGGCTGCCTTTGATGACGATAGGTCGGCCGCTTTGGCCATCGCGGACAGACCGGAAGTCCTGAAGATAGGTGCCGGGCGCAAGCACGATCGTGTCGCCGGGTTGGGCTTTGTCCAGAGCCTGCTGGATGGTGATGCCTTCGCCGGCCTTGGCAACAGGTGATACGGCGATCGTTTCCGCATGGGCGGCCGTCGCACCCGCGCCGAGAAGGGCGATAGCAACAAGCGAGGGGGCAAGCAGATCCTTTCCGCGACGTGCGACGCGGGCCTTCCAGATATCCGTCGGCATCGGTATCTCCATGGCTGATCGTGAAGTCGCCATTGAAGCATGAACTAATATGCCGTTCAATCTCCCCGAATGCCTTAGGACAGCCGGTCGCAAAAGAAAAAGACCGGCATGCGGGACTGGCGTTCCGCAATGCCGGCCGGAGATCGGGCTGAAGACGAAGGGACGATACACTTCAGCCAGCGGGACAGTGTTACCCGATGGCACTATTCCTATTCTCTTCCTCCTGAACGGCTTCCGAACCATGCGTTCATATGCGGTTCACGCAAGCTGGCGGCCATCATTTCGGCCGGGTCTTGAACTGCAGAAAAGCCATCCCCATCTCATTCCTGCAGGCGCCAAACGGGCCTGCGGAACCGTCCCGAAGCTGCCGATCAAGGGGTTTCAGGGGCATTTATCGCAACACGTCGCTTCCTCAGGAGGACATCATGCGTCACGTAGACTTCTCTCCCCTTTACCGTTCCACCGTCGGTTTCGACCGCCTCTTCACCATGCTCGACAGTCTCGGTCAGCCTGACCAGGGCCAGACCTATCCGCCTTACAACATCGAGCGTACCGGCGAGAACACCTATCGCATCACCATGGCCGTCGCCGGCTTCGATGAAACCGAGATTTCCATCGAGTCGCAGGCTCACGCTCTGACCATCAAGGGTGAGAAGAGCGAAGAAAAAGCTGAAGGTAGCGAGTTCCTCTATCGCGGCATTGCCAAGCGCGCCTTCGAACGCCGCTTCCAGCTTGCCGACCATGTCGAGGTCACCGCCGCTTCTCTGAAGAACGGTCTGCTCCACATCGACCTGCTTCGCAGCATTCCGGAAGCCATGAAGCCGCGCAAGATCGCGATTGCGGCCGAGCCGGTCAGCGCGCCGAAGTCGATCGAGGCGCAGGTCACCAACTAATCGGTCCTTCCAAGGCCAATCATGCAGGCGGCGCTCGTTGAGCGCCGCTTTTTTCGTGTCCGCTGTCAGGCCGGGCTTGTCGCTTCCTCGCCTTCCTCTTCGGTGATGCGATGAGCGTGCTTCGTTGCATATTTCTGGGCGATCACGGCGCAGACCATCAGCTGGATCTGGTGAAACAGCATCAGTGGCAGGACGATTGCGCCGACCGACTGGCCGGCAAAGATGACGCTTGCCATCGGTGCGCCGCTCGCCAGGCTCTTCTTCGAGCCGCAGAAGGTGATGGTGATCTCATCAGCCTTGTCGAAACCGAGGAGACGGCTGCCAAACATCGTGAAGCAGAGGACGAGCGCAAGCAAAACCATGTCGGCGATGATGACTGCTGCGATGTCGCCGATCGAGAAGGTGTGCCAAAGCCCCTCGACGACTGCCTTGCTGAAGGCAAGATAGACGACCATCAGGATCGAGCCGCGGTCGACGGGCATCAGCAGCGTCTTCTTCGAGCGGATCCACTTGCCGATCCATGGCTGCAGTGCCTGGCCGACAATGAAGGGCAGTAGCAGTTGCAGGAGGATCTGGCCGAGCACGTCCCAGGAAAAGCCGCCATGACCGCCGACCGAGAAGAGCAGTCCGACGAGCAGCGGCGTCAGGAACATGCCGAAGATGTTCGATGCCGATGCGGAGCAGATGGCGGCTGGTACGTTGCCGCCCGCGATCGACGTAAAGGCGATCGATGACTGCACCGTCGAGGGCAGAACGCAGAGATAGAGGATGCCGAGATAAAGCGGCTTCGGCAGGATCCAGTCCGGCACGAAACCGAGGCCGAGGCCGAGGATGGGGAAAAGCCCGAAGGTCGTCAGCAGGATGGCGAGATGCAGCCGCCAGTGCAGCAGGCCGGCAATCACGACATCACGCGACAGGCGCGCGCCGTGCAGGAAGAAAAGGAGGGCAACAGCGAGGTTCGTCGCTATGCCGAAATAGCCTGCGAACGTGCCTTGAGCGGGCAGGATCGAGGCTATGATGACAGTGCAGACCAGAAGGATCGTGAACGTATCGGGCAAAAAGCGGCGCATGGCGTAACTCATCGGGATCAGTAGATAATTGGTATTTCTTCCATTATGATACGCGATGCAAGGAATAACAGTTATCATACTTCCGGATAGGTTATGCTTGACCTGACACAGTTGCGCAGTTTCGTGGCCGTCGAGCAGATGGGCAGTTTCACGCTCGCCGCCGAGCGGTTGGGCCTTGGCCAATCGACCGTCAGTCAGCACATCCAGCGGCTGGAAAGCGTGGTTGGACGGCGGTTGCTGGCCCGCGATACCCACAAGGTGGTTTTGACGACGGACGGGGAAGCGCTGCTCAGCCATGCGCGGGCGATGTTGGCGATCGAAGCGCAGGTGCAGTCGCAATTCAAGGGGCAGAACCTGCGCGGCAATCTGCGGCTCGGCGTTTCGGAAGACTTCGTGACCAGCCAGCTTCCGGCGGTGCTCGAGGATTTCGTTCGCTCTCACCCATCGGTCGATCTGGAGCTGACGGTGGCGCTGTCGGGGACGCTTTACGAGATGCAGGACAATGGCGAGATCGATCTCGTGTTGGCGAAGCGCCGGCTGGGCGATGCGCGCGGCCGGCTGGTCTATCGCGAACCGCTGGTCTGGCTGGCGCGCGATCCGGATCATGTGCTGAGTGGCGGGCCTTTGCCGCTGATCGCCTTTCCGCCGCCGAGTGTGACCCGCAGCATTGCGCTCGAAGCGCTGGGGCGAAGCCAGATCGCCTGGCGGATCGTTTGCACTTGCGGCAGTCTCAGCGGGCTGACGGCGGCAGCGCGGGCGGGGATGGGTGTGCTGGTGCAGCCGCGCAGCATGGCGCCATCGGGCCTGAAGGAGATCGGACGCGACAGGCTTCCCATCCTCGAGGACGTGGAATTCGTGCTGGTGCCACGCAAGGGGGCTGATCAAACGCTGGTGTCGGCGCTGTCGGAAGATATCCTCGGCAAGGTACGTCGACTGGGGTCCAGCGCGTGAGGCGCGGGGCGCGGTGACGCCTTGAGCTCGCGAGGAGCCCGCCTCGGACTAGGTGGCGTTGAAGCCGTCGTGGTAATTGACCTTTCCAGCCGGCAGAGGACCGCCGAACCTTAGCCGCATGAAATACTCCGCAGGCACGCCCTCGAAGATCAAGGCATCGTCGTTCTCGAAGCCGAAGCGCTGGTAGTAGCCGGGATCGCCGAGAACGACACAGCCCATTGCACCCATCTTCTTCAGCTGCGACAGGCCATGCCGAATGAGCTTTCCGCCGATGCCCTCCTTCTGGCGGTCGGGCCGGACGGAGACCGGGCCAAGGCCATACCAGCCCATTTCTCGGCCATCGATCGTGACGGGCGAGAAGGCGACGTGTCCGACGATGCTGCCATCGTCGACTGCGACGAGCGAGATTGTCAGGACATCCGCCCTGCGCAGAGCGTCGACGATTTCCGCCTCTGTCTGACTGCTGTACGCCATCGGCGCGAAGGCCGCCTTTGTGATCTCGCGGATCGCGGCGGTGTCATTCGGCTGTTCGGGGCGGATTTCCATTGTCGTCTTCCGGTATCGGGGCTTGTGGTAGCGCAGCCTCGGCGTTGCGGCTAGTTAACGGCGGTGCGTGCGGCAGATTAGCGCAACAAGGCTTCTTCTTCGCGCAATTTTCGTTCGTAGTCTCATTTAAAAGTTAATCGCCCGCTTACCATCTTAATACGCCCTCAACCGTATCACTTAGGTATCTGGTTAGGTTCGGGCCTAGTGTCGCTCATCCCATGGTCGATCTTCGGGGCAAGGAGAACGGACCGATGACGTATGGTGTACTCTTCGTATCCGGGCTGGTTGCCTGTGTGATGCTGATCGTCGTGGCGGGCCACGACGGGACAACGGCGGATAGCGGCAAGCCGCAATCCGCCGTCACGGGCCATCAAAACTGAGCCCGATATCTCAGCCCGCGAGGCAGCCAAGGAAACTTTCGACATCTGCCTCGCTGGTGGCAAAGCTGGTGACCAGCCGGACCAGCGTTTCGTCTGGCCCGACGAGATCGGGCGTTGCCGGCGGTACCGGCCAGGCATAGAACTTGGCGCCCTCTTCCTCTGCCGTTTTCGCGGCACTTTTCGGAATGACGGCGAAGACTTCATTGGCCGAGGTTGGCCATGCGAGGCGAGATGCGTTGCTTGCCTTGATGCCGGATCGCAGGCGATCGGACATGCTGTTCGCATGGCGGGCAAGATCGAGCCAGAGATCATTTTCGAGATAGGCGTCGAACTGGGCCGCGATGAAGCGCGACTTCGAGAATAGCTGGGCTGCGCGCTTGCGGATGAATGGCATTTCCGTCGCCTTATCCGGATTGAAGAAGATGATCGCTTCCGCGCACCAGCAGCCGTTCTTCGTCCCACCGAAGGACAGCATGTCGATGCCGCGCTTCCACGTCATCTCGGCCGGGCTGACGCCGAGGGAGACAAGGGCGTTGGCAAAGCGAGCGCCGTCCATATGAAGAGGCAGCTTGTCCTTCCTTGCGATCTCGGCGATCTCGTCGATCTCGGACAGGCTGTAGACCGTTCCGGCTTCCGTCGCCTGGGTGATCGTCACTGCCGTTGCGCGTCCGTGCTGAATGGCCGTCTGCGGGAAAGCTGCAATTTTCTCCTTGAGCTTTTCCGGATCGATCTTTCCTTCGAGGCCAGGAACGCCGATGAGGCGGGCGCCACTGAAGAAGTCGGGAGCGCCGCATTCGTCGGCAATCACATGTGCTTCCGAATGGCAGAAGGTGATGCCGCCCGGACGCTGGACGCTTGCCAGCGACAGCGAGTTCGCCGCCGTGCCGGTCCCGACGAAAAGGACGGTCACCTCGCGCTCGAAGATTTCGGCGAAGCGCCGCTCGACACGTCGATCGAGATCGCTTGCGCCATAGGCCGCGGCAAAGCCGTCGGATTCCTTGAGCAGGCGTTCGGCGATGGAACGATGGGCGCCTGCCCAGTTGTCGGATGCAAAATACATGGAAAAGAGACCGGATGAGATATGATGAGGATGAGGTTTGGGCGGCGACCTTACGCCATCGCCCCCGCCGGTCAAAGAGGCAGCGTGGAATCCATCACAAAAATTGACCTCGGCAATCAATAAACAAAATAGTGCGTAAACTCGTAATTTTGTTTCGCGATGATAGCTATATAGCGCAACATTGTATCACAAATCGCCGATTTTTTGAATCTGCACTCTTGCGCAGGCAGGATGTTTCTGGCATAGATCAATGGAATTAGGACAGGGTTGCTGTCCTATTTTGGCCGCGACGGCCGAAGAGGCGCCAAAAAACCTTACACTCGTGGGGTTTCACGCTATAGTTCTTCAAAAGCGGGCAAATGCCCGCGTGCGGAGGCGGATGGCAGGCGCGGTAGCGCAACGGTTGCTTTCCCTGGAAAGCCTGCCGCCGGCGACCGGATCTTCGAATTAGTGCAACAGCGCTGTCACGCGTCGAACCTAGGATCAGGGACGGCGCATGACAAGAAGCCGCCCGCAGCCCCGCGGGCTCTGACAGGAGGGAATGATGACGAAGACGCCATCCACGGGTTTTGACCAGTTCGCAGCAGCAACGGCTAGCGCGACGGCCAATACGCGTAAATTCGCCTCCGGCCTGCCGCAAAAGCAGGGGCTCTACGACCCGCGCAACGAGCACGATGCCTGCGGCGTCGGCTTTGTCGCCCACATGAAGGGCCAGAAGTCGCACCAGATCGTTCGCGACGGTCTTTTCATTCTCGAGAACCTGACGCACCGCGGTGCTGTCGGCGCCGATCCGCTGATGGGCGATGGTGCGGGTATCCTCGTGCAGATCCCGGACCGTTTCTTCCGCGAGGAAATGGCCAAGCAGGGCATCACCCTGCCGAAGGCCGGCGAGTACGGCGTCGGTCATATCTTCATGCCGCGCG
Organism: Rhizobium grahamii; assembly: GCF_009498215.1. NCBI lineage: Bacteria > Pseudomonadati > Pseudomonadota > Alphaproteobacteria > Hyphomicrobiales > Rhizobiaceae > Rhizobium > Rhizobium grahamii. The sequence goes on along the minus strand of NZ_CP043498.1, from coordinate 2,760,651 downwards.
ACGAAAAGCAGATCGAGCATTTCAAGAAGGTGATGCACGACGTCATCGCCGAGGAAGGTCAGGTTCTGCTTGGCTTCCGCGATGTGCCGGTCGACAATTCGTCGCTCTCCAAGGCGCCGGATATCGCCGCGACCGAACCGCATCACTGTCAGATCTTCATCGGCGCCGGCGAGAACGCCGCGACGACCGATGAATTCGAACGCCGCCTCTTCACGCTGCGCAAGGTGATCTCGAACCGCATCTATGACGAGTTCGATGGCGAGGAGAGCCACTTCTACCCGGTGTCGCTGTCGTCGGCGACGATCGTCTACAAGGGCATGTTCCTGGCTTATCAGGTCGGCGCCTATTACAAGGACCTGTCGGATCCGCGTTTCGAAAGCGCGGTTGCCCTCGTGCACCAGCGCTTCTCGACCAACACCTTCCCATCGTGGAAGCTGGCGCACCCATACCGCATGGTCGCCCACAACGGCGAAATCAACACGCTGCGCTCCAACGTCAACTGGATGGCGGCACGCCAGGCGTCCGTGTCTTCGCCGCTCTTCGGCGAGGACATCTCGAAGCTCTGGCCGATCTCCTACGAAGGTCAGTCGGATACGGCCTGCTTCGACAACGCGCTCGAGTTCCTCGTGCGCGGCGGCTACTCCATGGCGCATGCCGTGATGATGCTGATCCCGGAAGCCTGGGCTGGCAACCAGTCGATGGCTGCCGATCGCAAGGCGTTCTACGAATATCACGCCGCCCTGATGGAGCCGTGGGATGGGCCGGCGGCCGTTGCCTTCACCGATGGCAAGCAGATCGGCGCGACGCTCGACCGCAACGGTCTGCGTCCGGCCCGCTATCTCGTCACCTCCGACGACCGCGTCATTCTCGCTTCGGAAGCCGGCACGCTGCCGGTGGCCGAGGAGGACATCGTCAAGAAGTGGCGCCTGCAGCCGGGCAAGATGCTGCTCATCGACATGGAGCAAGGCAAGATCATCTCCGACGAGGAGCTGAAGACAGAACTTGCGACCAAGCATCCCTACCGCAACTGGCTGGATCGCACGCAGCTGATCCTTGAGGACCTGAAGCCGGTCGAACCGCGCGCGCTGCGCCGCGACGTGTCGCTGCTCAACCGCCAGCAGGCCTTCGGTTACACCACCGAAGACACCAAGATTCTGATGTCGCCGATGGCGACGACGGGCCAGGAAGCCGTGGGCTCTATGGGCACCGATACGCCGATCTCGGCGATGTCCGAGAAGTCGAAGCTGCTCTACACCTATTTCAAGCAGAACTTCGCGCAGGTCACCAACCCGCCGATCGACCCGATCCGCGAAGAGCTGGTCATGAGCCTGGTGTCCTTCATCGGGCCGCGTCCGAACATTCTCGACCACACCGGCATGGCGAACGCCAAGCGCCTGGAAGTGCGTCAGCCGATCCTGACCAACGGCGATCTCGAAAAGATCCGCTCGATCGGTCACACGGAAGACCGCTTCGACACCAAGACGCTCGACTTCACCTATGATGTCGAGCGTGGCGCCGAAGGCATGCCCGAGATGCTTGATCGCCTCTGTGAGCGTGCGGAAGCGGCGGTCAAGGGCGGCTACAACATCATCGTTCTCTCCGACCGCCAGATCGGACCGGACCGTATCGCGATCCCGGCGCTGCTCGCGACGGCTGCCGTGCACCACCACCTGATCCGCAAGGGTCTGCGCACCTCGGTTGGCCTCGTCGTCGAGACCGGCGAGCCGCGCGAAGTGCATCACTTCTGCCTGCTCGCGGGCTATGGCGCCGAAGCGATCAACCCTTACCTCGCGTTCGACACGCTGCTCGACATGCATGCCAAGGGCGAGTTCCCGAAGGAAGTGGACGCCTCCGAAGTCGTCTACCGCTACATCAAGGCGGTCGGTAAGGGCATCCTCAAGGTCATGTCGAAGATGGGCATCTCGACCTATCAGTCCTATTGCGGCGGTCAGATCTTCGACGCGATCGGCCTGCAGCAGGAGCTGGTCGACAAGTACTTCTTCGGCACCGCGACGATGATCGAGGGCGTCGATCTCACGGCAATCGCCGAAGAGACCGTTGCCCGCCACACCTCTGCCTTCGGCAAGGATCCGCTGCTGGCGACCACGCTCGATATCGGCGGCGAATATGCCTACCGCATGCGCGGCGAAAGCCATGCCTGGACACCGGATGCGGTGGCCACGCTGCAGCACGCCGTTCGCGGCAACTCCGAGGATCGTTATCGCGAGTTCGCCGAGATGGTGAATGACTCAGCGCTGCGCATGAACACCATTCGCGGCCTGTTCAAGATCAAGACTGCTGAGCAGATCGGTCGCAAGCCGGTCGCGCTCGATGAAGTCGAGCCGGCCGTGGATATCGTCAAGCGCTTCTCGACCGGCGCCATGTCGTTCGGCTCGATCAGCCGTGAGGCGCATACGACGCTGGCGATCGCGATGAACAAGATTGGCGGCAAGTCGAACACCGGCGAGGGCGGCGAAGAGAGCGATCGCTACTTCCCGCTGCCGGATGGATCGGCAAACCCCGAGCGTTCGGCGATCAAGCAGATCGCCTCCGGCCGCTTCGGCGTCACGACCGAATATCTGGTCAATGCCGACATGCTGCAGATCAAGGTCGCGCAGGGCGCCAAGCCCGGCGAGGGCGGCCAGCTGCCCGGTCACAAGGTTGATGCGACGGTCGCCAAGACCCGTCACTCGACGCCGGGTGTCGGCCTGATTTCGCCGCCGCCGCACCACGACATCTACTCGATCGAAGATCTGGCTCAGCTGATCTACGACCTGAAGAACGTCAACCCGTCGTCCGATGTCTCGGTCAAGCTCGTCTCCGAAGTCGGTGTCGGCACGGTTGCCGCCGGCGTTGCCAAGGCGCGCGCCGACCACATCACGGTCTCCGGCTTCGACGGCGGCACCGGCGCATCGCCGCTCACCTCGCTGAAGCATGCCGGTTCGCCGTGGGAAATCGGCCTTGCCGAAACGCAGCAGACGCTGGTGCTGAATGGCCTTCGTTCGCGCATCGCCCTGCAGGTCGATGGTGGCCTGAAGACCGGCCGCGACGTCATCATCGGCGCGCTGCTCGGCGCCGACGAGTTCGGCTTCGCAACCGCGCCCGTCATCGCCGCCGGCTGCATCATGATGCGCAAGTGCCATCTGAACACCTGCCCCGTGGGCGTTGCCACGCAGGACCCTGTTCTGCGCAAGCGCTTCAAGGGCACGCCGGAGCATGTCATCAACTACTTCTTCTTCGTCGCCAACGAAGTGCGCGAGATCCTGGCGTCGCTCGGCTTCACCAAGTTCGATGAGATCATCGGCGCTTCGGAACTGCTCGAGAAGGATGAGATGCTGGCGCACTGGAAGTCCAAGGGTCTCGACTTCAGTCGCATCTTCCACAAGGTCGAGGCGCCGAAGGAGGCAACCTACTGGACAACCCGCCAGAAGCACCCGATCGACGACATTCTCGATCGCAAGCTGATCGCGGAAGCCGAGCCGGCATTGTCTTCGAAGACGCCTGTGTCCTTCGAAGTCGACATCAAGAATGTCGACCGCTCTGCCGGCGCGATGCTCTCTGGTGAAGTTGCGAAGCGCTACAACCACCGTGGCCTCAAGGAAGACACGATCAACGTGACGCTCAAGGGTACGGCCGGCCAGTCGTTCGGCGCCTTCCTGGCTCGCGGCATCACCTTCAACCTGATCGGTGACGGCAACGACTATGTCGGCAAGGGCCTTTCGGGCGGCAAGATCATCGTCCGGCCGCCGGAAAATGCGAAAATCGTCGCGGAAGAGTCGATCATCGTCGGCAACACGGTTCTCTACGGTGCGACCGAAGGCGAGTGCTACTTCCGCGGTGTCGCGGGCGAGCGCTTCGCGGTCCGCAACTCGGGTGCGATTGCCATCGTCGAAGGCGTGGGCGACCACGGCTGCGAATACATGACGGGCGGTGTGGTGGTCGTTCTCGGCCAAACGGGTCGTAACTTCGCGGCCGGCATGTCCGGTGGCGTCGCTTACGTGCTGGACGAGGTTGGCGATTTCGCCAAGCGCTGCAACATGGCGATGGTCGAACTTGAGCCGGTTCCGGAAGAGGATGACATGCTCGAGAAGCTGCATCATCACGGTGGCGATCTTGCCCACAAGGGACGCGTCGACGTCTCCGGTGACATGACGCGCCACGACGAGGAGCGCCTCTACCAGTTGATCTCCAACCATCTGCACTACACGGGTTCCACCCGCGCCAAGCAGATCCTGGACAACTGGGCCGACTACCGTCCGAAGTTCCGCAAGGTCATGCCGGTCGAGTACCGCCGTGCGCTCGAGGAGATGGAACGCGCCCGCATGGGAATTGCGGCGGAGTAAATACGCTTACTTCCGTTGCGCCGGCGAAATGTCGGCGCGGCGGATGACCGAAATATCTCAATGACCCACGGATCGGCAGCAGCCTCAGGCAGCGCAGACACGTGGATGGCACCCAAGGGATATCTCAATGACGGTCGAAAGAAGCAACTTGCCTCCCTTGTCGAGGCTGATGATGGACAACTGGCCGCAGGCGAGGCGGTCATGAGTGTAAGGGACGAAAATATGGGTAAGGTCACAGGGTTTCTGGAAATCGACCGGCAGGTAGCGAAGTATCAGCCGGCGTCGGATCGCATCCGGCATTTCCGCGAATTCACAATCCCGATGTCGGACCCGGAAGTGCAGAAACAGGCAGCCCGCTGCATGGACTGTGGCATCCCCTATTGTCATGGTCCGACCGGCTGCCCGGTTCATAACCAGATCCCGGATTGGAACGATCTCGTTTACAACAACAACTGGGAAGCGGCGATCCACAACCTGCATTCCACCAACAACTTCCCTGAGTTCACCGGTCGCGTCTGCCCGGCGCCTTGCGAGGAAGCCTGCACGCTGAATCTCGAAGACACGCCGGTTGCGATCAAGACGGTCGAGCAGGCGATTGCCGACAAGGCCTATGAACTCGGCTTCATCCGGCCGCAGCCGGCAACGGTTCACACCGGCAAGAAGGTGGCGATCATCGGTTCCGGCCCGGCCGGCATGGCAGCTGCCCAGCAGCTCGGTCGTGCAGGTCACGAGGTCCATCTGTACGAACGCGAAAGCAAGGCCGGCGGCCTGCTGCGCTATGGCATCCCCGACTTCAAGATGGAAAAGAACTTCATCGATCGCCGCGTCGAGCAGATGAAGGGCGAGGGCGTCACCTTCCACTATGGCGTCAACATCGGCGTCGACGTGAAGGTCGAGCAGCTGCTCGCCGACCACGATGCTGTGCTCTATTGCGGTGGTTCGGAAACGCCGCGCGAAGCCGGCATCCCGGGCGTCGAACTGTCAGGTGTTCACGACGCGATGCCTTATCTCGTGCAGCAGAACAAGCGTGTCGGCCGCGAAAACATCGACAGCGTCGGCTGGGCGTCCGATCCGATCCTGGCAGGCGCCAAGCATGTCGTCGTCGTCGGCGGTGGCGATACCGCGTCGGACTGCGTCGGCACGGCGTTCCGTCAGGGTGCGGTGAAGGTCACGCAGCTCGACATTCGCCCGCAGCCGCCGGAGAAGGAAGACAAGCTCGCCGTCTGGCCGTTCTGGGCAACCAAGATGCGCACCTCGTCCTCGCAGGCCGAAGGCGCCATCCGCGAGTTCCAGGTCGCAACGCTCGAGTTCGTCGGCGAAGATGGCGTGCTGACCGGCGTCAAGTGCTGCGAAGTCGACGAGCGCCGCAAGCCGATCGCCGGCACGGAGTTCATCATCAAGGCTGATCTCGCCTTCATCGCGATCGGTTTCAGCGGCCCGTTCAAGGACAGCGTTCTGAAGGAACTCGACGGCAAGCTCACGCTCAACACCGACCGTCGCGGCTCGACCAACGTCGTTGCCAACGACAAGGACTACAAGACCTCGGTCGACAAGTTCTGGACGGCAGGCGACGTACGCCGCGGCCAGTCGCTGGTGGTCTGGGCAATCCGTGAAGGCCGCCAGGCTGCTCGCGCGATCGACGAAGCCCTGATGGGTTCGACGGTTCTGCCGCGGTAAGCGACTGACATCGATGCAATGGATGGGGCCGCTTCGAGCGGCCCTTCTTATTGGCGCGGATGTTGATCCACCGCGCCTCAGCGTTGCGCGGTGGAGCGCAACAGCCGCCAGAGCCCAACGCCGTTGAGGATGACAAGCATTCCGGCGAAAAACATGACGAAGCCCCCGATCATACCGGCAGCGAAACCGACAGGGCCGTCGTACATCCCCGCATCGAAAGCTTCGGATTGGTCATCCAGGTACCATTTGACCCAAAGGAATAATCCGATCGCTTCTGTGCAATAGATCGCAACCGCTGAGTTGCGACCGATCCGGCGCTCGGCCAGGGCGATCAGATAATGAAAAACCAAAGCAAATGGGCTTGCTACGAGCAACACGAAAAACAATACGACAAACGGACCTGCGGCATAAATCAACGTGTCGCTCAAATGGGTCTCCGGCTTAAACTAGGCATCGCAAATTAGAGTTATCCCATCGCATACGGCAAGGTCGGCTATCGGCCCTAAGCGGGCATGAGGTTGCATGGAAGCCTCGCTGCTAGCAATAAGGCGGCTAGCTGTAAGCCGGCTGCAGCCAGCCATACTGATTACGCGAAGCGGGCACGTCATTACTAGTGTCCGCTGAGTGGCAGAAATCCAAATCTCCAAGTATGATCGTAGAAGCTATCTGAACCAAAAACCTGCGAAGAAAACCAAGTTCCGCTCAAGAGAAGACAATATGCCCCAGGAAATACTGACTGGCGAAAAGCTGGCCCGTGCCGCAGCTGCTGATTTCCGAAATTTTTTTTATCCATTTACAGGGCCTTCAATAAAGATCTGCGTGGAGGCTGCTAACTATCCATGTGTTCGGGGCAGCGGAAGTAACGCTCGCATTGTGATTCCGAATGAAATGGCAGAGGAGGTGATCGATACGCCCGACAAGCTTCACTTTCACCTGCTTATCATCGGCCACGAGATCGCACACCTTGTTCACAAGCATTGTGATAGAAAAGATAGAGACAAAGCTGAAAGTAGATCTGTCGAGTACTGGGCCGATTTTTACGGTGCTAAGGTGATGATGACCCTCATTACTTATGGCGAAAAAATCGGGATGATCTATCGACCGTTTTATACGGGGCAGTCGAAACTTGAGAAGGCTCTCAATAGCATGGGTATCGCTGTTGGAAGGCTGGTCGAGTCTATTTACGTGGAACACGTCCTTTATCCTGCTCCGGCGGAGCGCGTGTCACTTGTAAGTAACGGAATTACGTCCTTTCTGCGCCATGAACTCGCGGGGAAAGTTCACAGTCCTGGCTGGATGATATCTGTTCCAATGCGAATCTTATTTGGGGCTCCTGCAACGAGACGGCTGATGAATGATCCTGAAAAAATCAGTAACGACCTCAGTTTGATCAAGGGAGCACGTCGGCGGCATCTTGAAGTGCAGGGTGAAAAGACGGCGATTATCCCTGGGCTAAAGCCACGTCTGCAGCCAATCTTAAGCTTAAGCTACACCATTTCATATGCTGAAATGGAACGAGGAAGGAGGCAGACATGGGAAGAGTTAGATCGTCTCGCAGTCGAGTTAGGTGAACCAGACCTCTTTAAGGAGGCCAAGTCGAGCTGGTCAACTAAGGAACTGTTGGAAATCGTGACGTAGAGAACTTGGGCTTGGCGATTGTCAGATCTGAACAGTATTCGGTGATGGGGCTACCGATTTGCCTGCTTACCCGCGCGATGAATGAAACGGGACCTGAAAAATCAATGTCCAGAATTGGCGCAAAGTGGTCGGCTGCTGGTGTTCTTTCGGTCCAAAGCGGACGGCGGCCTAATACCATCGCGGCAATTAGCCCTCATCACCACTCGCACGCATATGAGCGACCCAAACGACTCGTCGTAACGCGCATGGTGCCTGCGTTTTTCAGAATTGAATCTCGATCAGTTCGGGAGGCTCCTGGTTGAAATCGGAATATCGAATCCATCGCGGCGTCGCTTTGAACATCACGGCCCCTCTCTCGATGAACTCCCTGGCGGCCGGAAGGCTGTTGAGATACGCCTCCTGGTATTGTTCGATATCCGCGGCAGAAACTCTTGTTGCCTCACCCTCGTATTGAACCGTGATGTTGTCGTTCCATCCGACTACGAAGGCGACGCCGGGGCGCTCCGCGAGATTGTCGAACTTTCGCGTCTCCTCGAATGTACTGAACACCACCTCAAGATTGTCGCGCACCGAGAAGTCGATCGTAGCAGCCTCCGGTTTTCCATTACGGTGGCAGGTCGCGATTACCGCCAAGTTGTGCTTTCTCAGGAATTCAACGAGCATGCGTTTCGTATGAAAATCATCCATTGTCTCGTCCCCACTGAGTATTTCCCGATTTTTGTGTGGTGCTGTACGCAGGCCGCCTACTGGCCCTAAGCGGTCATGCCCGAACCAAACGATACGGGGCCACGAACCTCACCTGCGACTACATATCAGCGTTGCATAAGTGGTGGTATGCGTTTGCCCAAAATAGGATCATAAGGTGCGCAACCGATGCACTGAGGGTCATTATTATGGATTGGATTCCTGTAGTCTTCGTTACCTTCAAGGTTCTCGTGCTGGGCGCGGGCATGTACTTCGCCATCAAGTGGCATTACGACAAAGCGGAGAATGGGGATCGGGGCGCGGTGCTACGCACGGGCGGCAAGATGGCCGCCGTCTTTGTGTTATCGCTGCTATGCGTGGTGATCTTCGCCTTTTTCCTTGGCAGGATGCTCGGTTTGGACCTGAGCTTCCCCTGATCGCATCATTGCTGATCCCAGCCTATAGGAACTCCCGGAAGGCAGACGACGCTTCGGCGTTACTCACGCGGGAAACCGCACGGGCGACCCGACGCTAATGCCCCCCATGGCGCGAAGCGGCCGCCGATCAATGTCAGCGTCCGGCCATCGAAGACATTCCGCCAATCAGCTTGGAAGCCAGGACTTTGAGCCGTGTGCTTGCGTTCAATCGCAGACAACAACAAGGCCCGCGGTTGGTGTACGGCACGCAGTGCCTTGCATTTAATTCCCTACGAACTGGAATCACCGCGAACGCTGAGTGAAGGCGGCGGCACGCTCCCGACAAATCGCCCTAGGCGTTTTTCGAGTGCGAATTGGACGGCTTGGCTCAGTAAGGGAATTCGCTGCACGTTTGGCGTATTCTGCAAGTGCTCTGGCATCCTTCGTCAATGATCGACCGCCGGACGGGGCATAAGGTCATCTCACAACAAAGAGAGATCGAGATGATTGACAATAGAAAGAAGACCGCGCTCGTCACCGGCGCATCCTCCGGCATGGGCAAGGCGATCGCCAAGCGCCTGATTTCGGATGGCTATAAAGTTTACGTCGCCGCCCGTCGGGTCGAGAAGATGGACGATCTTGCACGGATGGGAGCCACGCCCCTGCGCATGGACATCTCGAACGAAGACGAAATCAGAGCCGCCGTCGAAACGATCCTCGCTCAAACAGGGGGCGTTGACGTGCTGGTTAACAATGCCGGATTCGGCCTCTATGGCCCCGTGGAGGACATCGATGTTGATGAAGCTAGATATCAGTTCGAGGTGAATGTGTTCGGTCCCGCACGGCTGACGCAGATGCTGCTTCCGGCGATGCGCAGAAGGGGAGCGGGCACGATCGTCAATATCACCTCCATGGGCGGCAAGATTTACACTCTCCTTGGCGCTTGGTACCACGCCACCAAACACGCGCTCGAAGGCTGGTCGGATAGTCTGCGGCTCGAACTTGCGCCGTTGGGCATCCGGGTCGTGGTGGTTGAGCCCGGTCTTATCGAGACAGGATTCGGCGACGTGGTCGCCGACGGACTTCTCAAGCGTTCGGGCGAAGGTCCTTACGCGAAGGTGACGCAGGCAGTCGCCAAGTCGACGCGGGAGGCCTATGGCCATGGCCGCGGCACCGATCCGGTTGTCATTGCCGGCATCGTCTCCAAGGCTGTTGCTGCAAGAAAGCCGCGTACGCGGTATGTGGCGGGCAAGTATGCGAAGCCCATGATCATGATCCGCAACTGGTTCGGCGACCGCTTGTTCGACCGGGTGATCATGAGCCAGATGGGATAGGGAGAAAGCCATGAGTGGAGCGCCGGCAGACAGGTGCAAGATACCTCGGGCGTTCTGGCTCGCAGTCGAACATGTCGGCGTGCGTCCGGCGGCGCTGCTGCGCCAGGCGCGCCTTCCCGCGACACTGCACCTCAACGGCCAAGGGCTAGTGAGCACCGCGCAGTTCTTCGCCCTGTGGCGGTCATTGGAGGAACTGACGGCCGACCCAGGCCTCGGTATCAAGCTGGTCGAAGCAGCCGAAACTTCTGTTCACCCACCCGCGAGCCTCGCCGCCTTTCATGCCCGCGACTACAGGGACGGGCTGTCGCGCATAGCGCGGTTCAAGCGACTCTGCACACCCGAGAAGTTGCACTTCTCCGAGGAAGGTGAGGAATGCATGGTTATGTTCGAATGGCTCTACGCTACCGAACCGGAGCCGTCGATCGCCGTCGACGTCGACTTCGCCACGTTGGTCGAATTGGGCCGACGCGGCACCGGGCAGCGGCTGACGCCCGTCCGCGTGGAGTTCCAGCGGGCGGACCCGAAGAGCGAAGCGCATCGGCTATATTTCGGGTGTCCCATTCGCTATGGCCAATCCCGCAACGCCCTGATTCTCAAGTCCGCCGATCTGGATCGACCGTTTCCTGGTCACAATCCGGAACTCCTGGAATTACTCACGCCCGCCCTTGCGTCGGCGCTGGGCGAAATCCAGGCGCGCAGTTCGATCCGCGAGCAGGTGAAGATCGTGTTGAAGCGGAGACTAGCCAGCGGCCGGCCGGAACTGTCCGACGTCGCGTTCGAGATAGGAGTGAGCGAGCGCACCCTGCAGCGCCGGATCACCGATGAAGGCACGACATTTCGGGAACTTCTCATCGAGGCGCGCCAGGAACTGGGTCGGCAACTACTGTCCGATCCGTCGACCGAGATCGGGGAGGTGGCCTGCCTCTTGGGATATCAGGACACCAGCTCCTTCTACCGCGCTTTCCGGGACTGGGAAGGCATAACGCCGAACCGATGGCGGGAGCTCAATGTCGGGCACTTCGGCCGCCAAGCGGCTCCTGACATTTCAGTGCATTAACAACTCGTGGTTCACGCACTGTCGCTTGGCTCACCACCGGCATCGCAAGCGATTGCGCGAAGCCGACGCCGATCCAAGTCGGCTTTCGGCTCAAAAGCCGTCATCCGTGGGGATATTCGACCAAGCGAGCCGTTCGATCGGCGCTCGTTGAAAGGCGATTGGCGATCCAAACCGCGAGTGCAATGCCGCTGAAGGCTGCTCCCAGCACCGAGATCCCCAGCCAGCCATACCGCGCGTAGCTTGCCGTGGCGGCGATCGCGCCGCTGGCGCTACCGACCGAGTAAAAGATCATGTAGCCGCCAATCAGGCGACCACTCTTTTGCGGATGCAGGTTCACGATAACGCTGAGGTTGGTCACGTGGACGGCCTGGACCGCCAGGTCGAGCAGGAACACGCCGATCAACAACACCGAAATGGAGAGTGGGAGGAAAGCGATCAGTCCCCAGGATGCCAGCAGGAGCGCTAGCGAAATTCCGGTCGTCGATCGGCCGTGGCCTCTATCTGCAAGTCTTCCAGCGCATGTTGCTCCGATGGCCCCGGCCAGTCCAACCAGCCCGAACAGACCAATCAAGGTATGGGAATAGGAGAATGGTGGTGCACTGAGCGGAAGCACCAGCGCGGTCCAGAACGTGCTGAAGGATGCGAAGATCAGGAGCGCGAGTATGCCTCGAAAGAGCAGAACCGGTTCACTCAGGAACGTGCGTGGAACGGAGAGGAGAGCGTTGAGATAGGTGTCCGGCTGACGCTCTGCCGCTCGCCGCGGCAACACCCGCGCAAGGATACAGACCATCGCGACCGTGAGCAGCGCAGATGTCAGATATACCGTGCGCCATCCGCCGAAATCGGCAATCGTGCCGGCAACGGATCGAGCTGCGAGGATGCCCGCTACGACGCCGCTGGTGACAGTGCCGACCACGCTGCCGCGCTGAGCTGGCGTCGCCAGTGCCGCAGCCTGGGCTACGAGTATCTGAACGAGAACGGCCAGCAATCCGACCGCGCCCATGCCAGCCAGCAGCATCGTTTTCGCTCCAGCCGTCGCAACGACGACAAGAGCGATCGCCGAAAGCAGCCCCTGGATGACGATGAGCTTTCGGCGGTCGGTGATATCGCCGATCGGGACGATGAGGATCAAGCCCAGCCCGTATCCGACCTGTGTCAGCGTGACGACAAGGCCGATGCTGGAAGACGAAATGCCGATCTCATGCGCCATGAGATCGAGCAGGGGCTGGGCGTAATAGATGTTGGCCACGCTCATGCCTGCTGCCGCGGCGATGATCAGCGTTTGCGCTTTCGACAGCCCTTGGGCAGCAACTGTATTTGCGGCATCTGCAGTGTTCTCGCCCATCGTCAGTTCCTCGTGATGTCAATTCCGTTGGACGTTGAAACCACTTGGCTCATCTCAAATCCAGTTCTAAGATAGAACCAGATTTGAGATTGGAGATCGGTGCCGATGGTGAAACGCGTTAGCCTGTGGAATGTCGGTTGCCCCGTTGCGCGCTCTCTTGATGCCATCGGCGACTGGTGGTCGCTCCTGATCATCCGCAACGCTTTCGACGGCAAGCGTCGTTTCGGCGAATTCCAGAACGGGCTGGGCATCAGCAAGGGCGTGCTGTCGACCCGATTGCGCGACCTCACGAAGCGAGGGATTTTCGAAACCGTTCCGGCCTCGGATGGAAGCGCGTACCGCGAATACGTCCTTACGCCGAAAGGGCGCGGTCTGTTTCCCGTCATCGTCGCACTCCGCCAGTGGGGCGAAGACTACCTGTTCACGGATGGGGAGGCTCGCTCTTCGCTGGTAGACCGGGACAAACGCGCGCCCGTCGCTCGGCTGGAAGTCAAATCCGCCGATGGTCGCTCTCTTGTCTGGAGCGACACTCAGTTAACGGGTTTATAGCCTCTGCCTGCGGTCTCTTCTATTTCGCGGACAGTTCGGCCGGTTTTGCCGGCGTCATCGAGTAGTCGTCGACGCGGCCTGCCGGTGGCGGGGCCATCTCGCCGTCCTGCACCAGTCTGTCGCGCGGCGACTTGCCGGTGGAAACGGGTTGGGCGGCTCCGCCGAGGAGTGCTGTTCCGCCGTCGAGATTCGGGTCGGAAAGGCTGATCGGGTCGGTGTGGTCGGCCGGGTTGGAGGAGAGGTCGAGCGCCGGGACATTGCTGCTGTCGAGGCGGACGAGGTCGGGGCTTGCCTGCGTGCCAAGGATGCGGCGAACGGGCTTTTCGACATAGAAGGCGAGCTTGCGGCGGCCGGCCTCGGTCAGGTTGATGCCATCGGAAGTTCTGAGGCGAACCTGCTGACCATTGATGTCGGAGCCCGTCACGATGAATTCGCCGTTCTCGTTGACGAAGCCGTCCCAGACATCGACGAACTCGCCGCCGACGCTCTCGACCTGCTTGCGGTACAGCTGGTTCATCTGCAGCGCATCCGCGGTCATCGCCGGAGAATCGAAGGCCGGCAATCCGACCCAGAGCAGGGGAATCTTGCGGGCCGTCACTTCCTTGCCGAAGCTTGCGACGCGGCGTTGATATTCGGCGAACCAGCCGTCGGTCCGGAATTTCTCCTTGCCGCTATCGGTGACCATCTGCTGCCGATCGTTGGCGCCGAGCAGGACGACGACCATCGCCGGCTTGCTCTCGTCCATGAATTTCGTCAGCTGCGACGGCCAATCGTAATAATCGTCGCGAACGAGGCCAGAGGCGACGTTGCTGTGGGTTTCGATGACGACACCCGGCGAATCCTGGAAAGCGGCGTCCATGCCGACGCCGAGCCCGCCGGCAAGAAAGTCGCCGACGACGAGGATCTTCTGGGCGGTGTCGAGCTTCTCGACAGCCTTTTCTTCCGGTGGCGCCACCGGCGGAGCTGGGCGGGGCGCGGCAACAGTCGCTTTCGGAGCCGTCTTCTTCTTTTTGGGAATGGAGCGCGGTGGGGCGCTTTCGTTCGGAGCCGGCGGGTAATCGTCGATGTAGCGGCGGCCGAGGAAGAAATCGAGAATGGAACGGCGCTGGTAATAGCGCTCCTGCGCCTCGGCAATGTTATGCGGAGGCAGGATGCCGGAGGAAAATACCAGGGCGGCGGCGCCGATCGCGCCCCAGCGGGCCGTTTTTTTCGTTACTCGGTTACGCATGTCAACAGCCTCGCATCTGCCGCCATTTTCTCACGGAGCGGCGGAAGCGTCCACACCTCAAAACGTAGGGTGCGGACACAAGTCCTATTTGCGAAGCGCATTCAGCAGCGGCAGCGAGGGTTCGCCGTCCTGCTGCAGGCCCATCCGGCTCTGGACTGCCGATATAGCGGCCTTGGAGCCGCTGCCGAAGTTGCCGTCCACTTCGCCGTCATAGTAGCCAAGCGCCTTCAGGCGTGTCTGAAGTTCGAACTTTTCCTTGACGTCGAGCGTGCCATCCGGGCGCGGCCAGCGCTGTTTCATGCCGCCGTAGCCGGCAATCTCGTCCGCCAGCAGACCGACCGCGATCGCGTAGCTATCGGAGGCGTTGTACTTCTTGATGGTGAAGAAGTTGCTGGTCATCAGGAAGCCGGGGCCGTTCGGACCGGCCGGCATTTTCAGGATCGCCTTGCTGCCGCCGTCACGGAAGCCCTTGCCGTTCGGCCGCGTCAGGCCCATGGCTGCCCATTGCGCAAGCGTGTGCGTCTTGCCGACCTGCTTTGCCGCATTCTGCGGGACGCTTACCTCGTAGCCCCACGTCTTGCCGGCTTCCCAGCCGTTTTTCATGAGGAGATTCGCCGACGTTGCCAGCGCGTCGGGTACGGAATTCCAGATATCGCGATGGCCATTGCCGTCGGCATCGACCGCGTAAAGGAGGTAGCTGGTCGGAATGAATTGCGTATGGCCCATGGCGCCTGCCCAGGAACCGGTCATGCCGTCGGGCGAGATATCGCCATTCTGCAGGATCTTCAGTGCTGCAACAAGCTGCTTCTTGGCGAAGTTCGCGCGGCGTTCGTCGGCATAGGCAAGCGTTGCCAGCGCGCGCGGAACGTAATGCAGCCTGTCGTCCTTTTCGAGAACTGCGCCATAGTTGGACTCCATCGACCAGATGGCGAGGAGAATCGTTTTGTCGACGCCGAAATGACGCTCGATCGCGTTCAGCGTAGAGGCATGTTTTGCCGCCATCTTGCGGCCGATCTGCACCGTGTACGGGTTTACACGGGAATCTACATAATCCCAAATTTTCGTTGTAAATTCAGGCTGATAGGCGGCCTTTTCCAGCACCGTCGGATCCGGATCCGTGACGCCGGAGAAGGCTTTCCTGTAGGTTGCCTTGCTGATGCCATTTTGCGCGGCAGTTTGATAAAAGTCCGCGATCCACTTCTGGAATCGCTGGTCGGCGGCCTTCGCGTTGAGGGGGCCAGACCGGCAGTCGCGGTCACGATGAATGCGATAGCAAGACCACGAAGGGAGTTTCTGTGATTTTGAGTCATCGGCGGTCATCCGTCCTTTCGTTTCAGGCACAGCAGAGCGCGCAAGCCCGCTCAGACCTGAGACTAACCGAACGGAGTCAACAAATTCTTTACCATGACCCATGAACGCAGTCACCATTTGCAAAAGAGTAGCAAATTTCGTCTAGTCCAATCAAAAATGCCTTTTATTTCAAGCGGTGAAATCACTGCAGGAGGATTGTGTGGCAGAGCATAAGAAAGTTCGCAAAGCTGTATTTCCGGTCGCAGGTCTGGGGACTCGCTTCCTTCCGGCCACCAAGGCGGTTCCGAAGGAGATGCTGACGGTCGTCGATAAGCCGATCATTCAGTACGTCGTTGACGAGGCTCTCGAGGCTGGGATCGAACATTTCGTTTTCGTCACGGGCCGTAACAAGCACATCATCGAAGACTACTTCGACATCCATTTCGAGCTTGAGCAGACCCTGCGCGAGCGCAGCAAGAAGGCGGAAATGACGCTGCTTGCCGGCCAGCTTCCCAAGGCCGGTACCGTCAGCTTCACCCGCCAGCAGGAACCGCTCGGCCTCGGGCATGCGGTCTGGTGCGCACGCGAGATCGTCGGCCATGAGCCTTTCGCCCTGCTGCTTCCTGACATGATCATGAAGAGCGAAGGCAAGGGCTGCATGAAGGGGATGATCGACCTTTATGCGCAGAGTGGCGGCAACATCATCGCCGTCGAGGAATGCGAACCCGAGCAGGCGCACAAGTATGGTATCGTCGGCGTTGGTGAAGCCATTGGCGACGGTTTCCGCATCAACAGCATGGTCGAGAAGCCGGCGAAGGGCACTGCACCTTCCAACTTCTTCATCAACGGTCGCTATATCCTGCAGCCCGAGGTCTTCAAGATCCTCGAGACCCAGGAGCGCGGCGCCGGCAACGAGATCCAGCTCACGGACGGCATGCTGAAGCTGCTGAAGGACCAGGATTTCGCCGGTTACCACTTCAAGGGCACGACCTACGACTGCGGCGCCAAGGATGGCTTCATCCTCGCCAACGTCGCCTTCGCGCTGGAGCGTGCGGACATTCGTCCGACCGTCGAAGAAGGCTTCAAGGCACTCCTGAAGACTCTCTGAGCGATCAGCGTTTCAGTTTGAGACCGACGCCGGCTCGCAGTTGCTGCGAGTCGGCGCTTGTTTTTCTGGAGGTCACTTCGTAGCCGATCGCCGTGGTCAGATCGAGGTAGCGATTGATGTTCCAGGTCAGGCCGGCGCTCGTCGTATAGACTGTCTCGTCGTTGGTCGAGCTGTCCGAAGGATAGTCGCGCAAGGTGATGCCGCCGAGGAACGTTCCGACCAGATTGTCGCGCAACTGGTGCGTGACCGTCGTCGTCAGGGCATGTGAAACGTAGCCCGACTCGCCTGCCGTCGTGGAAGGCTGGATGCTGGTCTGCAAGCCGAAATCGACATCCGTGCCGCGCAACGGCGACCACAGGAGATGGGCATCGACAACGCCGGCGTCGATATCCGACAGCCGATCGTCGTCGAAGGTTGCGACCTCATAGCCGATCCCGACCTCGCCGCGCAGTTTCTCACCCATGTCGACTTCGACGCCGACCTTGGCGCCGTAGGATTGGCCGGAGCGGTTATAGCCGGCGCTGTCGACCGTATCGTCGTAGACCGTCTTGCCGACGTTCGCCTCGATGAAGGGAATGAGGGCCGGCGACACTTCATAGCCGATGCGGCCACGAAGCGTGCCGCTCGTCTGGTTGCGGTCGCTGAGGTTGACGGTCGTGCCGTCGCTCAGCGTCGCGTCCGAATAGATCGTCCGCGTCAGGTCGATGCCGGTGCTGCCGCGCAGGATGCCGAAGTCGCGCTCGATGGAGGCGCCGGCCGAGAATTCCTGCACATCGGACTGCTTGTCGGCATCCTGGACGGCGTTCGGATCGTCGGTATCCTCGCGGTAGAAGCGGTAACCGCCGGTCAGATGCGCGGTGGTATCCTCAGGCAGGTCGAGGCGCAGATCGCCATTGAGCCTGAAGTCCGGCTGCTCTTCGCCTTCGCCGCTGAAATTCTGCTGCCAGGCGCCCTGCGTGGTGACCGTCAGCTGGTGCAGGGCCCAGTCGGATGTGAGGGTGGCGAGAAAATCGGTTTCGAGGAAGCCGCGCGTCTGCTTGACGCCGCCATCCCGCTTCGTCTCGACGTTGACGCTCTGTGTTACCGTCGGGCGCAGCACGAACGTGCCGACGCGGATCCCCGGCGTTTCCTCGGTCGAAACGTAGGATTCCGCTTTGCGTTTGGGCAGGCGATCGTCGAGAGCCGGTTCGCGCGTGTTGAGACGCAGCATGTCCTCATCAAGGATCGAGCCCGTCGTCTCGTCGCTCACCCGCTGGTCGCCTGCCGTTTTCGCCGCCGTTGTATCCGTGGCATCAGCGTCGTCGTCAGCGGTTGCTGCCTTGGGCACGGAAGCATCGTCGGTATTGGCGCTGTCGTCGCCGATCGGCGAAAGCGGCGCGGCCGGTGCGCTTGACGCCGCGCGCGCCGTCTGGGTGGACTGTGCCTCAGCGTAACCCGGCTGGAGCACAAGGCAGCATACGACTGCCGACACGGCAATGCTCGCCGCGCGGAGCGGCGTCAGACTGCTCGTGTTTCTCCAATGGGCCATGAATGTGCGCTCGGCATGCTTCGAATTATTACCCGAACGTAAAGCCTCGTGGTTAATCATTCGTTGCCTTCGGCCGATCGCCAAGGAACGCACGTTCATTGCCTGACCGCTTCATTGGCTGCGCGCGACGCGCGAATTGATACTCTACGGCGTGTCTAAAAAATTCTATTCTTGCTCGGCAGTTTGAGGTGGTTGTGAAAGCTTATTTCTGCCGATCATGCTGGCGATCCCATTGATCGATGCGACGATGAGTTCCTTCGCGTTCGTACTGCTTCCAGTCTTTCAGCCTCTCGCCCGCCTCGCCACCGAGGATATCATACTTGCGCATATGGGCTTCAATCTCTGCAATTGTCGGAACTGCGTAGACAGTGATCTTCTCAAGTATTTGATTGAAATTTGTCAATCCTTCCAGCTGTCTTTCGGTAGGAGTGATAGGGCGCGCCTGTGTTACCCAGACGAAATAGTCAAGGCGGTCATAGTCTCGCTGGGGAGCGAGCAGCTTCTTGATGCGAGCATCGTCAACCTTGATCGCCCGCAACTCCTCCACGATCTGGTCAATGGCATCGCGCTTTTCCTTAACGCTAAGCCCACCCCACCGATTGCTCATAGAAATCAAAAGCACGCTTGTCCGCCCGAATAGCTCAGCAATGCGCTGCAACTGCGTGACTGTCGCCTGGGCTTCCTGCAGTTTCTTTTCCAGAGCCGCCTGGACGCCGGTCGCTCCGAACCTGACGTTTGTTATGTCGTCTAGCCGCGTCGCGACAACCGCAAAAACTAACATAACTGCAACCGTGATGTACTGGCCTTTGTCGGCGCCGGTGAAAATGAGATATACGAACAATGCAAAAAGCACCGCAGATGCGAGGAGGGCTCCGATACGAACAGGGTCTTTCATCTTAATCTCAACTATCGGTGGCTACCCGATCTCGCCTGCGTTCACAGCGCATCGTCGGGCCCAGTGGTTTCATCTGTAGGGCGGCACATGAGGCGGAAGAGTGCGAGAGGAGTTGACGCCGGCGCTTTCGTGTTGGTCCTGCTGGGCATATTCCTCGGCAATAAACGTTTGTACACCCTGTCTCGACAGTAATGGCGATTGCCACTTCTTCGCAACAAAAACGAGAGTCAGTGAATTTGATATTGCCCTGAGTTGCCGGTGGCTGTTGGTGGCCAAAAGCCCCGCTGGACCGAAGCGCCGCGGTTGGTCACGGCCTTCGGCCAATCGTCAGCCAATGGACACGGCGGAGGAAAACCGCTAACGCATGGCCATGACAAAGGCAGCGGCAAATCTCACCGAAGACGGTATCCTTCAATCTGCGAAGCGTACCGTCGCCACCGAACGGCGTGCACTTGAAGCCCTCGAGCGCGCGTTCGACAACGGACTGGCCGAACCCTTCATCCGGGCGGTTGAGACGATCAGCAACATTGCCGGCAGGGTAATCGTCACGGGCGTCGGCAAGAGCGGGCATATCGGCGTGAAGGTCGCCGCCACGCTTGCCTCGACCGGCACGCCGGCCTTCTTCGTTCACGCGGCCGAAGCCAACCACGGCGATCTCGGCATGATCGGGACGACCGATGTGGTGATTGCGCTCTCGAAGGGCGGCGAAAGTGCCGAGCTGCGCAACATCATTGCCTATACGCGCCGCTTCTCGATACCGCTGGTTTCCCTGACGTGCTCCGAGCAATCGTCGCTGGCGAAGGCTTCGGATATCGTGCTGCTGCTGCCGAACGAAGAGGAAGCATGTCCTCACGGACTGGCGCCGACGACCTCGACGCTGATGCAGCTGGCGATGGGCGACGCGCTGGCGATCGCACTCCTGGAAACGCGGGGGTTCAGCGCCCGTGATTTCCACGTTTTCCACCCCGGCGGAAAACTCGGCGCGAGCCTCAGCCATGTTGCCGATATCATGCATATCGGCGATCGTGTGCCGCTGGTGGCAAAGGGAACGCCACTCCCGGAAGCCATTTCCACCCTGTCACGCAAGCATTTCGGATGTGTGGGAATTCTCGATGATGACGGGCGGCTCTGCGGGATCATCACCGAGGGCGACCTTGCGCGCAATCTTGCTCGCAATCTGGCCGAGCTCGTCGTCGACGATATCATGACCCGCACGCCGAAAACCGTGAAGCCGACGGTTCTGGCGACCGCGGCGCTTGCCATGCTCAATCAGAACAACATCGGCGCATTGATCGTCGTCGACGAAGACAACAAGCCGGTTGGCCTGGTGCACTTCCACGATCTTCTCAGGATCGGCGTCGCCTGATCAGGCTTCTTCGACGGTCAGATCGCGACCGTTGCTGGAAACGACCTTGACGCGCGCGCCGACCGGAAGGTCGGGGCCCATGACCTGCCATTGGGTATCGTCGAGCCGGATGCGGCCGCGTCCCTCGAGGATGGGTTCCGCAAGCGTCGCGGTGCGTCCGACAAGGCTCGCGCCGCGCTGATTGAGGAAAGGCTCGTCGCTCGTTCCATGCTCTCTCGTCAGCTTGCGTCCGACGAAGGTGGCGGCGACGGCAAGGACGGCAAAGAGAATTGCCTGCAGCTGCCAGACCCAGAACGCACTGTCCCAGAAGAGCAGCGAAACGGCACCGACGACGATTGCCGCAATCCCGATCCACACTAAAAAGAAACCGGGCGCTGCAAGCTCCGCCGCCAGCAGCACCATGCCGATGACCCACCAGCTCCAGGGTCCAAGCTCGGCTGCGATCCGGGCGATCATGGCTTAACGGTCTCCGTCGGGGTTGAAAGGATTGATCGTCGGCGTCGAACGGGGCGGCGTCTGGCGGACCGGCCGCGGCGGCGTGTTGGTGCCGTCGCCGAAGACTTCCTTGGCAATGGCGCCGATACCGCTCAGCGATCCCAGGATCGAGGAGGCCTCGATCGGCATGAGTACGACCTTGGAGTTGCTGGCAGAGCCGATCGAGGTCAGCGCCTCGGTGTACTTCTGCGCGACGAAGTAGTTGATCGCCTGAACATCGCCCGCGGCGATCGCTTCGGAGACCATCTTGGTGGCTTTCGCCTCGGCTTCGGCCAGGCGCTCTCGGGCTTCGGCGTTTCTGAAGGCTGCTTCGCGCTGGCCTTCGGCCTGCAGGATGGCTGACTGCTTGGCGCCTTCGGCCCTGAGGATCTGCGCGTTTCTCGAACCTTCGGCTTCCAGAACCTGGGCGCGCTTTTCGCGCTCGGCCTTCATCTGACGCGCCATCGCATCGACGAGGTCGCGCGGCGGCTGGATGTCCTTGATCTCGACGCGCGTGACCTTGATGCCCCAGGGACGAACCGCATCGTCGACGACACGCAGCAGGCGATCGTTGATCGCGTCGCGGTTCGACAGCAGTTCGTCGAGATCCATGGAGCCCATGACCGAGCGGATGTTGGTCATGGTCAGGTTGAGGATGGCGTTCTCGAGGTTTGACACCTGATAGGCGGCCTCGGCGGCATTGAGGATCTGGTAGAAGGCGACGGCGTCGGCGGAAACCGAGGCATTGTCCTTGGTAATGACTTCCTGGGTCGGCACGTTCAGAACCTGTTCCATGACGTTCATTTTGCCGCCGACGCGCTCGATGAAGGGGGTGATCAGGTTGAGGCCGGGCTCCAGCGTGCGGGTGTAGCGGCCGAAGCGCTCGATCGTGTAGCGATAGCCCTGCGGCACCGTCTTGATCCCGGCAAACAGCACCAGGATGACGAAGATGACCAGAGCGATAACGACGATATCAAAGCCGCCCAGAACCATGAAACTCCCCCGCGATAGAATCGATGGACGCAACCATAAACGAGCCGAATTCAAACGCCAGTGGCTTCGGCCGGCCGGGCCGTCAGGTCATGGATTCGATATGGGGAGTCCGACGGCTATTCACAACGGGGCCAGTTTGGCCTAGAAGACCCGCAGGAAATACCGGTCGCAGCCCACCCGGTCAAAACAAGGGATCCTCATCATGAAGACGATCGTCATCTGCTCCGGCGGATTGGACTCCATTTCGCTCGCCCACAGGGTTGCAGCGGAACATCAACTTATCGGCCTGCTTTCCTTCGATTACGGACAGAGACACCGCAAGGAACTGGACTTCGCCACTGTTTGCGCCAAGCGGCTCGGCGTGCCGCATCAGATCATCGACATCCGCACCATTGGACGGCATCTGACAGGATCGGCGTTGACCGACGATGTCGATGTGCCTGATGGCCACTATGCCGAGGAGACGATGAAGGCGACCGTGGTGCCGAACCGCAACGCCATCATGCTGGCCATCGCCTTCGGGCTGGCAGCCGCGCAAAAGGCGGATGCGGTTGCCGTGGCCGTGCATGGCGGCGACCATTTCATCTATCCCGATTGCCGTCCGGGCTTCATCGATGCCTTCCAGGAGATGCAGAACCAGGCGCTCGATGGCTATGCCAGCGTTTCGCTGCTGGCTCCCTACGTCAACGTCTCCAAGGCTGATATCGTCACCGACGGCGCGAAGTACGGGACGCCATTTGCCGAGACATGGTCCTGCTACAAGGGCGGCACGCGCCATTGCGGACGCTGTGGCACCTGTGTCGAGCGGCGCGAGGCTTTCCACCTCGCCGGCGTTGCCGATCTGACGGCATATGAAGATCCGGATTTCTGGGAAGCCGCGACATCAGGCTATTCGGCCAGGGAGGTGAAGTGATGTTTCGCATCACCAAGGAATTCCACTTCTCCGCATCTCACCAGCTGACGCATCTGCCGGCCGATCACCAGTGCGCGCGGCTGCATGGGCACAACTACATCGTCGTGGTCGAGCTTGCGGCAGCCGAGCTCGATGAGAACGGCTTCGTGCGCGACTATCATGAGCTTTCACCGCTGAAGCGCTACATCGACGAGCGGTTCGACCATCGGCACCTTAACGAGGTGTTCAATCATGATCGCGTAACCTCTGAATATCTCGCGAAGCACTTCTACGACTGGTGCAAGGAGCGACTGCCGGAGACCTCGGCGGTGCGCGTCAGCGAGACGCCGAAGACCTGGGCGGAATACCGGCCATGAGCGCGGCTCGCGAGGCGCAGATCCGCGTCAGCGAGATCTTCGGACCGACGATCCAGGGGGAGGGCGTGCTGATCGGCCTGCCGACGGTTTTCGTTCGTACGGGCGGTTGCGATTATCGCTGTTCGTGGTGCGACAGCCTGCATGCTGTCGATAGCGAGTATCGCGATCAGTGGCTGCCGATGACTGTCGACGGCATATGGGCCGAGGTGACGCGGCTTTCCGGCGGCAAGCCGCTGATGGTATCGCTTTCAGGAGGCAATCCGGCGATTCAGCCGCTCGGCGGTCTGATCGCCCACGGTCATGCGCAAGGTTACAAGTTCGCGCTGGAAACGCAGGGGAGCGTCGCCAAGGAATGGTTTGCCGATCTCGATGTGCTGGTGCTGAGCCCGAAGCCGCCGTCGAGCGGTATGGCAACGGATTGGGATGCCTTCGAGGACTGTCTTCGCTTGGCAGGCAACGAGCCTGCCGTCGCCTTGAAGATCGTCATCTTCGACGATCGTGACTATGCCTACGCGCGAGAGGCGGCGGCGCGCTATCCTGATCTCTCCGTCTATCTGCAGCCGGGCAACCACACACCACCGCCGCCTGATGACGACGATGCGCGCGTCGATATCGACGGCGTCATGGACAGGATGCTGTGGCTGGTCGACAAGGTGACCGAGGACCGGTGGTTCGAGGCCCGCGTGCTGCCCCAGCTGCATGTGCTGCTGTGGGGCAACAAGCGCGGCGTCTGATCAGACCCAGCCGAGCAGTTCGCGGCGGACGACCTTTTCCAGCACCCGCATGCCGTCCTCGCTGTCGTTGAGGCAGGGGATGTGCGCAAACTTCTCGCCGCCATTCTCGTGGAAGGAATGGGCGGCCTGCTCGGCAATTTCTTCCAGAGTTTCCAGACAGTCGGAGACGAAACCTGGATTCAGGACGACGATCTTCTTGACGCCGTCCTGCGCCAGCTTCTCGACGGTCTTGTCGGTGTAGGGCTGCAGCCACTCTTCAGGCCCGAAGCGGGACTGGAAGGTCACCATGAACTTGTCTTCGGACAGTCCCAGCCGTTCGCGCAGCAGGCGGCCGGTCTTCTGGCACTGGCAATAGTAGGGATCGCCCTTCTGGAAGTAGGACATCGGGATGCCGTGGAAGGAGGCGAGGATCTTTTCCGGTTCCCAGTCCAGCGTCTGAAGATGCCTGGTGACGGAGTTCGCCAGCGCCTCGATGTAGGTCTCTTCGTCGTGATAGTCGGGCACGGTGCGCAGCGCCGGCTGCCAGCGCATCTTGAGCAGATGCTGGAAGGCCTTGTCGTTGACGGTCGCCGTCGTTGCGGCGGCGTATTGCGGATAGAGCGGGAAGAGCACGATCCTGTCGCAGCCGTCGTCCTTCAGCGCCTGGATGCGCGAAGCGATCGACGGGGTGCCGTAGCGCATCGCCCAGTCCACCTGGACGCTGGGCAGGTCCTTGAGACGATCGGCCATCAGCTCGGCCTGGCTGCGGGTGTAGGTCCGCAGGTAGCTTTCGTTCTTGTCCTTGTTCCAGATCAGCTCGTAGGCCTTGCCGACCTTGCCGGGGCGGGTGTTTAGCACGATACCGAAGAGGATCGGGTACCACTTCCAGGGCGACCATTCGATGACGCGCTTGTCGGTCAGGAATTCCTTCAGATAGCGGCGCATGGAGGTGTAGTCGGTACCGTCGGGCGTGCCGAGATTGACGAGCAGGACGCCCACCTTGCCGGATTTCACGGGCGGGTGACCCGCCGGGCGGTGCGCAGTATCAACAGTCGTCATTCAAACCCCCGGTATCTTGTCTGTCCCGGCTCATACGCAGCCGAGTCTCGATGGTTCACCCTATAGGAACAAAAGCCGGCCCGGGAAACCCCGGACCGGCTTTCAGGGTCGAGACAAATCGTCTCTTACTTCGACGGAATCTGCAGCTCCTTGCCGACAGTCAGATGACGCGGCGCGGGCTTGCCGTTGGCGTCGGAAATCTTCTTCCAGAGCGCGCCTTCGCCGTAGAACTGCTTGGCGAGATCCCAGAGTGTGTCGCCTGATGCGATGACGTGGTTCGTCGGCGTATTGGGGGCCAGTGCAGCCGGGGCTGCCGCCGCGGGTTCTGTCGCCGGGGCCGCAGGCGCAGTTGCTGCCGGTTCCGCCGGAGCGGGAGCCGCGGTGTTTGCGGCGACCTCGGTCACGCGGCCGTCGGTATAGGGCTTGTAGGGGGAGTGCGCGGCCAGATAGTCCGCCGTCACGTCGGCAAGATCAGGGCCGAAGTCATAGGCATTCTTGCCGGCGGAAGCGAAGATCGAATAGCCGTCGCCACCGGCGCGCATGTAATTGTTGGTCACCACGCCGTAGGTCTTGGCGTCGTCAAGCGGAACGAAGGCGTCGCCGTCCTTGGTTTCGACCGAGACGAGACGGCTGCCGGCCGGCTTGCTCTTGTCGTAGCTGTATTTGAGACCGGAAACCTGCGGGAAGCGACCGGCACCCTGTTCGATCTGGCTGAGGCCATTTTCAAGGGCCTTGCGGATATCGGCACCTGCCAGCTGGAAGGTCGCGAGCGTGTTCTGGAAGGGCAGGACGGTAATCACTTCGCCCTGCGTGACGTCACCGCCATCGATGGAGGCACGCAGGCCGCCGCCGTTCTGGATGGCAATCGTCATCCCCTGGCTTTTGCCGCGGTCAAGCATGGCGTCGGTCACCAGATTGCCCATCGAGCATTCCGCGACGCGGCATACGGTTCGGTCGCCCTGGATCGGCCCTTCGGACGAGCCGATCACCTTCTTGCGCAGCTCTTCGATCGGCTTGGCGAGTTCGGTGATGCGTGCGGTCAGTGTTGGATCGGGCGTGAAGGAGGAGTCGATCAGGATCGGGTCGCCCTTGGCTTCCTTGACGACGCCATTGTCGTCGAAGGTGACGACGAGGTCGCCGAGATACTTGCTGTAGGACGCGGCCTGGACCACCGGAACCTTGTAGCCGCCAGGGTTGTCGACCATCGTCGGATAGGGGCCTTCGGCTTTTGGGTCGGTATTCGACAGCAGGCTATGCGAATGGCCGCCGACAACGACGTCGACATCAGGAATCTTGGCGATCGCCGAGAGGTCGCGCGGATAGCCGACATGGGTGAGGGCGATGATCTTGTTGATGCCCTGCTTCTTCAGATCTTCGACGGCAGCCGTGATCGTCTGGACGTCGTCGGCGATCATCACCTTGGGGCCGGGCGAGGAGATTTCCTCGGTGTCGTTGGTGACAGCGCCGACGATGCCGATCTTCTGTCCGCCGACATCGAGAACCAGCGATGGCTTGATGCGGTCGCCGAGCTTGGAACCGTCTCCAGCGAGAACGTTGGCCGAGATGACGGGGAACTGCACCTTGTCGAGGAAGGTCGCCAGGCCGTCCGCGCTGTCGTCAAACTCGTGGTTACCGACGGTCATGACGTCGAACTTCATGGCGTTCAGCACTTCGGCTTCAGCTGCGCCCTTGTAGGTCGTGTAGAACAGCGAGCCCTGGAAATTGTCGCCGGCGTTGAGCAGCAGCACGTTCTGGCCTGACAGGGCTTCGCGGCGCTGGTCGATCGCGGTCTTCAGCCGGGCTGCACCGCCGAAGCATTCCTTCTTGCCCTCTTCCTCGGCCGAGCAGGTGGAGTCGAACTTGTTGATCGACTCGATGCGGGAGTGAAAGTCGTTAATATGAAGAATATTGAGCTGATAATCGGCAAAGGCGGCACTGCTCGACAGCGCCAGCACGGACGCGGTCAACAGACCGAATTGAAATGACTTCGTCATCCTGTTCTCCTGATTTGCATGGGCAAAGTCTGGATCCCCCGCACTTTGCCCTCCCTACGCGGTCGATGTTTCCACTAAGCACTAGTGGCTGCAAGAGAAAAACCTGTGACAGTGCGGGCCCATTCCAAGGGCGGTAAACGAAAAACCTCTCGCCGGAGGCGTCTCCGACGAACTGTGGGCTGCTTCTTTCCTGGAACGGCGAAATCCGCTCAAGCTGCGAATGCAGCCATCCTCCGAAACCGGCTTGTCGAGAATTTGAGGACGGCCAGCGTGATCTCGCGGCAGCAACGTGACGTCAATCGGTCGCCCGACCCCGTTCTATAGATAACGGCAGTCGCGTCCTCGGGCCTTGTGACAGACCAGAACTATTAAGTCCAATCCAAATCGCGCTTTACAGCGCTACATGCGGCGCGAGAGCGTGAATTGCGAGCCGGCGTCGGAGGTGCAATTGAGCTGGCTCTGGGTCACCAGCGCGCAATTGACCTTGGACTGGGTCTTGCGAACCAGCGATGTCATGTTGATTTCGACCAGCGACGGCGAGGTGTTGATGTAGGTGCCGGAAGCGAGCAACTGGTTGCTATCGGTCGTGCGGGTCGTAAAGGTGCCACCCTGGAACGTCGAGATGATACCGTTCGGATCCGCCCATGAACCCTCAACGCCAGCCGGGGCCGGATTTGCTGCGACCGGCATGGGACGCGGTGATGGCGAAACGCAGGCAGACAGGGCCGCCGAGGCACTCGCGATCACGAGGAGGGTTCTGAGTTTCATAAGCTTCTCCCGGGAGATTCAGACCGAAAAGATACGTTTGGTTAAGAAACACATGGCGCGGGCTTCCCGCGAAGGCAAGGCTTCAGCGGCGCCCGAGGGAATTTATACAGCAGGCGTTACAAAAATGCCCGCCTTGCGGCGGGCATCTTCGAATGCGGCTCGTCCGGCGATTAGCGAACGAGGATGTTCTTGAACTGCCACGGATCCTTCGTGTCCAGATCTTCCGGGAAGAGACCCGGGCGACCGTCCAGCGGGGTCCAGTCGGTGTAGTGACCTTCGACCGGGCCGAGGTAGGGCAGCTGCACTTCGAGGCAGCGCTTGTAGTCGATCTCGTCGGCTTCGACGATGCCAGCCTTCGGGTTTTCCAGCGCGTAGACCATGCCGGCGAGAACGGCCGAAGTGACCTGCAGACCCGTCGCGTTCTGGTAAGGCGCGATGCGGCGGGTCTCTTCGAGCGACAGGCGCGAGCCGAACCAGTAGGCGTTCTTCTCGTGGCCATAGAGCAGCACGCCGAGTTCGTCGACGCCGTCGACCAGTTCGTGCTCGTCGAGAACGTGATGGACCGGCTGCGAGTTGCCGCCATTTCCGAACATCTCATGCAGCGACAGAACGGCGTCGTTGGCCGGATGGTAGGCGTAGTGGCAGGTCGGGCGGAAGGTGACTTCGCCGTCCTTGTCACGCACCGTGAAGTAATCGGCGATCGAGATCGACTCGTTGTGGGTGACGAGGAAGCCGTACTGCGGGCCAGGCGTCGGGCACCAGGTGCGGACGCGGGTGTTGGCGCCCGGCTGCTCGAGGTAGATGGCGGCCTTGCAGCCCTTCTTGTGCTTCTTGGCGTTCTTCGGCATCCAGTTTTCGTGGGTGCCCCAGCCGAGTTCGGCCGGCTGCAGACCTTCGGAAATGAAGCCTTCGACCGACCAGGTGTTCCAGAAGACGTTGAGCGGCTTCGGGTTCTTCGTGAGCTGCGTGTCACGCTCAGCAATGTGGACGCCCTTGACGCCGAGCTTCTTCATCAGCTTGGCCCAGCCTTCGCGGTCATGCTGATCCGGCTCGTCGAACTTCAGGCCGGTGTCGTTGGCGAGGTTGACCAGCGCCTGCTTGACGAACCAGGAGACCATGCCCGGGTTTGCGCCGCAGGTGGAAACGGCCGTCGTGCCGCCCGGGTTCTTCTTCTTCTCATGACGAACGGTTTCGCGCAGCGCATAGTTGGTGCGCTCGGAGTTCTTCATGTTCTTGTCGAAATAGAAGCCGAGCCAGGGCTCGACGACGGTGTCGATGTAGAGAACGTCGAGCTTGCGGCAGAGCTTCATCAGGTCGAGCGAGCCGGTATCAACCGAGAGGTTGACGCAGAAGCCCTGGCCTTCGCCTTCGGTGAGGAGCGGCTTCAGCAGGTCCTTGTAGTTGTCCTTGGTCACATATTCCTTGATGTGACGGACGCCGTGCTTCTTGAGGATCTCCATGTCGGAGGGCTCTTCGCGCGGATCGATGACAACCAGCCGGCTCTTGTCGAATTTGAAGTGGCGCTCGATCAGCGGCAGCGTGCCGCGGCCGATGGAGCCAAAGCCGATCATCACGATCGGGCCGGTAATTTCGGCATATACCGGGTGGGTCTGTTCCGTCATTCTTTTCTCCTGTGGAAGGTGACGAAGGCGGTGGGCCTTAAGAATTCATCTGAAATTGCGCAGATAATGCGAGGTGACCGGCTCTAACCATAAAACCGCGTCACAATAAAGAGCGTTCGGGCTGAGAACGCAAATATCAGGCGGGAGAGAGGCTGCCTGCAAGCGCTCGGAGCTTGGCGGCGAGCTCGGCTTTTTGGAGCGTCAGCCCCTTATAGGCCACCTGTTGCTCATCCAATCCGTCCAGCTGCGAGGCGAAACTTGCCGCCAGCGCGGCAGCGTTCGGATGGCTTACTATCGCCGCGATCGGATCGACATAGACACGGATCGTGAAAAGGATGTCGCCTGACATCGGCAGCCTGCGCAGCGTCTGGCGCTCGACACGCGCGAAGCGCTCGTTGAGCGTGAAAGGTTCGGCAGATGGCGGGCGCCGATGCTTGGAGAGCGGCAGGAAGAGATCGCCGGTGCCATTCACGGACCAGTTCAGCCGTTCGACCGGCTGCGAGACCTGCAGGTTGTCGAATATCCGTGTGATCAGCGTTGCGTTGCGTGTCCCCCCGCCGAAACCGGGAACGTCGGCATGAATTGCCTGCATTGGCAGCCCGAACTTTTCGCGCAGCGACCAGGAGGAGGGGAAGGCCACGAAACCGGCGACAAGGTGCCAGCCGTCAGCCTTGCGTCGCATGATCACGAGATCGTCCTGGATCATCAGACCGGCGCGGAACAATGGAGGTTCGCTCTGGGCGGTCGCCGTATCGCGCATGCGGGTCGCCTGGCCGGGGTGGCATTCCGCCAGATGTTCCGACAGAAGATCGAGGGCCTCCTGCTGTGCCTGCGTGGTGTCCTCCTCGGCAACGAAGATCTCGTCCCGATGGGTTTCGGCCAGTCGCCGCTTCTCGCCGACGTAGCGGCCCCAATCGCCGTCCGGCTCGATCCAGCGGGCAGGATCAAGTGGCATCAAGCCGATCGTGAAGGGACGGGCGGAGCCGTCGTAGGGCGTATAGGCGGGAAGCGTCATCGGCGCAGTCTAAGCTGCCAATGTCCCCTGATGGAAGACCATTCGCCACTGACCGTCCGGCTCCTGGCGCCAGAGCGAGCTCCGCAGGGAGTGAACGGAAGGCTCGGCGGGGATGTCCCGCACGGCTCTGTAGGTGACCAGCGCCAGACTTGGTGCAAGCAATCGGGTCTCGAAGTCGGTCAGGCGGCGTTTGATGCCGTCCGCCGGTTCCTGGAGGAGAGCCGCGATAATCGTGTCGTAGGTGTAGAGCGTTCCGGACGCGCCGATCTCGCGAAACTCGGGCGACAGAAGCGCTTCGAGCGCCGGGCGCGAGTTGCGCACCTGCTGCTCGAACAGCCGCTCTTCCAGCACACGCAGATGTTCGCCAAGGTCGTTCATGCGCTCCTCATTCCAGTGTTCAGCCTTTCAGGATTTCCAGACCTGCGACAGCAGTGGTGACTGCGACTTCGGTAATGTCATATTCGGCGACACCATGAACGGTGAAAGGGTCTTCGGCAACGTAGGCTTCGATCTCCGCACGTTCTCCGACGGCGAGAATGACGCCGCCGGTGCGCGGCACCTTGCGGCCGGATGCAAGAAACGATCCGCGTGCATAGCCTTCCTTCACCCATGCCATGTGCGGCTCCATGTGCCGATCGGCTTCTTCGTTCGGCTTCACATAGGTCAGGGCGAGGATGAACATCGCGGCGTTTCCTTTCGGTTGTTGCTTTATGGCGCATGTGAATATTCATTCGCCTCAAAACCATCCATCTTCTTTTTATAATTCTGCGTCAAACTGCGAACCGTTGATGTCAGCACGCCCGGAACAATCGGATGAACCAGATATCGGAGCGGCTTGCCGAATTGCAGGAAGACAGTGCGGTACTGATCGCTCTCTATGATCAGGAAGACCGTCTTCGCTATGCCAATGCGGCCTTTCGTTCGACTTTCGTCATCGAGCCTGACGAAGCGCCACTGTGGTCGGAGCTCATGCGGCGCAATACGCAGGCCAGCAGGGGCACGATCATTCGCACCGCCGATTTCGAAGTGTGGCTCGTTTCCGCACAGTCGCGTCGCGGCAAGCTGCCGTTCAGGGCGTTCGAAACCGATGTCGTCGACGGGCGCTGGTTCTGGATGACGGAAACGGTCCAGAAGGACGGCTGGATGCTCTGCATCGCCAGCGATATCACGCATTTCAAACAGAGCGGGCGGGATGTCAGGCAGGATCGCGACTTTGCGTTGCGCGCGTCGCAGACCGACGAGCTGACGAGCATCTCCAACCGTCGCTTCATGATGGCAGCACTTGAGAGCCTGATCGCCGGTCAAGATTCGGCTTATGGCGGGGCCGGCTGCATCTGCATCATCGACCTCGATTTCTTCAAGCGCATCAACGATGTCTACGGCCATCAGTTTGGCGATGACGTGCTGATCGATTTTTCGCGTCGGGTGCAGCCTGTCATCCGCCGGCGTGACAGCTTCGGGCGGATCGGCGGCGAGGAGTTCATGCTGATCCTGCCGGATACGACGCTGGCGCAGGCGGAACTGATCGCCGAACGCATCATCGCAATGGTGCGCGGCGCGCGCCCGGTTCCGAGCGTTCCGTCCTTTTCCTATACATGCTCGGCGGGATTGGCGGAGCTGCGACCGGGCGAAACCGCTCGCGAGGTTTACGCCCGCGCCGATGAGGCTCTTTATACAGCCAAGCAGAGCGGTCGCGATCGGCTGAAGATCGTGGCCTAGCCGACCAGCCGGGCCGGGATCAGCCCGCGTAGCGAATTACCCATGTAGAGTTTTCCGGCTTTCAGATCAGCCACCGAGATGCGCCCGACACGCGCCTTTCGCTGGCAGATCAACTCGGTCCGCAAGACCCCGGCAAGGAGGCCGCAGGAGATCGGCGGCGTGCGCAGCATGCCCGAACCGTCGTCGAGGAAGACCGATGTGATCGTGCCTTCGCAGACCTCTCCATATTCATTCAGAAGCAGAACTTCGTCGGCTTCGGAGGTAGGGTATTCGGCGCGCGCGGTCTCGTAAGCGTCGCGCAGCGTCGTCTTTATCCTCAGCAGTTTATCGACGGAATCGAGCCGGGTTTCGGCAAGGCGGACCTTCCAGACGGTGCCCTGTTGCATGGGCACGAAGGGCGCTGCGGTGACTTCGATTTGCCCCAGCCGATCAAGCGTCAACCGCATCCGCAGGGCCTTCGTGGCGCCGATGGTGGCCTCTTCCAGTTTCGCGGCAGCGTCTGTTGAATCGGGAAAGCCTATCCGGCGGGCGGAGCGGGAGAGGCGGGCAAGATGCAGGCGCAGCCTGACGAAACCGACTTCGGGCTCCCAGCGCAGAGTTTCGATCAGCGAGAAGTCGTTCATCGCCCGATCTCCTGATCGCCTATCGCAAACCGCGCCTTCAGCAGGCATTCCTCGTATTCGGCTTCGGCGGTGGAATCGAAGACGATGCCGCCACCGACGTTGAAGATCGCCTTGCCATCGGAAAAGAGGCTGATGGTGCGGATCGCGACGGAAAAGCGCATGGCGCCTGATGGAGCAATCATGCCGATCGCGCCGCAATAGGCGTCGCGCGGCGTGTCTTCCAGCGCGTGCAGGATCTGCATGGCGCTGAGTTTTGGCGCACCGGTGATCGATCCGCAGGGGAACAGCGCGGCGAAGATATCGCGGATGGTCAGATCGGGGAGGAGTTTCGCCTGCACGTGGCTGACCATCTGGTGCACGGTCGGATAGGTCTCGATGTCGAAGAGTTTCGGGACATCGAGGGTGCCGACCTCGGTGATGCGCGAAATGTCGTTGCGCAGCAGATCGACGATCATGCGGTTTTCGGCCTGGGTTTTGATGTCCTCGCGCATCGCGGCGATGATCGCCGTGTCCTCGTCGGCGTCAGCCCCGCGTCTCGCCGTTCCCTTCATCGGGTGGGTTTCGATCCAGCCTTCCTCATCGGTGCGGAAGAAGAGTTCGGGTGAGCGTGACAGCAGGATTGGGCCGCCGAGATCGACCAGCGCGCCGTATTTTACCGGCTGCCTGGAAATCAGCGACCAGAAGGCCGCGCGTGGATCTCCGTCCCACCGAGCGGTGATCGGCATGGTGAGGTTTGCCTGGTAGGAATCGCCCTGGCGCAGGTGCCAATGCAGGCGATCGAAGCGCTCTTTATATGTAGCAAAATCCCAACCGCCCCTGGGGTCGCTGAGGAACTCATCGTTCTCGCCGCGCTGTTTCGGCTGGGCAAGCGGATGGGTATCGGCTTCAGGTGCATCGAAGATGCCGAAGGCCAGCAGCGGTGTCTCCCGACCTTCCGGCAGGAACGCTTCCAGCTTTTCCTCGAAGAGATAGCCAGCCTCATAAGCCATGTAGCCCGCCAGCCATTTGCCGGCGGCCTTTGCTTCTTCCATTCGGGCAAGACCGGCAAGGAACTCGGCGCGCGTCCGGGCAATGATGATCTCCGAGGGATCGGAAAAGAGCATCACTTGCCCGGTCGTGTCATCCCGGAACAGAACGTAGCGTTCAGCCTTGGTCATGCCTGCCTTTGGATCGAGAGCTTATGCGCTCTTATCAAGCGCTTCCAATTCGTCGATCAGCCCTTCGATCATCGACAACCCCTTGCTCCAGAACGACGGATCGGTGGCATCGAGGCCGAACGGCTTCAGAAGTTCGGAATGATGCTTGGTGCCACCGGCCTTGAGAAGTTCGAAATACTTCTCCTGGAAGCCCTTGTCGGCCTTCTGATAGACGGCATAGAGCGAGTTCACCAGGCAATCACCGAAGGCGTAGGCGTAGACGTAAAAGGGCGAGTGGATGAAGTGCGGGATATAGGCCCAGTAGGTCTCGTAGCCTTCCGAGATCTTGATCGCCGGTCCGAGGCTTTCGGACTGCACGGAGAGCCAGAGTTCGCCGATGTCGTCCGAGGTCAGTTCGCCGGCCTTGCGGGCGGTGTGAACCTTGCGCTCGAATTCGTAGAAGGCGATCTGGCGGACGACCGTATTGATCATGTCCTCGACCTTCTGCGCGAGCATCGCCTTGCGCTCACGCTTGTCCTTGGTCTTGTCGAGCAGGGCGCGGAAGGTCAGCATCTCGCCGAAGACGGATGCGGTTTCGGCCAGCGTCAGCGGCGTCTGGCACATCAGCGCCCCTTGTGCGCCGGCCAGAACCTGATGGACGCCGTGGCCAAGCTCGTGGGCGAGCGTCATCACGTCGCGCGGTTTGCCGAGATAGTTGACGAGCACATAGGGATGCGCCGAGGGAACCGTCGGATGGGCGAAGGCGCCCGGGGCCTTGCCTGGGCGAACGGGAGCGTCGATCCACTGCTCGTCGAAGAAGCGCCTGGCGATCGCCGCCATCTCCGGCGCGAAGTTGCCGTAGGCTGAGAGAACCGTGTCCTTCGCCTCGTTCCATGAAATGACGGCATTCGAAGTTTCCGGCAGCGGGGCGTTGCGGTCCCAGAAATTCATCTGGTCCATGCCGAGCCATTTCGCCTTCATCTTGTAATAGCGGTGCGAGAGGCGGGGATAGGCTTCCTTGACGGCGGCCGCGAGCGCATCGACCACCTCGCGTTCGACGCGGTTGGCAAGGTGCCTGCTGTCGGCAATGTCCTCGAAGCCGCGCCAGCGGTCGGAGATGTCCTTATCCTTGGCGAGCGTGTTGGTGATGAGCGTGAAGGTACGCAGGTTTTCCTTGAAGGTCTGCGCCAGCGCCATCGCGCCCTTGCGGCGAAGTTCCGGATCCTTCTCCTGCAGCATGTTTAGCGTGACTTCGATCGACAGCTTCTCGCCGTCGACGTCAAAGCGCAACTCCGCCATCGTCTCGTCGAACAGGCGGTTGAAGGCGGCGGCCGAGGTCATCGACTTTTCCAGGAACAGCTGTTCCAGCTTGTCTTCCAGCTGATAGGGCTTGTCCTTGCGCAGATCGACGAGCCAGGGGCGATAGTGGCCGGCATCCCGGTCGTTTGCCATGCAGGCATCAATGACGGCGTCGTCGATGCGATTGAGCTCGAGCGCGAAGAACAGGAGGTGGCTGGAAAATTCGGTGATCTTCGCCTGGGCGTCACCATAGAGCTTGCCGTTTACCGGGTTCGACGTGTCGGAGAAATAGGTGAGGCCGGCAAAGGAGCCGAGGCGTCCGATGATATCGTCCAGCGCCTCATATTCCTTCAGCGCCTGGCCGATGCCCTCGCCGCCTTTCTTGGTCGCGGCGTCGGCGAGCTTGCCCTTCCACTTCTCCTCGAAGGCAATTGCCTGCTTGCCGGCTTTTTCCATGTCGCCGGTGAAGGCCGTGGAGGTTGCGGAGGGATAGAGGTCCTGCAGTTTCCAGGTCGGCAGCTCGCCGAGAGCGGCATCGGTCGCAGAGGCGGCAGAACTTGCCGAAAAATTAATGGTGGTGCCGGGGAGCGTGTTTTTCATCATCGGGGTCCTCTTCCTCTTTTGCGACAGGCTTGACTGTCTATGCCGCTAAAGGCTTGGCATCAAGGGGCTTTCGGCTACCCAGAAGCTCCGTTTCGGGTCGGATTCGGCCCTGCCACAAACGTTAAAATGCAATTGTTTCTCAAAACTGGATGTTCAAGCCTTTCTGCCAGAGTGCATCTCAGGTTTCGCATGAAGTGAGGCAGCAATGACCGGTTTTAATGAGCTCAAGGGCGCAGCGCAGATACTCGTGGTCGAGGATGATCCCGTCCAGCGTCGGCTGCTCAAGAACGCGATCGAGCGACACGGCCACGTCGTCCATCAGGCGGAAAATGGCCGTATCGGGCTGGAGATGGTGAAGCGAGGCAGCGGCCTCTACAACGTCATCGTCCTTGACCTGATGATGCCCGAGATGACGGGCCTCGAATTCCTCGAGGCGCTGCACGAATTCGGCACGCATGTTCCTGTCATTGTCCAGACAGGGCAGGGCGGTATCGAAACGGTTGTGCAGGCAATGCGCGCAGGCGCCTTCGATTTCGTCGTCAAGCCGGTCTCGCCTGAGCGGATTGCCAATTCGATCTCGAATGCCCTGAAGCTCGATCAGCGCGAGGTCAAGGCGCGGGCGGGCCGCCGTTCGCGGTCCGGCAGCATCGGCTTCGACGATATCGTCTCCGCGAGCCCGGCGATGATCCGCGTGCTCGACCTGGCGCAGCGCGCCGCTCAGTCGAACATTCCCGTCGTGCTCGAAGGCGAGTCCGGCGTCGGCAAGGAACTGGTCGCCCGCGCCATCCAGTCCGGTAGCGATCGTTCCGGCAAGCCGCTCGTCACGGTCAATTGCGGCGCCATTCCCCACAATCTCGTGGAAAGCATTCTCTTCGGCCACGAAAAGGGTGCCTTCACCGGCGCGACGGAAAAGCACATCGGCAAGTTCATGGAAGCCGATGGCGGCACCATCTTCCTCGACGAGATCGGCGACCTGCCGCTCGAGGTCCAGGTGAAGCTGCTGCGCGCCGTGCAGCAGGGCGAAATCGAGACCGTCGGGGCGCGAACCGCCTACAAGGTCAATGTCCGCCTGATCTCCGCGACGAACAAGGATCTGATCGAAGAGGTCAAGAACGGCCACTTCCGCGAGGATCTCTACTACCGGCTCAACGTTTTCCCGATCACGATTCCGGCGCTGCGCAAGCGCAAGGAGGATATTCCGCACCTCGTTCGCGTGTTCACGGAACGCTTCTCAAGCGAACAGAAGCATGGCCAGCGCATGACGGTTAGCTCAGGCGCACTTGCCTTGCTGACGGCCTACGACTGGCCCGGCAACATCCGCCAGCTGGAAAATGCGATCTTCCGCGCCGTCGTGCTTGCAGAGGGCTCCGAGCTGACCGAAGGCGATTTCCCGCAGATCGCCGCGCAGCTGCCAGAGTATGATGTCGTCGATCATCTGGCGCTGGTTGCCGACAACACGGCGAGCACCCGTCTCAGCGAGCTCTCTCCGGTCGATTACTCGGTGCCGCAGTCGGTCGCGGATCACCTTGTCGCTCGAATCACGGAGACGCCCGACAATGCGATCGCGAGCACAAATCCGTCCGGGGACGTGCGCAAGCTTGCCGATGTGGAAGAGGAATTGATCCGTTTCGCCCTTAAATTCTATCGGGGCCAGATGAGTCAAGTGGCTCGAAAACTAGGTATCGGACGATCCACATTGTACCGCAAACTCAAGGATTACGGCATCGATCCCGACAATCCCCAGAAGGACGCCGCATAAGGCGTCCTGATTAACTTTCCGGCAATCATCTTTTGTTACCAATCATAAACCACTTGTTAGTGGCCTGTTCACTATGTAAAGAAAAGGTTGAACATGTGTGGTATTTTTGCCATCGTGTGACCGCATTTCACAGTCATGGGTCAGATTGAGGGACCATCGGCTGTCTGACGGGGATTGAGTTTGCCGGATCTGAATTGGAATACGAAGCCTTCGCGCCCGAACTGGCGCAACAGGTGCGCAGACCTTTGCGGAAAGGTGGTTAGGACGGCTATGGCCGCCCTTCTCGCAGTTGCTATCTCGTCGCCGGTGCTCGTCGGCTCCAGTACGCCGTCTCAGGCAGCGGGTGAAACGCGCAGTCTCAAGCTTTACTTCATTCACACCGGCGAAAAGGCCGTCATCACCTATAAGCGCAACGGCAGGTTCGACCCGAAGGGTCTGGAGCAGTTGAACCGCTTCCTGCGTGACTGGCGCAAGAACCAGCCGACGAAGATGGATCCGCGCCTCTTCGATCTGATCTGGGAAGTCTACCGCCAGAGCGGTTCCAGGGATTATATCAACGTCGTCTGCGGTTTCCGTTCGCCGGGCACCAACGCCATGCTGAAGTCGCGTTCGCGCAATTCGGGCGTCGCCGAGAAGAGCCAGCATATGCTTGGCAAGGCGATGGATTTCTTCATTCCTGACGTCAAACTGGCCACTTTGCGCGCAATCGGCATGAAAATGCAGGTCGGCGGCGTTGGATTCTATCCGAAGTCGGGCTCTCCCTTCGTTCACATGGATGTCGGTGGCGTTCGCGCCTGGCCGCGCATGAGTCG
Source organism: Rhizobium grahamii (assembly GCF_009498215.1). Taxonomy (NCBI): domain Bacteria; kingdom Pseudomonadati; phylum Pseudomonadota; class Alphaproteobacteria; order Hyphomicrobiales; family Rhizobiaceae; genus Rhizobium; species Rhizobium grahamii. The sequence continues at coordinate 2,722,335 of NZ_CP043498.1, read as the reverse complement.
CGACGAACTGGTCCGGCTCTTCCCGAACGGCAACACCATGCACATCCCGGCCGATGGCAAGCCTCTGCCAGGCTACGAGCAGGCTGTTGCGGATTACAAGCGTCGCGTCAGCGGTAGCTCGGTACAGATGGCAAGCTCGGGCGCCTATTCCGGTTCGTCTTCCGACGAAGAGCCACGCAAGCACAAGACGCTGTTTGCCGCCCTGTTCGGCGGTGGCGCGGATGAGGCCGAAGATAGCTCCGATGATGATAGCGCAGCTCCGGTCGCTGTAGCGAAGGCGACGCCGCCTAAGGCTGCCGATCTGCCGAACGCTGCCAACCCCGGTGAGCAAGCGCCCGCCGAGGCTCCGCAAGTCGCAAGTGTAAACGCGCCTATACCGCAGGTGCGGCCGGCGTTTGCCAATCAGCCTGGCGGCAGCGAAGTAGCGAGTGCGCTTGTCGCTCCGCAATCCGGAAATGCAGCGCAGGATGCCCTTTCCGCTGTGACCACGCAGGGTCAGCAGCAGTTCGCAGATCTCAGCGCCTATAGCGTACCTGTACCTTCCCTGCTCGGACCACGTCGTTCTCCTGGCGATGCAGAAGTTGCTTCGGCTGACCCGGCTGCGATGACGGGGAATCTCGCAGCCGTTCCAACGCCGGCTGAACGCCCGGCGCTTGCCGAGAAACTGCTCGCTGCGGCGAATGCCGACTCTGAAGCAGAAGACGATATGGCAGACCAGGACGATACGCTGTCTCCGGCTGTCGCCGACGCTCTTGACCAGCAGAATGCCGGAGGAGACCGTCAGGTCGCTTCCAGCCAGTCGCCCGTCACGAACGTCGAACAGGCTATAAACGCCGCCATGCCGCAAAAGGTTCCAGCTGAAAAGCCGCCGGTGCAGCTGGCAGCGCTTGCACCGACAAGCTCGTCTTCTGCAAGCTTCGGAGATGGCTTCGATACGCCGAAGGCACAGGACAACGCGGCTTCGGCAGCGCTGCCGACCAAGGGCGGACGTCCGACCAAGGTTGAGGCCGCCGAAGCGGATGCGACGCGCGCGACTGTGCGGACCGAGCCGAAGCTGACGGAGAAGATCATCTCCAAATGGGCGTTGACCAACGCGCGTATGGAAATGGTGACAAAGCCGGTGAAGGCGCCGCGTTTCGTCAGCCAGACGCTGAGAGCGCAGCCGACCGCCGTCTATGCAGCGGGCTTTACGAAGACTGCCTCCATCGATCCCGGCCGGTTTAGCGGCAACGCGGTCAACTTCATGGAAGTGCGCAAGTTCAACACGAACTAAGTCCTGCGCCACGAGGAAACAACAAAGCCGTCGGAGCGATCCGGCGGCTTTCTTATTTCCGGAGCGGGTGCTCCGACGCTTTATGCAAAACAAAACCCGCCGGGGCGAACCGGCGGGTTTTCGTCAAACCTTACACTTCAGGCCGTGATCAGCCTTCCGGCGGGTTCTCGATCATGCCGAGCGCGTGCAGGTAGGTGTCGAGGATCGCGTCCTCTTCCATGCGTTCCTGCTCGTCCTTCTTGCGAAGCGCGATGACCTTCTTGAGGATCTTCGTATCGAAGCCGGTGCCCTTGGCCTCGCCATAGACGTCCTTGATGTCGTCGGCGATCGTCTTCTTTTCTTCTTCCAGTCGTTCAATGCGCTCCACAAAAGCGCGAAGCTGATCGCGGGCAACGCCGTGAGCATCGGACATCGAGTTCTCCTTACAGAGTGTGAAAATTCGGATGGCGTTGACTGCCGTGAAGTCGTCGTGCGGTCAAGCCGATTTAAAAGGGCGGGGCCTATTTGTGCGGGATGTTCTGCGCAAATGCGGCTTTTTGCTGGGGCGAGGCTTCATTCTGATGAAGATTTTTCCAATCCTCATAGGGCATGCCGTAAACGATCTCGCGCGATTCGTCCTTGGAGAGGGGAAAGCCGTCCGCCTCGGCCGCCTCGCGATACCAGTTGGAGAGGCAATTGCGGCAAAAGCCTGCGAGGTTCATGAGATCGATGTTCTGGACGTCGTCTCGGTCGCGCAGATGCTGAACCAGGCGGCGAAAAGCTGCGGCTTCAAACTCGGTCTGCTGTTCCTTGGTCAGTTCGGACATGACTGGCTCCTCTATGCATATGGTCCGGTGCGCGAGGCATGGACATTATAGGCGTGTAGCGCGGCATCGGCATTCATCGCCTGAAAAATCGGTGCCAGCCGGTCCGCCCAGGCGGCAACGCCGGCTTCGTCGCCTATCAGGTCCTGCCGGACCTCGAGCAGCGCATGCGGGATGCCTGATACCATGCAATGGCGATACATCGTATCGCCCTTCAGTGCGCCATCATACGGCTCGTTGTCGCCGACGATGAGTTCGGGATCGCGGCGCAGTTGCTCCAGGAGGGGGCGGACGGCGCGATTGTCGCTATCCCAGAGGACGGCGGCATGCCACGGACGGGGAATGCCCTTCCAGGCCGGTGTATAGGAATGGAGCGACAGGACCAGCGGTGCACATCCTGATGCCTCCGCCGTCCTTGCGATCGTCTCGCTAACGGCATTGTGATAGGGACGATGGAAGGCCTCGATCCGATGGTTCCACTCTTCGGCGGTGATCGGATGATTACCGGGGATGATGGCGCCATCCGATATGCGCATGATGAGGGTCGGGTCGTCTTCCCCCGGTTCGGATCGATCAACAGCCGGGAAAAGCCGCCAAGGACAGCAGGAACGCCAAGCCTCTGCGACAGCGTTCGCGTCAAGGCCTCGATACCGATGTCATAGGCGATGTGCCGCGCGAAGGCGCTCGTCGGCAAGCCGAGATCGCCATAGCGCGGCGGCAGCCGGTTCATGGCATGATCGCCGAGAAGCACCATGCCGCTGTCATGATTTCCGACTAGGATTTTGAAGGGTTGGAAGTCTTGCATCACAAGGAGGGCCGATCGTCGTTTGCGGACGTGTCCCTGATCGCACGTGCAAATCGCGGGTTCAAGCACACTCGTCGATCAATCGTGCGTCCATGGCGAAGCACAGGCTGCGGCATCCGGAATATAATCGATTAGCATTGCGTTGACTTTCGCGGGGAGGCGGCGCAAGAAGGCACAACAACGAATAACCGGGAGCCCATTGGAAGTCGTGCTGATCCAGACCGCGCCAAGTTTCCTTATGCGTTGCGGGCCGCTTGCCCGTTTTGCACTGTTTGTTCTAGCGGCCTTCGCGCCGTTTTTTATTGCCGATGCAGCCCGCGCCGATTTCCGCGTCTGCAATGGGACCCAGAATCTGGTGGGCGTTGCGATCGGCTATCGCGCTAAGGATGGTTGGATCACGGAAGGCTGGTGGCAGGTACCGGCGACGACCTGCGCGACGCTAATCGAGGGAGAGCTGCAGTCCCGATATTACTACCTCTACGCCGAAGACGCTGCCCGGGGAGGCCGATGGACGGGTGACGTGCAAATGTGCGTGGCGGAAAACGAGTTCAAGATCACGGGTGTCAATGATTGCTACGCCCGTGGCTATCAGAAGATGGGGTTCAAGGAATATGACACGGGCCGCCAGGGCAGCTGGATGGTCCAACTTTCCGATACTCCAGGCACGCAAGAAAGCCCGAATTGATGAAGCGCAACCGCAAAGTTAAAATCCTCGCCACCCTTGGACCCGCCTCGTCCGAGGAATCGATGATCGAGAAGCTGCACCAGGCCGGTGCCGATGTTTTCCGTATCAACATGAGCCACGCCAGCCACGACGTGATGCGTTCGCTGATCAAGCGTATCCGCGCCGTCGAAGCCCGCTCCGGCCGCCCGATCGGCATCCTCGCCGACCTGCAGGGTCCGAAGCTGCGCGTCGGCAAGTTTGCCGAAGGCAAGGTCGATCTGAAGCCGGGCGACACGTTCACGCTCGACAACAACGAAGCTCCCGGCGATGCGACCCGCGTGTTCCTGCCGCATCCCGAAATCCTGGAATCGGTACAGCCCGGCCACCGCCTGCTGATCGACGACGGCAAGCTCGCGCTGCGCGCTGAAAAGTGCGACGGCAAGAGCATCGTCACGACCGTCATTTCGGGCACGAAGATCTCCGACCGCAAGGGTGTCAGCCTTCCCGACACGCTGCTGACCGTCGGCGTTCTGACCGACAAGGACCGCACCGACCTCGACGCCGTTCTGGCGACCGACGATGTCGACTGGGTCGCGCTCTCCTTCGTGCAGCGCCCGGAAGATCTGGCTGAGGTTCGCAAGATCGCGCGCGGTCGCGTCGGCATCATGTCGAAGATCGAAAAGCCGCAGGCGATCGAGCGTATCGAGGAAATCATCGAGCTCTCCGACGCGCTGATGGTTGCCCGTGGCGACCTCGGCGTCGAAATGCCGCTCGAATCCGTTCCGGGTATCCAGAAGCAGCTGATCCGCGCCTGCCGCCGTTCGGGCAAGCCAGTGATCGTCGCCACGCAGATGCTAGAATCGATGATCACCGCACCGGTCCCGACCCGTGCTGAAGTCTCCGACGTCGCGACCGCCGTCTTCGAAGGCGCCGACGCCGTCATGCTGTCGGCTGAATCCGCATCCGGTGACTATCCGGTTGAAGCCGTCTCGACGATGGCCTCGATCGCAAGCACGATCGAGCGCGAGCCGCACTATCCTGGCATCATCTACGCGCAGCGCGCTCAGCCGGAAGCAACTGGCGCCGATGCGATTTCGCTCGCTGCTCGTCAGATAGCCGAAACGCTGCGCCTCTCGGCTATCGTCTGTTACACCTCGTCGGGCACGACGGGTCTGCGCGCCTCGCGCGAGCGTCCGCAGGTTCCGATCCTGGCGCTGTCGCCGGTCATTCAGACGGCTCGCCGTCTCGCCATCGTCTGGGGTCTGCACTGCGTCGTCACGCATGACGCGACCGACCTCGACGACATGGTCAACCGTGCGTGCCGCATCGTTGCCGACGAAGGCTTCGGCAAGCCGGGCGATCGCATCATCATCTCGGCCGGCGTGCCGCTCGGAACACCAGGTGCCACCAACATGCTGCGCATCGCCTATATCGGCTCCGACGGCCAGAGCGGCATCTAAGGCGCATTAGCCACCAATCATCAGAGCCCGCTGCCTTAACAGGCGGCGGGCTTTTTGCTGTCCTGAACCATGGGTGTCTTGCGGCTGGCGGGCGCACATGCAAGGGTCGGCCTCCATGTTCGGGAGGGCATCATGCACATTGTTACACTTCTCGCATTCGTAGCCGTCTCCTTCGTCGCGATTGCAACGCCCGGGCCGACGGTGCTTCTGGCGATGACCAACGGTTCGCGCTACGGCGTTCGCCGGGCGATCCCGGGCATGATCGGCGCGGTGCTGTCCGACTTTGTGCTCCTCGGGGCCGTGGCGATCGGTCTCGGCGCGCTACTCGCTGCGTCGGAGTTCTGGTTCTCGATGCTGAAATATGTGGGGGCTGCCTATCTCGCCTTTCTCGGGATCTTGATGCTGCGCACCAAGGGCGGCTTCAACGCGGCGCTGAAGCCGGAAGGCGACGTGACGGGCGGATCCACCTTTTCGATCGGGCTCAAGAGCTTCATGGTGGCCGTCACCAACCCCAAGGGCTATCTGTTCTTCTCGGCGTTTCTGCCGCAGTTCATCAATCCGGCACTGCCGCAGGCGACGCAGTATGCAGTGCTGGCGGTGGTCTTCGCGTCGCTCGATTTTCTGATCATGCTCGGTTACGCGATCTTCGGTTCGCAGGCCGTCCGGCTGCTGAAGACGGCAGGCGCGGTCTGGCTGGAGCGCGCCTGCGGCGGGGCGATGCTGGCACTGGCCGGGTCACTTGCGCTCTACCGGCGGGCAACGACCTGAGGCCTTATGGCAGGGACACGTGCCCAACCCGATAGATCTGGGCCGGCTGCCGCAATTAGCGGCGCAGAGCGATGCAGGCTGAAGCGCGTGATCGTCCAGCTTGTCGGCTCGAAAGCTGAGACCGACGCGAGGACGTCAGCCTGTCTCGCTTGCCGTTGCGCCCGCGTTATCTCCTCGTCTCTGATCTCGGCAAGGGTGGAGTAGGGCTCGATACCCACGATCTCCTCAGTTGCGAATTTGGCCTCCGCGATCGCAGGCGCGGTTTCCCCGTACCAGACGATCCAGGTTTTCACCTGCGGCCAGCCGAAAGACTGCGTCAGTGCTTCGAAGCCCGCGCCGGTGAGAAAGTCGCTGGCACGCTCCGGCTGCTGCCAGAGGTAGAAGGGCGCATAGAGGTTTTCGCGCGACCCGAACTCACCCTTGCGCGCGCTGAGATAGGCCTTGAAGCCGAGGCCGGGAAAGCCGTCGAGCATCGGCCCCTTGTCACGGATGCGCCGTTCGATGATCGACATGTCGTAGTCGGCAGGCAGGGTGAGGCTGTATTGCATCGCCATCATGAGAGAACCTCCACCGGTTCCAGCCAGTCGACGATGCGACCGGCCTCGCTTGCCTGGATGCTGATGTAGCTGAAGGGGCTGTCAGCCGTCGCGCCATGCCAGTGCTTCTCACCGGCGGCGAACCAGATGGCATCTCCGGCACGCAATTCTTCCACCGCGCCGCCTTCGCGTTGCACCAGCCCCTTGCCCGACAGAACATAGAGCAGCTGTCCGCGCGGATGCGTATGCCAGCGCGTGATCGTACCGGGATCGAGGCTTGCTCGCATCGCGGTGCTTTCGCCATCTGCCGTGCCTTCCAGCAGCATTTCGACCCAGAAGGGCGCGGTGGCAATATCGGCGGGCGAGCGGACGGCATTGCCCGGACGCCGGATCGTCATGCTTTCAGGGTTGCCCATCATGCGGCGCTCCCGAAGGCGCGGGCTTCCCATCCGGGTTCGCTCATCTGCGCCTTGCCATCGCCGAACGACCACTCGTCCGGTGATGTTGTGGTGACGACGATCATGATGTCTTCCGGCCGAATGCCAGGTGATGCGCCGAGAAGTTCGGCGGCGCGCTTGAAGAAGGCCTTGCGGGTCTCGGTCGAGCGCGGCTTGCCGGCAGTAATCGCGAAAAGCACGAAATCGTCGGAACGTGGCCCGGCGAGGTAGTTCCGGTCGAAGACCAGTTCGCCCGGTTCATGCTGATGGATGACCTGGAAGCGGTCAGCGGGCGGGACATTGAATGCTTCGACCATGGCCTGATGAATGCTGTCGGAAACGGCGCGAAGATAGTCCGGCGACTTGCCGCGCAGGAGAGAGATACGAACAAAAGGCATCACTGCCTCCTCTGAGTGAATTCTTGACAGGAGGAGCATCGCACGTCACGATAATGCGAAAAATCAGAATTAAATGAACTTATGATCCATAAAAACGGGATTATAACGATGCGACGGACGATCTTCGATCTCGATGTGCTCAGGACCTTCGCGACGGGAATGGAGCTCGGCAATTTCGCGCGGGCGGCCGACCGGCTCGGCCGTTCGACCTCGGCGGTCAGCGCCCAACTGAAGAAGCTGGAGGAGCAGGCTGGAACGCCGATCTTCCGCAAGGTCGGACGCGGGCTCGCGCTCACCGATGCCGGTGAAACGATGCTGGCCTATGCGCGCCGTCTGCTGGAGCTCAACGACGAAGCGGCTGCAGCCGTGCAGAGCATCGAACTCGAGGGGTGGGTCAGGCTCGGATTGCAGGAGGACTTCGGCGAGACCGTGCTACCCGACGTGCTTGGCCGTTTTGCGCGTGCGCATCCGAAGGTCCGCATCGAGGCGCGGGTGGTGCGCAATGTCGAGCTGATCGAGCGCGTCACCACTGGCAAGCTCGATCTGGCGCTGGCCTGGAGCGATGGCACGCTGACACCGCATTGCGAGAAGATCGCCGAGGTGCCGATGTGCTGGATCGGTCCGGCGGAAGGGGCGGTAGACTGGACCCTCGACAGCGGCGAGCCGGTGCCGCTCGCTTCGCTGGAGGCCCCCTGCCTGCTGCGCACCGCGGCGACAAAGGCGCTTGATACGGCAGGCATTCCCTGGCGGCTCGCCTTCGTCAGTCCAAGCCTCGGCGGATTGTGGGCGGCGACGGCTGCGGGGCTCGGGATCAGCATCCGCACACCGATCGGGCTGCCGCGAAAGGTGAAGCCGGTTGTCGCCGAGGCAGCCGGCCTGCCCGAGCTTCCCTCGCTCGGTCTCGTGCTGCATCGTGCCGAAGCCGACCCTGGGCCGGCAACCGCGCGGCTCGCGTCCATCATGCTGCAAGCGGTGCAGGAGGCTGTCGCGGACGCCGTCCCATCAGCCGCAAGACCGGCGGCGCGGGCCTATGCCTGATGTTCGCGCTGCGCGTTTCGGCGTATTGCCTGGGGCGGCTGCCCGAAGGCGCGCAGGAAGGCACGGCGCATCCTCTCGCGATCCGCGAAACCTGTTTCCGTTGCAACGACGTCGATCGGATGCCGGCCCTGCTCCATCATCAGGCGGGCTGCCTCCAGGCGCAGGTTCTCAACTGCCTTGGCTGGCGATTGCCCCGTCTCTGCGCGAAACGTCCGGCTGAATTGTCGGGGGCTGAGCGCGGCCGCTTCCGCCAGCTCCTCAACTGATAGCGTGTTCTTCAGATTGCCGCGCGCATGGGCAAGCGCCTTCTGGATACGGTCCGATTTGGGTTCCAGTTCCAAGAGTGCCGAAAACTGCGACTGGCCGCCGGCGCGGCGGTGGTAGACGACGAGCTTGCGGGCGACCGCGCGGGCGATCTCGGCGCCATGGTCCTTCTCGATCATCGCAAGCGCCAGGTCGACCCCGGCCGTCATGCCCGCCGAGCTCCAGACGGAGCCATCGATGATGAAGATGCGGTCTTCCTCGAGCCTGACCTTCGGATAGCGCGATTGCAGCTCGCGGGCGAGGAGCCAGTGGGTCGTGGCGCGACGGCCATCCAGGACGCCTGCCTCCGCAAGCAGAAAAGCGCCGGTACAGATCGAGGCGACGCGGCGGGAGGCGGCAAGCGCGCTGCGGATGAATTCCGCTTCCTTCTCGGTCGGCAGTTTGATGCCGACGGCGCCGGACACCAGCAGCGTATCGAAAGCGGGATCGCCGAAGCGCGTGGTCTCGACATTCACTCCGAAGGAGCTGGGAACAGGCCCCCCGGTCTCGGAGAGATAGGAAACCTTATAGGCCGGCTCGCCGAGCTCGATGTTGGTGAACTCGAAGGCCGAGATGGCGGCGAGGCTCATCATCTGAAAGCCGGGAAAGAGCAGGACTGCAATGCGTTGCATGGCTCGAAACTCCGTTTGTCCTAAAAGGTGGTTTATATGACATTCAAGCCATTGGCAATCAGGCGTAAGACTCTCCGCAAGCCAACAGCAGGCGCTGTTGCCCAAACACGGAGAACGACAATGACCGAACAACACAAAGGGACCGCACTCGTTACCGGCGCATCGTCGGGGATCGGTGCCGTCTATGCTCACCGGCTCGCAAAGCGGGGCTATGATCTCATTCTGGTCGCCCGCAATGCAGAACGGCTTTCCGAACTTGCGACGAGACTGACCCGGGAAACGGGCAGAACGGTTGAGACCATTCCGGCCGATCTCGGCAACAAGGCTGATCTGGCCCGCGTCGAGGCGGTGCTGAAGAGCGACCGCAGCATTACGCTTCTGGTCAACAATGCCGGCGTCGGCGGCACCGCGCCGCTGCTTGCCTCCGATGTCGACAAGATGCAGGCGATGATCGATCTCAATGTCACGGCGTTGATGCGGCTGAGCTATGCCGCCGTGCCCGGCTTCGTTGCCCGCGGCGGCGGCGCAATCATCAACATCGCGTCGATCGTGGCGATCGCACCTGAAGTACTGAACGGCGTCTATGGGGCCAGCAAGGCTTTCGTTTTTGCCTTCAGCCAATCGTTGAAGCACGAGCTGGCGGACAAGAACATCCGCATCCAGGCGGTGCTGCCGGGAGCGACGGCGACCGAATTCTGGGGCATCGCCGGCACGCCGGTCGAGCACCTGCCGACCGAGATCGTCATGCAGGCCGAAGCCATGGTGGACGCCGCCCTTGCCGGTTTCGACCAGGGCGAGTTCGCGACCATTCCGGCTCTCGAGGATGCGGGGTTGCTGAAGGCTTACGAGGATGCCCGCCAGGCGCTGATGCCGAACCTGTCGCGCGCGGCACCGGCCCCCCGCTATAAGGCCGCTTGAAAGGAAGAGTGAGGCAGGCTTGGCCTGCCTCACTCGGCGAACCTCTATCGTTTGATATCCCTTACGTCTCCTTCATTCCCGCCTTGAGCCGGAATCCAGCCCGCCGCGCGTCTGCGCGGCCAAGGAGTCTTTCACGATCAAGGACTTGATCGCGCTGGATACCGGCGCGAGCCGGTATGCCGGTTAGGGGTATCTTGCTCTCGTCTAGACGAGCTGACAGCTTCGTCTGCCTCTATCCGTGTCGGGTCAGCGCCTCGGCAAAGACATCGGCGTCGACGTTGCCTCCCGAGGTAACGACGACGACGTTGTTCTCCTCGAGTTCATCGCCATGAAACAGCGCTGCGGCAAGGGCGACCGCGCCGCCGGGCTCGACAACGAGTTTCAGCCGAACAAAGGCAAGCGCCATGGCGCGAAGCGCCTCTTCGTCGGTCACGACGATGCCGGCGCCCGAGAGGCGCTGCAGGATCGGGAAGGTGATCTTGCCGGGTTCGGGCGTGATGATCGCATCACAGATGGAGCCGGTCATCGTGGCGTTGCGCTCGATCTTGCCTGATGCCAGCGACCGCGTGAAATCGTCGAACCCATCCGGCTCGCAGGGACGAACGCGAAAGGCCGGTGCGCTGGCTTCGAGCGCAAGCGCAATCCCCGACGACAGGCCGCCGCCACCGCAGGGGACCAGCACCTCGGCCGACTTGACGCCTTCCTCTTCCGCCTGTTCGGCGATCTCGAGACCCGTCGTGCCCTGACCGGCGATCACCTGCGGCTCGTCGAAAGGCTTGATCAGGGTCAGTCCGCGCGCCGCCGAAAGCTCGGCGCCGATGGCGTCACGGTCTTGGGTAGCACGGTCGTAGAGTACCACTTCGGCACAGAGCGCCCGCGTGTTGGCGATCTTCAGCTTCGGTGCATCCGACGGCATGATGATGACGGAGGGTACGCCATGCAGCTTGGCCGCGAGTGCAACACCCTGCGCGTGGTTACCCGAGGAAAAGGCGATGACGCCGCGGCTGCGAACCGCCGGAGCCAGCGCGGAGACGGCCGACCAGCCGCCACGGAACTTGAAGGAGCCGGTGTGCTGCAGGCACTCGGCCTTCACGAAGACCCGCCGGCCGGCAATTTCGTCGATGAACGGGGAGGAGAGAAGCGGCGTGCGGCGCGCATGTCCGCGCAGACGAGCGCGGGCGGCAACGATCATTTCAATGCTGGCCATGGAGACTCTTTCGAATGACGGTACGCCCTTGCATAGGGTGGCACGCGCTTGATGTGAACGACGACTTTGTCACCGTGACACGAAAAGCGTCGGCCGTGTATCGCTTGCTTCGGGCTTGCGGTTGCCGCGTCTGCGGAACTCTGTCGGGTTGGTGCCGGCAACGCGCAAAAACTCGCGATTGAAATTAGATTTGCTGATGAAGCCGCAATCGAACATCAGCCGTGTGACTGGCTCGTCCGTCGTCACCAGCGCTTCGCAGGCAGCTCGGATACGGAAGTCGTTTACATATTGCGAGACGCTGACGCCGTGAACGCGGTTGACGGCCACCGACACGCGCCGGGCCGGAAGGTTCATCTTTCGTGCAATGCGGCCGAGATTTAGTTCCGGATCGCGATAGATCTGCCGGGACTGCATCAGGCTTTCCAGCGCGCGGGCAATGGCATCGTCCTCTTCGCTTGCGGCGGGTGGCATGGCAGCTTCCGAGGTCGGCGCGCCGAGCGACTGGCTGCCGCTCGCAATCGACGCGGCCGTGCCGAGAATCAGAAGCGTAATGACATTGCCGACCGCGACGATTGCTCCTGAATGGATGCCGCCGCTCTGTTCGAGGTCGAGGCTGATCGCGATGTCAGCGATTGACGAGGCGATCAGTGCGAGGCCGGTGATCACCAACGAGCGATAAGACAGAAGCGCGCCATCAAGCCGCGAGGAGACGAGGGCATCCGGCCCGTTGCGGGCGAGCCAGAGCAGCGCGGAGCCGTAGCCGAGGAAGGTTGCCGTCACCGCCGGGCCGACCGGGTCGCGCCAGAAGATCAGAAGCGCGACGATCAAGAGGCTCGGCAGGATGTGTGGCCAGAAGCGGAGCAGCGATGTCTGCCGTTCCGCGGCAAGGTTGCGAAAGCTGATCCAGGCGAGCGCCGCTATCAGCGCCGCGACGACGGGCTGAACCGGCAGGATATCGAGCACGTCGTAGCCCCAGCGGATCCCGATGATGATCGATTGCAGCGTGTAGGCACCGATCAGGAGCAGGAATGGGCGCTTTTCCTGTTCGGCCCAATCGTTCTGCCTGACCATCCGGACGAGCAGGATGACGAGAAGGAGAGCAACGACGAAAGGAAGCGGGACGAAGATCATGATGGCTGGGCTCGGTGAGGCGCGTTCAATAACTGCATCACTATGGCCTTGATCGCAATCGCGGGCGACCCGGATCATGATCGAGGTCTCAAGATCGGATCCCGGTCTTCACCTTGCACGCAATCGCCAGCCGCCGGCCGGCGCGTCCAAGGAGAAGCCGATGACACTGATCCTTTTTATCCCCGCATTCATTCTGACGCTTGCCTCCGCCTTCGCCGGACCGCGCATGGCGGGCGAGACACTCGATATTTCAGCCGTCCGATCCGTCGTCATCAGCGGCGAGGCAAGCGAGGTCAGGCTAACCGCTGATGGCGCAGCGCCTTACAAGGCCAGCACCAGCGCGCGGCGCAACGGCTGGTTCTCGAGCTTTTACTCCAGCTGGTTCTTCAATGGCTGCCGCGATCGAAGCGCGATGCGGATCGAGGGAACGGTCCTGAAGATCGAGGTGATGCAGACGCCGTGGGCGGACCTGTCCGATTGTACGCCGGAGATTTCCGCCAACGTCGCGCCTGGCACCACCGTCCGCATCGACCAGGAGGCGCTGAAGGCGGAATTGGATGGTGATTTCGCCAATGTCGCGATCACCAGCAAGGCCGCCGACATCGCCTTTGACGGCCACGCCGCAGGGATGGACATTCTCGGCACGGCGGTTCGCGCGCATCTGCGCTACGACAGCATCCGGCAGGACGAGACCGTCAACATCACCGCGCAGTCGCTACAGACCGACCTCACCTTCGGAAGGGGCGTGCCGCTGGATTACTCGGTGATCGCCAAGGCGTCCTACGTCGATAGCCTGGAACCGAGCGTACCCGGCGCGAAACCACGCGTCAGCATCAAGGGCGATTATGTCCACGCCCGCATCCGCTGATTAGTATCCGCCGGCGGAGCCCTCGGTGGAACGGCTGTCCATCGCGCCGTAGTAGCGCGCGCCGCCGCCCTTCTCGATATCGGCGAGGCTCTTGCCGCCGACCAGGATGCCAGCGGCCTGTCCCCATTGCGGCGGGCCGCTGCCATCATCGAGCGTATGGCCCATGCCGATCAGCGCCCGGATGGTATCGGGCGAGAGCGCGTAGGGCTCGAGATAGATCTTGTCCGGCTGCCATTGGTGATGGATGCGCGGCGCATTGACCGCCTGGCTGATGTCCATGCCGAAATCGATGACGTTGAGGATCGTCTCGAGCGTGATGGTGATGATGCGCGAGCCGCCGGGGCTGCCGATCACCATGAAGGGCTTGCCGTCCTTGGTGACGATCGTCGGGCTCATCGAGGACAGCGGCGTCTTCTTCGGGGCGATCGCATTGGCTTCGCCCTGCACGAGACCGTAAAGGTTCGGAACGCCAGGCTTCGAGGTGAAGTCGTCCATCTCGTTGTTGAGCAGGATGCCGGTGCCGGGGGCAACGACGGCAGCGCCGAAGTTGCCGTTCAGAGTGTAAGTGACGGCGACGGCATTTCCTTCGTCATCAATGATCGAATAATGCGTGGTCTCGACACTTTCCTTGGCGCCGAGCGGCTTCAGGTTGGCCGAGGTGCCCGACTTGTAAGGATCGATCTTGGCACGGATCGCCTTGGCGTAGCCCTTGTCGAGCAGGGTGGAGACCGGGTTATCGACGAAATCGGGGTCGCCGAGGGCGGCATTGCGATCGACATAGGCATATCGCATCGCCTCGACCATCAGGTGCACCGTTTCGGCCGAGCCGTAGCCGAGGAAGGATAGCGGATAGCCTTCCAGCACGTTGAGGATCTCGCAGATGATGACGCCGCCGGAGGAAGGGGGAGGCGAGGAGATGATGTCGTAGCCGCGGTAATTGCATTCTATCGGCTTCAGCTCCCGCACCGCGTATTGCTCGAAATCCTCCTTGGCGAGAATGCCGCCCTTCGCCTGGCTCGCCTTGACGATCGCCTCGGCCGGCATGCCCCTGTAGAAGGCGTCAGGTCCGTTGTCGGCGATGCTGGAGAGAACGGCGGCAAGGTCGGGCTGCACGAGCTTTTCACCGACGGCGAAAGGCTTGCCCTCCGGCTTCAGAAAGATATTCGCCGCGGCCTCGTCTTTCGCGAGCCGTTTCGCACTGCCGCCGATACTGGCGACGTCTCCCTGTTCCAGCTTGAAGCCTTCTTTGGCATAGCGGATGGCCGGCGCCAGCAGGTCCTGCCGTGACTTGGTGCCGTACTTCTCGCGGGCCATCTCGAAGCCCTTTACGGATCCCGGCACGCCGACCGCAAGGTAACCGTCGAGGCTGGCGCGGGGAACGATATCGCCCTTGGCATCGAGATACATGGTCTTGGTGGCTGCAAGCGGCGCGCGCTCGCGGAAATCGAGGAATGTCGTCCTGCCGTCCTTCAAGCGGATCGTCATGAAACCGCCACCGCCGATGTTGCCGGCGGTCGGGTAGACAACGGCAAGAGCGTAGCCGACGGCGACCGCGGCATCGACGGCATTGCCGCCGTTCTTCAGCACGGAGACGCCGACATCCGTTGCCAGATGCTGCGCCGTGACGACCATCCCATGTTCGGCTTCAACGGGTGCCGGCGAGGCGGCGAACGCTGTTGGAGGAGGTAGCGTCAGGACAAGCCAGCCGGTGACCAGCAATGCAGCAGATTTACGCAGATGGCTCATTCTGATCCCCTCGAGCGATGCGACCCTCTGGATATGGGATCGACGATCTCAGGGGCAATGCGGGGTTCGTCAACAAACTTTCGCTGTCGTGGGCGCTGAGGCGTCTGCGTCGTCCAACTCGCGTGCTGAATTCGTCGTGGCAAGCCGCGCCTCGATTGCCGCCGCGACTGTCGGGAGATCGCGCGGTTTGCCCGCGATCTTTTCGAGTGCGGCAATTGCAAGATCGGTGGCGAGGTAGTCCGGCTTATGGCCGACACCTTTTACAGTGACAAGCTCCGCACCGGCAATGTCCCGGGCGAGGCCCTGGGAGTGGAGATGTTCCCAAACGATGTCGTCGCTATCACCGGTGATGACCACGGTTGGCGCTGTGATCTCGGTGTAGAAGGGTGAGTTCGCCTTGACATAGGCGAGCAGTGCGACGAAGTCGCAGGCATTGTTGTAGAAGGTACTAGGCCGAAGGACGAGTGACGGGCCGGTTCGGCGGATGTAGTCGCTTGGCCTCGGATTGGGCCGAAACACGTTTCGCGTGCCACGCTCGAGGCGTCTTATGCCGAGCGGTACGACGAGCATGTGGTTGAACAGCCAGCCGATCAGCGGAGCCGTTGCGACATGATAGTACCAATCGATGCCGCCGGGCCAAGGGTGCGTTGCCGGCGCAAGGAAGAGCAAGCCTCTCGTCTTTTCTGGATGCCGGACGCCGAAGGCCGCGGCGACCGCGCCGCCAAATGAGTGGCCGACGATGATCGCTTCCTTGATCCCCTTCTGCTCCATCAGTTGCGCTATGGCGTCGGCTTGTCCCGAGGGAAGGGTATTTTCAGGGCCGCCGCGTTCGGAGTAGCCGTGCCCGGGGCGGTCGACGAAGAGCATTTCGGCGCGTCCTCGCAAGGGTGCCAGGAATGCTTCCATCTGGTCGAGCAGGTTGCCGCTTGCCCCATGCACGAAGACCAGCGGGGGAAGATCGGCCGTTGCCGGTCGCTCGATGTGGACCGCATTCATGCGATAGCCGCCGACGTCGGTCAGTTCGCCGATATTGGGGTGAGTGCGCTCGAATTCACGGGCCTTGTAGGCGGAGTAGCCGATCGCAGCGGCAACGGGCGCAAGGAAAGCGGAGAGGATGGCGAACATGGAGGCGACCTGCAACAATATCGGTCAGATCGTACGCACACTCGGCATCACCGGTTCACGGTCGCGCATCAGGTCCGGTTTCCGGCCAGTTTTTCGGAGAGCGTATTCATCTGTTCCTGGGCGGTGCGATTGGCCGGATAGATATCGAGAAACCGTTCCCAGGCCTTCAATGCCAGCTGATCATTGCCGGTGTCGGTGAGGATTGTCGCCATTCCCGAGAGGGCGCCGAAATGGCGGGGCTCGAGATCCAGCACGCGTTCGATGTCGGCCATGGACTTGCGATAATTGCCGTTCGCATAGTTCAGCGTCGCGCGGCGGTTCCAGCTCTCGGCGTAGTTGGGCTTCAGCGCGATCGCCTGATCGAGGAAATCGAGGGCTGCCGGCGTCCGCTTTTCCTCAATGGCCTTGTCTGCCCATTGCATCAGGAGATTGACCGTCGCGCTGCCCGAGTCGTTCCACTCTGTGCGAATTTCGTTGGCAATATTGTCTGCCTTGTCGGCATTGCGCTCGCGCTTCAGCTGCGCGTAGAGCTGGTCAAGATGCTGCTGGGGGGAAAGGTTGGCTTCGGGTTGCTCCTTGATCGTATCCTTTTCCTGCGCGATCACAGGCAAGGTGGTGGGAGCAAGCAGGGCGAGAGCCAGCGGCAACGCCGCAAATGTCATGGCAAAAAAACGCATGGCGGGCATAGTAGCCCGCCAACGCAGAAGATCAAAGCATTTTCACGCTGTCCGCGGCGACTCCGAGTGGATGAGCACGGAGTCAAGCCGGTCGCTAAATCAGCCCTGACGAGCCTTGAAGCGTGGGTTCTGCTTGTTGATGATGTAGATGCGGCCCTTGCGGCGAACCAGGCGGTTGTCACGGTGACGAGCCTTGAGCGACTTGAGCGAATTCTTGATCTTCATTGTTTTGATCCGCGATGTTTAGGGGGAATTCACATTCGCCCGTGTCTATTACAATCAAAAGTGCGCTCAGGGCGCGCTCTTTAGGTTGGGCGTGCAGATAACCCGGCCTCTCGTCTGTGTCAACCACATGAAGGTGTTTTTCACGGGAGAGACGCCGCTTTATACCCTCGAAAGCCGCTATTTTCCAGTCAGTATTGTCACGTGTCCCATCTTGCGGCCGGGCCGGGATTCGGTCTTTCCGTAGAGATGGACGAGCGTATCGGGGCGGCGAAGCCATTCCGGAAGGGCGAGGATATCGTCGCCGATCAGGTTCTGCATGACGCAGTCAGAATGCCGCCCGGCATTTCCGAGCGGAAGCCCGGCTACGGCTCGGATATGCTGCTCGAACTGCGAGATGACGCAGGCTGCTTCCGTCCAGTGTCCGGAATTATGGACGCGAGGCGCCATTTCGTTCGCGACGAGGCTGCCGTCGGCAAGCGCGAAGAATTCGATGCCGATCACGCCCACATATCCGAGGGTGGTCAGAATGGTCTCGGCGGCGCGGCGCGCGGCATCCGCGGTCGGCTGCGAGATGGCGGCCGGAACGGTCGACGTGTGCAGTATGCCGTTGCGGTGAACGTTCTCGGCCGGATCGTAGCAGGCAACCGTCCCGTCCGATGCGCGGGCTGCGATGATCGAGATTTCCCGCTCGAAGGCGACAAAGCTCTCGAGAATGAGGGGAACGGAGCCAAGGCTGGCATAGGCGTCATCGCTGCGGTCGGCGGCGGAGCGGAAAACGCGCTGGCCTTTTCCGTCATAGCCGAGGCGTCGCGTTTTTAGGACGCCCTTGTCGCCGAACGCGGTCAGCGCGGCATCGAGATCTGCCTGACTGTCGATCGCGCGAAAATCGGCGGTCGGGATTCCGCAGTCATTCAGAAAGCGCTTCTCGACGAGCCTGTCCTGTGCGGCTTCCAGTGCCATCGCCGGCGGATAGACGGGCACCGAGCGTGCGAGCACTTCGGCCGCAGACACCGGCACGTTCTCGAATTCGTAAGTCACGACGTCGCAGCGTTTCGCAAGCTCGGCAAGGGCCGCGCTGTCATCATAGGCCGCGACGATCTGGCTGTTGGAAACCTGCGCCGCCGGACAATCAGCCTGCGGCTCTAGAATCACGGTCTGGAAATTGAGGCGCGCGGCAGCCATGGCCAGCATCCGGCCAAGCTGGCCGCCGCCAATGATGCCGATCGTCTTTATGGTCATAGGTCGTCCATCGGGTATTCGGCAACGGCAGCGCTCTGGCGCTCGCGCCACTCGTCGAGCCGGTCGGCGATTTCTTCGTCCGACAACGCAAGGACCGCGGCTGCGAGAAGTGCTGCGTTGATCGCTCCGGCCTTGCCGATCGCCAGCGTGCCGACGGGAATACCACCCGGCATCTGGACGATGGAAAGCAGGCTGTCCTGGCCGGAAAGCGCCTTGGACTGAACGGGAACGCCGAAAACCGGCAGAGGCGTCATGGCGGCTGCCATGCCTGGAAGATGGGCGGCGCCGCCAGCGCCGGCGATGATGACCTTGAAGCCTTCGTCGCGGGCACTCTTTGCAAAATTCACCAGTCGATCCGGCGTGCGATGGGCAGAGATGATGCGTGCATCATAGGGAATTTCCAGCGCCTCCAGCGTGTCGGCGGCGTTCTTCATGGTTTCCCAATCGGATTGGCTGCCCATGATGATGGCAACCGGGGGTCTGTCTGTCATCGTCACGACGTTCCCTTCAGGCGATGATATCAGGAATGATCTGATCTTCGAGCTTCGAGAGCTTATCCTTGATGACCAGCTTCTTCTTCTTCATGCGTTGCACGCGCAGCGCATCGCAGCCGGTGGCAATCATGGCGTTGATGGCGGCATCATAATCTTCGTGCTCCTGGCGCAAGCGCGCTACGATGAGCCTGATTTCAGCCTGTTCCTGATCGGCCATATGCATTCCCCACGATCGTCTTCGGACATTGTCCGGTCTGCCGATGATTTCCGCATGCTCCTATCACCAATTAGCGGTAACGGCTAGTTGGTCTCGATCATGAATTTGCCACGTAGTCTTCATGTTTTCGCCTTCGACAAGCCTTCAAAAATGTGTCACATTCGAAAGGTTGACGCCTTGGATCTCCGGCGGTGTTGGCCGGGGAGAGGTAAGAGGAAGGAAGGGTCAAATGACTGTTCAAGCTCATCTTGAATCACTCCAGAAGAAGCATGGTGCTCTGGAGGACGAGCTTCACTCGCTGATGACATCCCCCGCCAGAGATGACCGTGAGATTGCCGAGTGCAAGCGCAGGAAACTGCGCATCAAGGACGAGATTGAGCGTCTCAAATCATCTGTACATTGAGACAGAGAACGAAACTGCCGGTATGGCTTACACCTAATACAAAAGGAATTTGAAAAGATTTCAATAGTTTGGTGAAGAGCCGTGGCAGATAGCCATTTTTGCGCGCCGGTTGCGAGATATATCGCGGCCGGCGCGTTTTCATCTCCTGATGTCAGGCCCAGAACTGATCCAGCCAGAGATTGAGCTTGTCGAAGCCGCGATTATTGACGGCATAGATGCGCTTCGTGCCGTTTGCCGTTACCGACACGAGGTTGCAGTCCAGCAGTGCTTTCAAATGCTGGGACACGGCCGGGCGGCTGATCGGCAACCCTTCCGCCAACTCGTTCACGGTGCGCGGCGCGCGCCTTAGCTCCTCCAGCAGAAAGCGCCGGTGAGGGTCGGCAATCGCAGTAAAGGGGTCCGTGTTCGACATGCGGGAAAGCTACGTCAAACGTGGCATTTCGGCAAGAAAATTGTGCGGTGCAGCGAAAGTGTGCAATGGCTAGAAGCCGAGGCCTTCCCGAGCGATCAGAACGGCTGCGATCAGGGCCATCGAGTACATGAACGGATAGAAGATCGTCGGCGTCATGCGCTTGACGCACCATGCTCCTGCAATCGTCGCGAGCGGAGCAAAGGGCAGGAGAGTCGCGGAGGTCGCCAGGTTCTGCGTGTCGAGCTGGCCGAGGGCGAAATACGGGACGAGCTTGATGGCATTCAGGATGGCGAAGAAGCGAACGCTGGTTCCGATATATTCGCGCGGGGGAAGCTGCAGCGGCAGCGCATAGATCTGGAATGGCGCTCCGCCCGCATGCGCGACGAAGCTGCCATACCCTGAGAACGTGCCCCATATGGTCGCCAGAAGCGGTCTCTGGCCATGCGGCGGGACGACCCTGCCGGCGCCGGGACCGAAGTTGTTCCAGAAATAGCGCAGGCAGAAAAGAATGGTGACGGCGCCGATCACGACCCGCAAGACGTTTCCGGGAACAAGCGCCGATGTCGCCCAACCGAGCGCGACGCCGAGAACGGCACCCGGCAGCATAATCTTCAGCGTTGTCCAGTCGCCATGCTTGCGCCAGATCACCAGCGATATCATGTCCATGAACACGAGGATCGGCAGGAGGATGGCCGCGGCCTGAACGGGCGAGACGACAAGCGCCAGAAAAGGCAATCCGATCAAGGAGAGGGCGTCGCCCATGCCGCCTTTGGCCAGGCCGACGAGGATGACGGCGGGAACGGCGGCGTAGTAAAATGACAGGTCCATCGGCATGCTTTTGAAAATCCTCCCCTTGCCAGCCCGATCTAACGGAATTACTCACACAAAACGAGTGCAGACCTGCCGGCGAACGGCGGAATCTGCTGCAAACGGAAAGAGTTCATGACCGAACCGGAAAATCGCTGCCGTCTAGTCCTCATCGTTCCCGATGTCGCTGACATTGAAGAGCAGGCAAAGATCGTGGAAGACGCCCTGAAGGGCGGCGACGTCGCGTCGGTGATCGTGCCGCAATACGCCCTGAATGACGGCGACTTCCAGAAACATGCGGAACGGCTTGTTCCTGTCATCCAGGCCGCAGGCGCTGCAGCGCTGATTGCCGGCGACACGCGTGTCATCGGTCGCGCCAAGGCGGACGGCGTGCATATCACAGGTCCGGCGACCGAGATTGCTGAAGCGATCGACCGCTATGCCGACAAGCTGATCGTCGGTGGCGGCAATGCTGCCGATCGCCACCATGCGCTCGAGATCGGCGAGGAGCGGCCGGACTACATCTTCTTCGGCAAGCTGGACGGGGACATCAAGCCGGAAGCGCACCCGAAGAACCTGGCTCTCGCCGAGTGGTGGGCTTCGATGATCGAGATCCCCTGCATCGTGATGGGCGGCACAGACCCGGCGTCGGCGCTGGCCGTTGCCGAGACTGGTGCGGAGTTTGTTGCCCTGCGGCTGGCGGTCTTTGGCGAACCTGCGCGTGCGCCATCCGTTGTTGCCGAGATCAATGCGTTGCTGGACGAAAAAGCGCCACGGTTTGAGGATTGATATCGCCCTCATGACGATAAATGCCCGTTCCTTGCGCCTTTTGCTGCTTTCGGTCGCCGCTTCTTTTGCCGCCTGTGCAGGTGGCGCATCGGCGCAGACGGTCGATAATGTCGTGACGCGACCGCTCTCCGAAGCGCCGGGGGCCTTGAAGACGAGCCGGCCGCAAGCGGACGGAACCGCGCCATCGACAGGTGTCGGTGTTTTCGACCGCATGGGCGCGAAGCTGCCCGATCTTCCGCCCGAGAAAGACTACAAGGGGCCGATCGACGAGGCCTATGGCGCCTATCAGCAGGGCTATTACCTCACGGCCATGGAGAAAGCGCTTCCGCGTGCCCAGTTGGGCGACCCTGCGGCGCAGACGCTGGTCGCTGAAATGCTGTCCGGCGGGCTTGGCGTCAAGCGTGATCCGAAGGCTGCGGCGTTCTGGTACGGCAAGGCTGCCGAGGGTGGCGACGCTGCGGCGATGTTCAAGTATGCGCTGATCCTGATGGAAGGCCGCACCGTAAAGCGCGACAAGGCCAAGGCTGACGAGTACATGCGCAAGGCTGCCGATGCCGGAAATCCGTCGGCGGCGTTCAACTGGGGACAGATCGTGACTGCCGACAATCCCGGCGAAAAGGGGTTGAAAATGGCGCTTCCCTACTACGAAAAGTCCGCCGAGCAGGGGATTGCCGACGCGCAGTATGCGGTGGCGGAGATCTATTCAGCACTTCCCGATCTGCCGGCCGAGAAGAAGAACCTTGCCCGCGAGTGGATGGCGCGCGCCGCCCATGCGGGCTTCGACACGGCCCAGGTCGATCTCGGCGTCTGGATGGTGAACGGCACCAACGGTCCGCGCGATTTCACCAAGGGCTTTCAATGGCTGCGGCTTGCGGCCAATGGCGGCAACGTCGTTGCGCAGAACAAGCTGGCGCATCTCTATATCAATGCGCTCGGCACCAAGCCGGATCCGGTCGAGGCGGCCAAATGGTATGTGCTGTCGCGCCGCGCCGGTCTGCCTGACCCCGCTCTCGAAGACTTCTTCCTCGGTATCAACGACGATCAGCAGAAGGCGGCAATCGATGCCGCCAACAAGTTCCGCCGTACGCGTTGATCCCGCAGATCTCTAGAACAGAGCGTCGGCGAACAGATCCTCGTCCTCGTCGCCTGTCGAAGCGGGAGCCGTTTCAGCCGCTGCTGCCTGGGGCTCTTCGATTGCCGCAATGATGTTGCGGTGGATCGTGCGCTCCTGCGCCATCGTGTAGAGCTTGAAAATCTTGCGATCCAGAGGCGCGATGATCTCCGTCAGATCGGAGATATCGGAAATCTCCGCGCCGGCAACAGTTTCCAGCGCGTCGGCGCACCTGGCGAGGGTATCGCCGAGGTCGCGTTGAAAATCGAGCTTGCCTGCAAGCTGGCCGATCTTGCCGGCGATTTCGCGGCCGTGTTCGGCGAGGGTCTTCAGTTCGCCATCCATCGTGTCCGCAGCGCCGCGGATGTCGGCAACCGCGCTGTCGAGATTTTCGGCGAGACCGCCCGACTTCGCATCGGCGGGCGGCGCGATGTTTGCGGCAGCGGCTTCGAGGGCCGGCAGGCCGTTGACGATCGCATCGGCGGATTCGTCGAGCCGTCCCGCAAAGATGCGCAATTCGGCAGTCACGACATTGATGGACTTGCCTTCCTCGCCGAGACGGCTGCAGCGCAGATTGGTGTTCAGCGCCATGTAGTTGATGTCGGTCTTGACCTTGCGGATATTGTCGATCGATTGGAGCAGGCTGGCGGCGGTGCCGAGCGTCGACTGGCTGACCTGGTCCGCCTGGCGCGTTGCCGTATCCACCTGCTTGACGATCTCGTGCGCTGCGGAAACGCTGGTTTCCAAGGCGCGCATGAAATTGGATTCGCCGTTGCCCATCATCTGGTCGCGCAGCCGCAGGATCTCATGGGTGTCGTGGCTGAAGCTCGTGATGGTCTTCACGACGCTTTGCGAGTCGCGGTGGAAATCCTGGACCATCTCGTTCATCTGCGCTGCCGTCAGATGATTGATGACGCATTCGAGGCGCCGGCGGGCGTCGGCATTGAGGCAGTTGCCCTCCGGGCCGCTCAGGAATTCTTCCAGCAGCGAAAACGTGCTCTGGACATGCTCGATGCGCTGGCGCGTAATGTCGCCGATCTGCAGCGCCGAAAGGGTCGAGGCCACCTTGCCCTGGATGCCGCGAGCGATGGCGGAGACGTCGCGTGCAATTGCCGCAAGGTGCTGACGATGCTCGGAAATCTTGCGCGCGTCGCCCTGCAGCGCGCCGGCAACTTCGGGCACGGTATCCGAATAGTTCTTTGCCATGTTGGCGCCGAAGGCCAGCGCCAGTTTGACTTCCTTTTCGAGGCGGTCGAGATGGCCGGCGAAACTGTTGACTTCCTCGGTGCCGGAGTAGATCCGCTCGAGGATTTCCTGCGCGAAGCCTGCGAATTCAGGCAGGCCGGCGCCGGTGATCTTCACCGTCACGGCAAATGTCCGCAAATAGCGCATCGTCTCCTGCATGTCCGCGACATGCTTGCGGAGCGAATGGCTGCTGTCGGCGAGGGCAGAGAGCGCGCCGTGACGTGCCCGTTCGGCTTCCGGCAATTCCGTCAGGTTCTTCACCGTTGTACGCAGGTCCGCGCCGGCATCACTGCCTTCGCTGGCGTTCAATGCACTGGTGACGCTGTCGAGCGAGTTCAACAGCTGGTTGAGGCCGTCCATGACGGACAGCAGCACCGATCCACCTTCGAGAAAACGTTCCTCGACCTGGATACGTGCCGCTTCCAACGTGTCGCTGACGCCTGATCCGGAGATCTCGAATGCGCCTATTGCCGATGCCGCCCCGTTTGTCACTTTATTTCCTTTACCTATAAGTCTGGCAGGTTGGGGACTATTTCTACGGGAGTGGATGGAAACGGGAGGTAAACATTCCGGACTCGCCTGCGTTGTGATTAACGGAGCATGAAAAAGCACCCGCACATGGCCATCCGACGCGTGTCTCTTGAATCAAGATATTGGTTTTAAATCGCTTTTTATAAGTTGAGCGACGTTCACTATAATTTCTCCCGGGTGAGAATTCAGGGAGTCCAGACTCGTCTTAATTGCATTCCTGTACAACCGGACTTTACTCCCCGTTAAGCCTATCGTGAGATTCGTTTTTGGGTCGAAAAAGTATTTCTCCGTCCCAGGAGGCCGAATTGAGTGCCAGTGGCCAGTATAGGCAACATATTTCTCTGCCTGACATCCTAAGCATTAGGAATATCTCAGAGTTGAGCCAGAAAATTACTGAATCATTTCAAAGTAATGATTCCGTTTTTCTTGATATAGGCGAAAACGCAGAAGCAGATCTGAGTTTCGTTCAGCTTGTCGAATCCGCGCGTCGGTTCGCCAAAGCGAGCGGAAAGACGATCGCGCTCGCTTCCCCCGCGGGGGACACGTCCTGAAAGTTCTCGAACGCGCGGGCTTCGTGGAAGCCTTCAATCGCGAAGACGCACAGTTCTGGTTGCATAAAGAGGTCATGCCATGAGCGCCAATATTCTGACTGTCGATGACTCGGCAAGTATCCGTCTGACCACCAAGGTCACGTTGGGCAATGCCGGCTATACGGTAACGGAGGCGGTCAACGGCGCCGAAGGTCTTGCGACGGCAAAGTCCGCGCATTTCGACCTGATCGTTACCGACCTCAACATGCCTGTTATGGACGGCCTGACGATGATCGAGGAGCTGCGCAAGCTCCCGACCCATACGGGCGTGCCGATCATCTTCCTGACCACGGAGTCGGATGCCGACCTCAAGGCGCGCGCAAAGGCGGCGGGCGCAACCGGCTGGCTGACGAAGCCGTTCGATCCTGAAAATCTGGTGAAAATCGTCAAGAAGGTTCTCGGCAGATGAGTTCTCTCGACCCGGTAGCCGTGTTTCGCACCGAGGCTGCGGAATGCCTCGAAACGATCGAGGCAGGTCTCCTCGACCTTACGCATCAGCTCGACGACAAGGACCTGGTCGACGCGGTATTTCGCGGCCTCCATACGCTGAAGGGCTCGGGCTCCATGTTCGGGTTCGATGCGCTTGCCGCATTTACCCATCATTGCGAAACGGCATTTGATCGCGTTCGCAAGGGCGAAGTGCCGGCGACGGCGGAACTGGTCGCGGCCGTGCTTGCCGCGCAGGACCATATGCGTGCGCTGGTCGACCGGCCCGATGCCGATCACGGCGATACCGGGCACAAGCTTCTGGCTCAGCTGCAGGCAGCCGTCGGTGACAACGCCCAGGCGCCTGCCGTTGCGGCAGTCGCCGCACCCGTTGCTGCCGCACCGGCAAAAAAGACGACGACATGGCGGATTCGCTTCGGCCTGCCGTCGAACGCGATGGCGAACGGAACCAACCCATTGGGTCTGCTCGACGAACTGCGCGATCTCGGCGAATGCAGCATTCGTGCGAATACGGCGGCCATTCCTGCACTCGACGAACTTGTTCCCACCGAGCTCTATGTCTCCTGGGACGTGCTGCTGACCAGCGAACAGGATCGCTCGGCGATCGATGATGTCTTCATCTTCGTGATGGACGACATGGAACTCGACGTACAGGAAATCGCTGCTCCATCCGCGCAGGCCGCTGAACCGGCTGCGCCTGTTGTTGCCGCCCCCGCTGCGGCTCTGCCCGTCGCACCGCCGGTTTCAAAGCCGGAGTTCAAGCCGGTCGAAGCCGTTCCCGCCAGGAAGGAAGCGGCTGCGGTCGCCGATCACCGCCAGGCAAAGGCAACCGAAAACGTCCGCGTTCCGGCTGAACGGCTGGACGAGCTGATGGATCGCGTCGGCGAACTCGTCATTGCACAGTCACGCCTGAGCCAGTTGGCGAGCGCCAGCACGGATATCGCCCTTCGCTCTGTTTCGGAAGAAATCGAACGCCTTTCAGGTGAATTGCGCGACACGATGATGGTGCTCCGCATGGTGCCGGTCGCGACGCTGTTCTCGCGCTTCCGCCGCCTCGTGCATGATCTCGCCCGCGAAACCGGCAAGGTCATCGAGCTGGTGACCGAAGGCGAAAGCACCGAGGTCGACAAGACCGTGATCGAGCGGCTCGCCGATCCGCTGGTGCATCTCGTGCGCAACTCCATCGACCACGGGCTTGAGACACCTGAGGATCGCTTGGCTGCAGGCAAGCTCGAAGCCGGTACCGTGACGCTTTCGGCCCGACAGGCGGGTGGCGAGGTGATCATCTCGATCAAGGATGATGGCCGCGGCATCAACCGGGAGCGGGTCCGTGCCAAGGCGGAATCGTCTGGTCTGATCGCGCCCGGTCAGCCGCTGTCCGACTCCGAGCTGCTGCAACTGATCTTTGCGCCGGGTTTTTCGACCGCCGCGCAGATTACCAATCTCTCCGGCCGCGGCGTCGGCATGGATGTGGTGAAGAAGACCGTCGAGGCCCTTCGTGGCGCTATCGATATCGAAAGTGTTCCAGGGGAAGGTTCAGAGGTTTCCCTGCGCATTCCGCTGACGCTCGCCATCATCGATGGCCTGCTCGTTCGTGTCGGTTCCGGCCGGTACGTCATCCCGCTCTCCGCGGTGGAGGAATGCCTGGAGCTCTCGCTGGAAGAAGACCTGCGTTCGCGCGGCCGCAGCTTCATCTCGCTGCGCGACAGCCTGGTTCCGTTCCTGCGTCTGCGGGATCTCTTCCGGACCGGCACCAAGCCTGATGTGCACCAGAAGGTCGTCGTCATCTCGACGGGCACCGAGCGTGTCGGCCTCGTCGTCGATCAGATCATCGGTGACCACCAGACGGTCATCAAATCGATGTCGAAGCTGCACAACGACGTCGCGACCTTCTCCGGCGCGACCATTCTCGGCGACGGCAGCGTCGCTCTCATTCTCGACGTCGGCCATCTCGTGGCGGCCGGTCAGCAACAGGAAACACAGATGCGGGTGGCAGGATGAGCGCGGTAGCTGAAAGACTGGATCACCATTGGGACTATGCCGACGAAGTCGAGGTCCTGACCTTCGACATGAACGGCGAGACCTTCGCGCTGGAAGCCGTCATCGTCCAGGAAATCCTTGACCTGCTGCCTGAAACGGCGGTCCCCGGTGCACAGCCATTTGTCGCCAGCGTCATCAATTTCCGCGGCAAGGTCATTCCGCTTGCCGATCTGCGGCTTGCCTTCGGCATGGAAGCCACCGAGGCGACCATCGACAGCCGCATCATCGTGATCGAGATCGATCTCGAGGGTGAAGCGACACTCGTTGGACTGCGTACCGACAAGGTCAATGAAGTGACGACGCTCTCCAAGACGGCGAGCGAGCCACCACCAAGCGTCGGCATGCGCTGGCGAGCCGACTACATCAACTGCCTCGTCAAGCGGGGGGGAGAATTCATTATTCTTCCCAATCTGCGCGAGATTTTTTCAGCACGTCACGAAGCGTCGGGTTCCGCCACCTGAGAGGCTTCATCGAGTAAAAGGGGTTAACAATGCGACTGACAATCAAGACGAAGCTGGTGGCAGCCTTCAGCTTCATCATACTGATGCTGATCGGAACGTCTGCCTATTCGATCATAAGCCTGAGCGGCTTGAATGACTCTATCGGTGCGGTTCTGGCCGGGCCTGCAGCCCGCCTCGAACTTGCACAGGAAATCAACATCGGTCAGTTGCAGGCGATCCGCCAGCAGAAGAACTTGCTGATGGCCAAGGATGCGCAGGAAATGGACGGCGCCATCACCAAGGGTGACGCCGGACGCAAGGAATTCGCGGAATCGCTCGCAGCTGTTCTGAAGATCGCGACGGAGCAGGGCAAACCGCGCTGGGAGAAGATCGGGGAACTCTCGAAGAGGTTCTTCGAGGCTGACGACCAGATCCGCGCCATGATGAAGGCCGGTAACACGGAAGGTGCCGCCAACATCTCCGTCACCACGGCTCGCGCAGCGGCAAACGAAATCGACACGACACTTGCTGAAATTCTCAAGCTTGAGAAAGACCGCATGGACACGGCCGATGACGATGCCGAGGCAAGCTACCAGGCAACCCGCCTGACCATGATCATCTCGGTCGGTATTGCTTTCCTCTTCGCCGCCGTAACCGCGTTCTGGATTGCGAACAGCATCTCCAAGGGGCTTTCGCGTGCGAACGCCGCCGTTCGGGACGTCGCTGAAGGCGATCTGACGAAGACGGCCGAGATCACCAATCGCGACGAGATCGGCGAACTGCTCGGCAATGTTAATGTCATGATCGAGCGCCTTCGCGGTGTCGTTGCCGATGCGCTTTCCGCCGCCGAGAACGTCTCTGCCGGCAGCCAGGAACTCTCCGCCAGCTCGGAGCAGGTCTCGCAGGGTGCAACGGAGCAGGCTGCCTCGGCTGAAGAAGCGTCCGCCTCGATGGAAGAGATGGCCGCCAACATCAAGCAGAACGCCGACAACGCCGCGCAGACGGAAAAGATCGCTCGCCAGTCCGCCAAGGATGCCGAGGAGAGCGGTGCTGCCGTGACCCGCGCGGTCGACGCCATGCGCACGATCGCCGAGAAGATCAGCATCGTCCAGGAAATTGCTCGTCAGACCGATCTGCTGGCTCTGAACGCCGCCGTCGAAGCTGCTCGTGCCGGTGAACATGGCAAGGGCTTTGCGGTCGTCGCTTCGGAAGTGCGCAAGCTCGCCGAACGCAGCCAGTCGGCTGCCGCCGAGATCAGCGCCATGTCGAGCGATACGGTGAAGGCAGCAAGCGATGCCGGCGATATGCTCGGTCGTCTGGTGCCGGATATCCGCAAGACCGCCGAACTGGTTTCCGAGATCAGCGCCGCCTGCCGCGAGCAGGACATCGGTGCCTCGCAGATCAACGAAGCGATCCAGCAGCTCGACAAGGTGACCCAGCAGAACGCCGGCGCCTCGGAAGAGATGTCGGCGACCTCGGAAGAACTGGCGGCGCAGGCCGAAGAGCTGCAGGCGTCGATCGCCTTCTTCAAGGTCGATACCGCCGGAGCCAAGGTCAGCGCCCGCAAGCCTGCGAAGTCCACGGCAAAGCCCGCCGCAACGGTCGTACGCCGGGCACCGGTCGCCTCGACCAGCAATCACGGGCGCGGCAGCGTCGCTGCTCAGCAGGCCCGCGCCAAAGGTTTTGCTCTCGACATGTCGATGGGTGGCCCCGATGCGGGCGACGACGACTTCCGCGAGAGCGCCTAATAACGAACAGGGTCGTGGCCAGGCGACTGGCCGCGACTCATGGATGCCAACGTATGTCAACGTTGGAGGCGTGGCTGGCACCGCCATCCACTCACGCAAGAGTAGATGTAAGGCTCTTTTTTCCTCCCGATTCCACGTTCGGCCGGTGCTTGGCATTCGGACGTTCATCCTCCCCGGCAATTCTGCCGAAGCATTCCCAGTCTCTGGAGTCTACTCATGCGCCTAACAATCAAGCTAAAGCTTGCGTTGGTTTTTGCCGCCGTCATCCTGCTCAGCGGAACGATGGCGGGCCTCGCAATCTACAATCTCTCCTCGTTGAACTCGGCTATTACCGAAATGGTCGACGAACCGATCGCCGACCTCAAGAACGTCGTCTCGCTCAGCGAGATGTTCAACGGCACGGTTCGTGCCGAAAAGAATGCGATCCTGAACACAGAGCCGAGCGAAATCGCCGACTTCGTAAAGTCGCTCCTCAGCCGGCAGGCCGATATCCAGGCGCTGACCGAGAAGCTTGCGGGATCTGCCGATCCTGACGTGCGCAACCAGGCAGCGCAGTTCAAGTCGCTCTATGAGCAGTATGCGCCGATCCAGAAGCAGATCGCCGATCTTGCAACGCAGAACACGACGGAATCGAACGCCCATGCGACCTCGCTGACGATGCACGAAGGCCGTGATGTCATGAACAAGGCGCTCAAGGTCATGGAAGACATGACCGAGACGATCTCCGGGAATGTCCAGGAGACCGACCAGGCAACCGACGTTCAGTACGCCAACTCGCGCTTCATCCTCGTTTCCATGACCATCGTGCTGATCGTCTTCTCGCTCGGCTGCGCGACCTGGATTTCGCTCAACATTTCCCGCGGTCTGAAGCGTGCCGTCAATCTTGCCGACGCCGTTGCCATCGGTGACCTCGATCAGAACATCGAACACAAGAGCAACGATGAAATCCGCGATCTCGTCAACGCGATGTCGACGATGACCGGCAACCTGCGCATCACCGCCGGTATCGCCAACCAGATCTCCAACGGCGATCTGACGGTTTCGCCGAAGCCGCTCTCCGACAAGGACACGCTCGGCCTCGCGCTGGAGCAGATGGTCGAACGTCTTCGCGGCGTCGTTGCCGATGCGCTTTCGGCCGCCGAGAACGTCTCTGCCGGTAGCCAGGAGCTTTCCGCTAGCTCGGAGCAGGTCTCGCAGGGTGCAACGGAGCAGGCTGCCTCGGCTGAAGAAGCGTCTGCCGCGATGGAGGAAATGGCTTCCAACATCAAGCAGAACGCCGACAACGCCGCACAGACGGAAAAGATCGCGCGCCAGTCCGCCAAGGATGCAGAGGCAAGCGGCGAAGCCGTTTCCCGCGCGGTCGACGCCATGCGCACGATCGCCGAGAAGATCAGCATCGTCCAGGAAATTGCTCGTCAGACCGATCTGCTGGCTCTGAACGCTGCCGTCGAAGCCGCTCGTGCCGGTGAACATGGCAAGGGCTTTGCGGTCGTTGCCTCGGAAGTCCGCAAGCTGGCTGAACGTAGCCAGTCGGCTGCCGCCGAGATCAGCGCCATGTCGGGCGATACCGTCAAGGCAGCAAGCGATGCCGGCGACATGCTCGGCCGCCTCGTTCCGGATATCCGCAAGACCGCGGAACTGGTTTCCGAGATCAGCGCGGCCTGCCGCGAGCAGGACATCGGTGCCTCGCAGATCAACGAAGCGATCCAGCAGCTTGACAAGGTGACCCAGCAGAACGCCGGTGCCTCGGAAGAGATGTCGGCGACCTCGGAAGAACTGGCAAGCCAGGCCGAGGAGCTGCAGACGTCGATCGCCTTCTTCAAGGTCGACATGGCAGGCAGCCGTGCAAGCCGCAGCCCTGCAGCACGCGTCAGCGTTCGCAGTCCGGCTCCCGCCGCGCGCAAGCCGGCAAGCAAGGCACCGGCTGCGAACACGGTTTCGGTTCAGCAGGCCCGGGCAAAGGGCTTTGCACTTGATCTGGCCATGGGCGGTCCTGACGACAGCGACGCCGATTTCAAGGAAAGCGCATAATATGGCAACGGCATCCCTGGAAGCGCAGTTCGTCACCTTCAGCCTCGGCGATGAGACCTTCGCCGTGCCGGTAGAGGTGGTTCGGGAAATTCTCGACTATGCGGAAGCATTCAAGATTCCGAACGGTCCTGACTATCTCCTTGGCCTTCGCGACGTGCGCGGCCAGGGCGTGCCGACGATCGACCTTCGGCTGAAACTCGGCATGTCGAAGACGGTGCCCACGCCCCACACGCGTGTTCTCGTCCTCGACGTACCGATGGAAAGCAGGGTTCTGACGCTCGGCCTCGTTGCCGATCGTGTCTTCGAGGTCACGCCGTTTCGGCGTGACCAGATCGAGGCGGCGCCCGACATCGGCGTGCGCTGGCGCTCGGACTACATCGCCGGCGTCGTTCGCCGGGAAGGCGGGTTCGTCGTCATCGTCGATCTTGCACGGCTGCTGTCGCGTGAAGACGCGTCGGTCCTGCAATCGGCAGCCTGATCGGTCGTTTGGAGCATCAATCCATGAGTATGGCTGCAGCAGAAACCCAGATCGGAGATCGGATCAGCAAGCGCAATTTCGATAAGCTTGCCCGATTCATCTACGACTACAGCGGCATCAAGATGCCGCCGACCAAACTGACGATGCTCGAAGGCCGCCTGCGGCGTCGCCTTCGGGCGACCAACCACGCGACCTTCGACGACTATTGCGATTTCCTGTTCCACGAGGACGGGCTCGAGCATGAGACCGTCTATCTGATCGATGCGGTGACCACGAACAAGACGGACTTCTTCCGGGAGGCCCGCCACTTCGACTATATGCAGCAGACGGCGTTGCCGACGCTGGCCGGGAACGGCGTCCGCATCATCCGGACGTGGAGTTCGGCGTGCTCCACGGGTGCCGAGCCTTACACAATGGCGATGGTCCTTGAGGAGTTCGCCGGCGCGCGCAACGACGTCGACTACACGATCCTTGCAACCGATCTCAGTACCGACGTGTTGAACGCCGCTCGCCTCGGCATCTACGCCGAAGACATGATCCAGCCGGTGCCGCGCGACATGCAGCGCAAGTACGTCATGGTGCCGAAGAGCCCGACGCGCCGCGAGGTCCGGATTTCGCCGTTCCTGCGCAGTAGGGTCGGTTTTGCCCGGATGAACCTGATGGACGAGAGCTATCCGGTCGGCGAAGCCATGCACATCATCTTCTGCCGCAATGTGCTGATCTACTTCGACAAGCCGACGCAGGCGGGCGTGCTCAAGCGATTGTGCGATCGTCTCGCCGTCGGCGGCTACCTGTTCATCGGTCACTCCGAGTCCATCGCCGGAATCGACTTGCCGCTGAAGCAGGTTTCCAACACCGTGTTCCAGCGCACTTAAAGTAAGGTTGCCCATGGGCAAGAAGATACGCGTTCTGATCATCGATGACTCCGCCAGCGTTCGCCAGACGCTCGTCCGCGTGCTGCAGGAGGATCCCGAAATCGAAGTCATGGGGGTGGCAACCGACCCCTTCATGGCAGCCAAGAAAATCCAGGAGGAAATTCCCGACGTCATCACGCTCGACGTCGAGATGCCGAGGATGGATGGCATAACCTTTCTGCGCAAACTGATGTCGCAGCGGCCCATCCCCGTCGTCATGTGCTCCTCGCTGACGGAGGCAGGATCCGAGACGCTGCTGCAGGCCCTGGAGGCGGGCGCCGTCGATGTCATCCTGAAATCGAAGATCGGCGCTGCCGACAGTCTCGCCGACGATGCCGTGCGCATCCGTGAAGTGGTCAAGAGCGCATCCCATGCCCGTCTTGGCAACATGCGGCGGGCGATGAGCGCCCTGAGGCCGGGCCGGGAAGCGCCGCCGCAGAAACTGACGGCTGATGCGATGCTGCCGCCGCCAACCGGACGCGCAATGGCGAAGACCACGGAAATGGTCGTCTGCGTCGGCGCTTCGACGGGCGGGACGGAAGCGCTACGCGAATTCCTCGAAGCACTGCCGGCCAATGCGCCGGGCATGGTCATCGTCCAGCACATGCCGGAGAAGTTCACCGCTGCCTTCGCGAAGAGACTGAACGGGCTCTGCGAAGTCGAAGTGAAGGAAGCCGTCGATGGCGATCCCGTGCTGCGCGGCCATGTGCTGATCGCGCCCGGCGACAAGCACATGCTGCTCGAAAGGCAGGGGGCCCGGTATTATGTCTCGGTCAAGCAGGGGCCGCTGGTTTCGCGGCATCGTCCTTCCGTCGACGTACTCTTCCGTTCGGCTGCGCGCAGCGCCGGTTCGAACGCGATGGGCATCATCATGACCGGCATGGGCGACGACGGTGCCAAGGGAATGTTGGAGATGCATCAGGCTGGCGCCTATACCGTCGCGCAAGATGAGGCGACATCAGTCGTCTTCGGGATGCCGAAAGAGGCGATCGCCAAGGGTGGGGTGGATCGGATCCTGCCGCTCGATCAGATCGCCCGAGAAGTCCTCATTACCCAGCAGAAATTCTGAAAGGATGCCGGCGGCGCACGCCGCCGGCTTTCGATCTCAGGCGAGATAGCCGCCGTCGATCGTCAGGCTGGCGCCGGTGATGAAGGCGGCTTCCGGGCTTGCAAGATAGGCGGCAAGGCCGGCAATTTCGCGATCCTCGCCCAGGCGGCCAAGTGCCATCAATCCTTTCAGCATTTCATGAGAAGCCGGATCGGAATTCATGTCCGTCTCCGTGGGGCCGGGCTGGATTGTGTTGACCGTGATACCGCGCGGGCCGAGATCGCGTGCGAGGCCGCGCGTCATCGCGGCGACCGCGCCTTTCGTCATGCTATAGACCGATGATGTCGGGAAGCCGCTTCGATCGGCCACGACGCTGCCGATCGTGATGATCCTGCCGCCCTCATGCATGTGCCTCGCCGCAGCCTGCGTGCCGGCGAAGACAGCGCGGACATTGACGGCGAACATCCGGTCGAAGTCCTCGAGCGGAAAATCCTCCAGCTTGTTCAACAGCAGAATACCCGCATTGTTGACCAGAATGTCGAGCGCGCCGAAGTGATCGACAGCTCGATCGATCGCTTTCCGCAGGGCGGCCGCGTCGGCGCTGTCGGCCTTGATGGCGAGCGCCTTTCCGCCGCTTCCTTCGATCTCCGCGACGATGGCATCGGCCTTTTCGCTGGAGTTGGCGTAGGTGAAGGCGACCGCGGCGCCATCGGCAGCAAGCCTGCGGACGATCGCCGCCCCGATACCGCGCGAGCCGCCTGTTACGATCGCGACCTTTTCGTGAAGTGGTTTTGTCACTGTCATTCTCCTTATTGGACTGTTTAGTCTATAATTGGACATACGAAATCACGGTGATCCCGTGTCTTGTTAACGAAGGCTTCGAATGGCAAGGCTGGCGATGTTGCGCAGCACTTCCGGACTTGCCCCATTGCGGGCGCTGACTTTCATGCCCGACAATGTTGCGCCGAGGAATTGCGTGGCGGCTTCCGGATCGATCTCGGGTGCAAGTTGGCCGGTTCTGCGGGCCTCATCGAGTAGGGAGCCGATCGCCTTGCCGAGTGTCGTGGCTGCACTGTCGGTGAGGCTCGACACGTCTGCGTCGGTGCGACCGAACTCGCAGATAGCGCTGACGCCGAGGCAGCCCCTCGATGCCTCCGAAGGCGGTCGGGAGGCAAAGGCGATCAGCGCGGCTTCCAGGGCTTCAAGCGGCCTCTGGCCATGCTGCGTGTCGGCGATGATCCTGAGAACGCTGTCGGTGTTGTAGCGCTTCAGCGCCTGCAGGTAGAGGCTGCGCTTGTCGCCAAAGGTGTCGTACATGCTTTGCCGGCTGATCTTCATTGCCGTCAGCAGCGCATCGGTCGAGCTTCCCTCGTAGCCATGCTGCGAGAAGACGCCGATCGCGGCATCGAGTGCCCAGTCCCTGTCGAATTCCTTGTGTCGTGCCATGAGTGGAAGATAGTCATTCCAGATCGATCTGTCCAGAATATTTCGCGACATTTCTTGCGGTGAAACGATGCGTGGTCTGTCTCCTCTTGAAATTTTCCCGGTTTTGTGGTCTTGAGGCCGCCAATCTTATCGAGCGCTGCCTCTTCCGGCGATCAGGGACCCGCCCCTGACAGCGCGCATCGTATTATCGCTCAAGGAAAAGTGCTCAAATGGCTCGTTCAGCTCTTCTCAATGTCATGGTTCAGGCTGCCATCAAGGCAGGCAAGTCGTTGGGGCGTGATTTCGGCGAAGTGCAGAACCTGCAGGTTTCCGTGAAGGGACCGGGCGACTTCGTTTCCAACGCCGACCGCAAGGCTGAGAAGATCGTCAAGGACGAGCTCATGAAGGCACGCCCGACCTACGGCTTCCTCGGCGAGGAGAGCGAGGAGATCAAGGGCACCGACGGCGCGCATCGCTGGATCGTCGATCCCCTCGACGGTACGACGAACTTCCTTCACGGCATTCCGCAGTTTGCCGTCTCGATCGCGCTCGAGCGCAACAACGAGATCGTTGCCGGTGTCGTGTTCAACCCGGCGACCGATGAGCTCTACACCGCCGAGCGCGGTGGTGGCGCCTTTCTCAACGATCGCCGCCTGCGCGTCGGCGCGCGCCGTGTCCTTTCGGACTCGGTGATCGGTTGCGGTGTACCGCATCTCGGCCGTGGCAATCATGGCAAGTTCCTCGTCGAGCTTCGGCATGTGATGGGCGAAGTCGCGGGTATCCGTCGTCTCGGCTCCGCCTCGCTCGATCTCGCTTATGTTGCGGCTGGCCGTTTCGATGGTTTCTGGGAAACCGGACTGTCCGCCTGGGATATCGCTGCCGGTATTCTGCTTATCCGCGAGGCCGGTGGTTACGTCTCCGATTGGGATGGCGGTTCGTCCATTCTGGAGACAGGTTCCGTCGTCGCCGGCAACGAATATATCCAGAAGGCACTGCTCGACGTTGCCAAGCGGCCGGTGCCCTCCCGCTAAATCGTTGTTGTAAAGACACGGTTTTCCTGTTCGGCGTACTTCAATTCGGCACAATGTTGCTCTAGTCTCCGGCGGCGAGGGAAGCCGGAGGCAGCGGAACTATGGAAAACGTGAATGTGGCGGACTTCGGTTCGACCGAAAAACCCACTGGCAACTATAGCTACAGACTTTCCAGTCCCATGCAGTTCCTGTGGACGATGGTGCTGTTTCTGGTCATCGTCGGGTTCATAGCCGCGATCCTGTTCCGTCAGGCTCAAACCGCCTTCATGCACAATCCGGGCCTCAACGGGCTCATTCTCGGCGTTCTCGGTGTCGGGATCATCCTCGTTTTCGCTCAAGTGCTTGCCCTGCGCCCCGAAGTGCGCTGGTTCAATTCATTTCGCGCAGCCGGCAGTGTCGAGAAGGTGGGCCGCGATCCGAAGTTGCTGGCGCCGATGCGCGTGCTGCTCGGCAATCGCAAGGCGTCGGGGCTCTCGACCGCCACCTTTCGCTCCATTCTCGATTCCATCGCCAACCGCCTGGATGAATCACGCGACGTTTCGCGCTACCTCATCGGCCTTCTCGTCTTTCTCGGCCTGCTCGGAACCTTCTGGGGCCTGATCGGCACCATCGGGTCGATCAGCAACGTCATCCAGTCGCTCGACGCCGGCACCAACGGTTCGTCCGATGTGCTGGGCGCGCTGAAGGAAGGCCTGTCCACACCGCTGTCAGGCATGGGACAGGCGTTCTCCTCGTCGCTTCTCGGTCTCTCCGGTTCGCTTATCCTTGGTTTCCTCGATCTGCAGGCCGGCCGCGCTCAGAACCGGTTCTATGTCGAGCTGGAAAACTGGCTTTCTTCCGTGACGGACGTCGGCTCCGACGTCGCGGTGCCGACCATCGATGGCAAGGGCAGCGTCTCGCCTGACGATGTCAGGGCGCTTTCGGAATATCTCCGCAAGGTATCCGAAGAAGGCGGCGCCGGCAGCCAGCGCTCGGTTGCAGCGATGGCGAGCCTCGCGGAAGGTATCCAGGGTCTCGTCAAGAACATGCGCAACGAGCAGCAGATGCTGCGGGACTGGATCGAGGCACAGCAGGACGAGACCAAGGCGATGCGCCGCACGCTCGATCGTCTTGCCGAGCGCATCGGCTCGCAGGAACGGCTGAGTACGGGCGGTGGCAGCGAGCGCGGACCGCGCATGCCGCAGGCGGAAACGAGCGAGGGCAAATAAGCCATGCCGCTTGCCCGCAACCGCCGCCGCGAGCGCGCTGTCGACTATTGGCCCGGGTTCGTCGATGCTCTGTCGACCCTGCTCATCGCCATCATGTTCCTGCTGACGGTGTTCGTCGTCGGGCAGTTCATTCTCAGCCGTGAAATCACCGGGCGTGACGAGGTTCTCAATCGGCTGAACAGCCAGATCAACGAACTCACGCAACTGCTGGCGCTCGAAAAGGGCAGCAAGCAGGACCTCGAGGACAACATCGCCAATCTCCAGGCTTCTCTGGCCAGCGCCGAAGGCGAGCGTTCACGGCTGCAGGCACTGCTGTCCGCAGGTGCCGGCGGCCAGGATGCGGCACAGCAGCGGGTCGGGACGCTGACCAAGGAACTCGACGAACAGAAGCAGATGAGCGACCGGGCGATGAGCCAGGTGGAGCTTCTGAACCAGCAGATCGCAGCACTTCGCAGCCAGATCGCGGCTGTCGAAGCAGCACTTCAGGCCTCCGAGCAGAAGGACCAGTCGTCGCAAACCAAGATCGCGGATCTCGGACGGCGGCTGAACGTTGCGCTTGCGCAGCGCGTTCAGGAGCTGAATCGCTACCGCTCGGACTTCTTCGGCCGGCTGCGCGAAATCCTCTCCGATCGCGAGAATATCCGGATCGTCGGCGACCGCTTCGTCTTCCAATCCGAGGTGCTCTTTCCTTCGGGTGGCGCTGATCTCAATCCGGACGGGCAGGCGGAGATGGCCAAGCTCGCGATGGCGCTGCTTGATGTGGCGAAGGAAATCCCGCCTGAGATCAATTGGGTGTTGCGCGTCGATGGGCACACCGACAACGTTCCGCTTGCCGGCACGGGACGCTATGCCGATAACTGGCAACTGTCCTCGGCGCGCGCAATCTCGGTCGTGAAGTTCCTGATCAGCCAGGGCGTGCCTGCGGATCGTCTGGTTGCCGCGGGCTTTGGGGAATTTCAGCCGATCGCTCCCGGCGAAACGCCGGAGGCGCGGGCGACCAATCGCCGTATCGAGCTCAAGCTGACGGAAAAGTAGCGCATCGGTCGATGCATCGGCCGGGCGGAGTTCCGCTGGCACGGAAAGGAAGGGCGGCGCCTGTGGCACCGCCCTGATTTCTATCAGGACTCGGCCTTCGTGGTGTCGGCGGTGTCTGCGCCGGGAGCATTCTTCTTGATCGACTCGATCGCGCTCAAGGCAGAGGCCTTTGCCTTGTAGCCCTCCGAGCTGAACATGGTCTCACCGTTCGACGCCTTGAAACGGAAGCGGAACTCGCCTGCCTTATCCTTATAAACTTCGAATTTATACATGGATTTCTCTCCCGGAATCAGGATGTTGCGCAAATCTGCAACCGCAGCCTAAAACAAAAAATGCAACTATTCCATCGGGATATTTAAACGCGATGCGCGCGGTCTTTCGTGCATCCGCGCGCTTCATTCACGGTTTGAAGATCGAAAAGACCGACGAGAACTTGTTGATGAGGTAGGGCGCGAAGAGCACGATGCCGGAATAGAAGAAGTTCGAGCCTTGCGACATGTCGGGAATGACGCCGAGATTGGTAAAGCGATATAGGCAGGCGAGGCCGAAGCCGACATAGAGCATGAGAATCGCAACCGTTCCGATCATCGCGATGAAGCGGCTGGAACTCGCCTTCATCACCGTTACGGTCAAGGGCGGGGTGCCCGCCAACAGCGCGTTGCCCGATGCGTCGACCGGATTGCCTTGATCGTCGGTTTTGGTGAGCACGACATCTTCCGAAAGCGCGTCGGTCAGCGACCAGGTATCGGCCTCTCGCAGCGACCGATAGAAAAGCAGCATGGAGACGACGACTGCGATGGCGACGAGCGCCACAAGAATTTCGGCAAAGCTGATCGAGGCCATCCGGCAATCTCCCTCTGTAAGAGTCTGGGTTTGATCGAGAATGAAGTGTAACTATTGCGTGCATTATGTCAATATGCACGCAATAGTTAAAACCTCTCGCAACCGTACGGGGGTGCCGGGCAGGGGGACGCGCGAGGAAACCGCCTTACTTTGCAGCCGCCAGTAACGCCTCGGCGCCCGCGTCGAACTGCAGCTTGGCGAGCTTGGCGTAAATGCCGCCGTGACGGATCAGGCTTTCGTGCGTGCCCTCTTCGACGACACGGCCCTGATCGAGCACAAGGATGCGATCGGCCTTCAACACCGTGGCCAGTCGGTGCGCGATGATCAGCGTGGTGCGGCCGCTCATCAGGCGATCGAGGGCCTTCTGCACCAGCGTTTCGCTTTCGGCATCGAGCGCCGATGTCGCCTCGTCGAGGAGCAGGATCGGTGCGTTCTTCAGGATCGCGCGGGCGATCGCAATGCGCTGACGCTGGCCACCTGACAGCATGATGCCGCGTTCGCCGACGACCGTGTCGTACCCTTGCTCGAGACGGTGCACGAACTCGTCGGCCTGCGCTGCGATCGCGGCCGCACGAACCTCCTCGCGGGTAGCATCCGGGCGTCCGAAGGCGATGTTGTCATGGATCGAGGCTGCGAAGATCGTCACGTCCTGAGGCACGATGGCGAGGCGCTTGCGCAGCGCCTCCGGATCGACCTGTCGAGCATCGACGCCATCGACTTTCACGGCGCCCTGCAAGGGGTCGTAGAAGCGCAGGAGCAGCGAGAAGACCGTAGTCTTGCCGGCTCCTGAGGGGCCGACGATTGCGACCGTTTCGCCGGGCCGCACCTCGAAATCAAGGCCGTGCAACGCCGATCTTTCCGGACGCGAGGGATAGGCGAAATGAACGTCGTCGAACTCGACCTTTCCGAGGGCCGGAACCGGAAGTTCGATAGGGGAGGCTGGCCTGCGGATCGCCGGTACCTCATCCAGCAATTCGCTCAGACGCTCGGTCGCGCCGGCTGCCTGGGAAAGCTCGCCCCAGACTTCGGAAAGCGCACCGAGCGATCCGGCGGCAATGACCGAATAGAGCAGAAACTGTCCGAGTGTGCCTGCCGACAGGGTTCCGGCGAGGACACTATGGGCGCCAACCCAAAGAACGGCCACGACGCTGCCGAAGATTAGTGTGATGGCAATGCCGGTCAGAAGCGCTCGGGAACGGATGGCAGCCCGTGCGGCGCCGTAAGCGGTCTCGACGGCGCTGCCATAACGCTGGGCCGCGAGATCCTCGCCACCGAAGGCCTGCAGGGTCCGCGTGGCGGCGATCGTCTCGCTGGCAAAGGCCGAAGCGTCGGCCAGCGTATCCTGCGCGGCACGCGAGCGCTTGCGAACGGAGCGGCCGAAGGCGACCAGCGGGAAGACGATCAGCGGAATTGCGCCGAGCGCCAGGCTCGACAGTTTCGGCGAGGTGACGATCATCATCCCCATCGCCCCAAGACACAGGATCAGGTTGCGCAGAGCGACGGAGGCCGTGGCGCCGACAGCGGACTTGATCTGCGTGGTATCAGCCGTCAGGCGCGAGAGGATTTCGCCGGATTGATTGACGTCGAAGAAGGACGGGGACAGCCGCGTCACATGCGCGAAGACATCATGCCGAAGATCGGACACGATGCGCTCGCCAAGCGTGATGACGAAGAAGTAGCGCATGGCACTGGCGATCGCGAGAACGACGGCCATGATCATCAGCATGACGAAGTAGCTGTTGATGAACGTGCCGTCGGACTGTGTGAAGCCGTGGTCGATCATGCGGCGAACGGCAAGCGGCAGCGCAAGCGACGTGATGGCGGCGAGAGCGAGGGAAAACAGCGCCCCGGCGACCATGCCGCGATAGCGCATGACGTAGGGCGTCAATCTGCCGAGAGGCTTGAGAGCGCGGGACTTTCTCTGGCCGGTCTGCACTGCGTCTGTCAATTGATCTCCGATCACCGTCAACGCCGTGCAATACGGCTGATGGCTCTTGTTATCCCGATGGCCTTCATGTATAGGCACCGCATCCTAATGGGAAGCCG
Organism: Rhizobium grahamii; assembly: GCF_009498215.1. Lineage (NCBI taxonomy): Bacteria > Pseudomonadati > Pseudomonadota > Alphaproteobacteria > Hyphomicrobiales > Rhizobiaceae > Rhizobium > Rhizobium grahamii. Next base: position 2,680,749 of record NZ_CP043498.1, on the reverse strand, counting down.
TAGCCATAAGCGACTGCGGCTTCATTTATTCAATCGGTCCTCTTGTCGCAACGTGATGCGTCAAATTGGACGTTGCTTGCAGGAAGATTGTTATGAAGGCAGATATCCATCCCGACTACCACACGATCAAGGTGGTCATGACCGATGGCACCGAATACGAGACCCGCTCGACCTGGGGCTCTGAAGGCGCTGTCATGAACCTCGAAATCGACTCCAAGTCCCACCCGGCCTGGACCGGCGGCAACCAGCAGCTCATGGACCGCGGTGGCCGCGTTTCCAAGTTCAACAAGCGTTTCGGCGGCCTCGGCCTCTAATTCGCGCTGCTGGATGGCAGAGTTTGGAAAACCCCGCTTCGGCGGGGTTTTTTGTCGTGGTTCTCCCTCTTGGAAATCCGTTCGATCCGAGACAAGATCATTCAGCTCTAGCTTTGAGGGGACTGGGATGGAAAACCACGAGCCGTTTCTTCGAGAAGCAATCGCGCTTTCGAAATCCGCGATGGAACGTGGCGACGAGCCATTTGGTTCGGTGCTGGTCAAGGACGGGAAAGTCATTCTGCGCGCCGAAAACAGCGTGTTCACCGGACGCGACATGACGAACCACGCCGAGCTGAACCTGATCAAGCTGGCTGCCCAGAAGTATGATGCCGCCTTCCTGACGGATTGCACGCTCTACACCAGCACCGAGCCATGTGCGATGTGTTCCGGAGCGATCTACTGGTCGGGGATCGGGCGCATGGTGTTTGCGTGCTCGGAAACGCGACTGGGTGAGATCGCCGGGATCGGCCTCAATGTTCCAAGCCGGGCAATATTGGAAACCGGCGCGCGCATTGTCGCCGTGGATGGCCCGAACATCGAAGACGAAGCTGCCGCTGTCCACCAGGAGTTCTGGCCGAAGCATCTCGGCAAGGCGTAGCGCCTGGGTAAACGCCTACGGTGCGCAAAAGAAAACCGGCCGCGCGGGGCGCAGCCGGTTTCATGAATACGTATCGAAGCGGCTTAATTGTTGCCGAATGCCGTCTGCAGCAGGCTGAGCTGAGCCTGAACGCTATTCTGGTTGTCAGGCACGATCGCAGCTTCGGCCGGACGGTAGATCTCGCGGTCGAGCAGCGCCACGCGGTTCTGCAGGCGCAGCGAGCGTTCGATCAGGTCGCGGAAAGATTCCGGCAGATCGCCCCAGCCCGGGGCATTGCGGTCGACATTGAAGCCGTCGAGGCGAACCTTGTTCTTCTCGGCAAGTACCTGGTCACGCGACATCTCGCCATTGTTGACGGCGCGCTGCAGAAGAAGCCAGGAGGCCATCTGCATCAGGCGGGTGGTCAGGCGCATCGACTCGGCTGCATAAAGAACCGATGCCATACGCGGCAAGACCTTCGATGCTGTGCGACCCTGGCCATCCAGATAGGCGGCGGTTTCTTCAACCAGCGACATGCCTTCCGAATACAGTGTCTTGAACTGCGAGGATGCGGCAGCGCGACCTGCAAAACTGATCGTGTTCAATCCAAGCTCTGACATTTAAATAGTCCCTGTTGCACGCATCTACTTATGGTCAGGTAACGTCGACCAAAGCGAAAAAGTTTCCTTGGCCGGTCTTTATGCTTTTAAGATGGTAGCTTTAGCCCAATTGCGCAAGGCGTTTCTTAAGAAAGGGTTAACTTCCACAGTTTCATGGAAGCCGTCCCCAGCGCAGTAAAAAAAGAAGAGCCGCAAAGGCGGCTCTCAAGGTAAAACAGGGAGAAAAATCAGACCAATTCACCGCTTGGAAAACTGTCTGAAATCCAGAGCAAGTCTGGATAGCTACAGTAATACCTTATAAAGCTTAACGTCCCATTAAGTCTGTGCCGAAGTAACACTTGCGCCGGCCCTATAATTGGTCAGCGCAGTAGCTCCGCATCAGGATCGGAAGAGATTTTCTGCGGCTTGTCTTCCCGACGCCTTGCGCGCCGCTTCCGCTTCGATGCGGCCGATCTCGGCCTTCAGCAGCTCGACACGTGCCTTGAGCTCATCGACCGAGAGAAGAGACAGGTCCATGCCGATTTCGTGAGTCGGTTTTTTCACCGGGCGGTCGTCATCCGTGAAGCTCATACGCAATCCTCCGTGCTTGCCTCAGTTGAACTTTACCGCAGGTTCGCCCGTTTCGGGAGCCTTATTGGGCCCGCGATCGGCCAGCGACATGCTTTCCGGCGTCAAGGTCTGAGAAGTCGCGGTCGGGATGGTCGTATAGGCATCGCGGTTGGCTGCGGGAATGGCCGCACGCATGCGGCTGCGGAGAATGGCGTAAGCGGTGATCAGCACATGCGCGATGGCGGTGACCAGGAACAAGGCGTGCGGATTGATCAGCGACATGACGGGGCCGCTGATCGTCGGGCCGATGATCGTTCCGATGCCGTAGAGCAGCAGCAGGCCACCCGAAACCTTCACGAAATCCTCCGACGAGGCGTAGTCGTTCGCGTGTGCCACGGCGATCGGGTAGAGCGTATTGGCAACCGCACCATAGAGGACGACGAGGCCGATGATGAAGACTGGAGAGGAGGGGTGGAGAACGGCGAGAAGCAGGCCGGCGAAAGCGGCAACGGCGGACATTGCGGCCAGCACGTAGCGGCGGTCGATCCGATCGGAAAGGCGGCCGGCCGGCAGCTGCATCAGCGCGCCCGCGAAAATGGTGGCGCTCATCATGATGGCGATGCTGGTATCGGAGAGGCCGGCGCCGGCGCCGAAGACGGCGCCCAGCGTGCCGTAGGCACCGTTGGCGATGCCGACCAGGAGAATGCCGAAGCAGGAGACCGGCGAATTGCGATAGAGCGCCGGCAGATCGAGCTTGACGGCCTTCAGCGGCTGCGGCGAGGCGGCGTTCGAAAGCGTCGTCGGCAGCATGGCAATGCAATAGAAGATGCCGCAGACCATGAAGAGGACGGGCGTGCGGACATCTTCCAGCGGTATCATCATCTGGCCGGCCATGACGCCGAAGAGCGTGATTGCGATGTAGAGCGAGAAAATGGCGCCGCGGCTCTCATTGGTGGCGCGTTCGTTCAGCCAGCTCTCGATGATCATCGATGTGCCGGCGGTCGCAAAGCCGGTCACGGCGCGCAGCAGGACCCACCATACCGGATGGATGATGATGCCGCTGACGAGCGCGATGATCGCAATGATGGAAATGAAACCCGAGAAGGCCCGCACATGGCCGACGCGCCGCACCAGTTTCGGCGCGACGAGGCAGCCGATGACAAAGCCCGCAGCCCAGGATGTGCCGAGCAGACCGAGCGTCGTCGTTGCATAGCCTTCGAGGTTGCCGCGTACGGGAAGTAGAATGCCCTGCAGGCCGTTACCCATGAAGAGAAAGAGCGTGCCGAAGAGAAGTGCGGCAACGGACAGCAGATTTCTTTGCATATACCCGGACTCTATGAGTTGACTGTCAAAAGACATATGGCGGCATGCGTTGCCGCCCAGTCTCGAGATTGTTGATTGTGCCCCCAAATGCCTTTACGGCATGAATAATTGCAGTCGTGACGCGAAAAAATGTCCGTCCTGTGACATTAAGAAAAGATGGAAAAATAAAGACATGACGAAGCTGATCGCTCTGCTGCTCATTCTGGCGATGGCGATTCAGCTGATCAAGCCGCTGGGCGTTCCCGGGCTGCGGCGACGCATGGATTTCTGGAGGATCGCGCTGATCGCTTTCGCGATCTGGGCGATCGCCCTGCTCGGCCGGGACCTGTTCGTCTAGTAGGTGATTTCGCCGCGCATGACCGGTGCGCAGCTCCCCGAGATCGTCACCTCTGTCACCACGCCATCCACCTTGGTGGCGTCGATGCCGATGATGCTGCGACGTCCCATTTCAACGCCTTGCTCTATGGTCAGCGACACCCTCATATTCGCTTCCGGCTCGAGGGACACCAGGTAGGCGCCGAGGGCGGCCGAGGCGCTGCCGGTTGCCGGATCCTCGGGCACGTTGTCGAGCGGCGCGAACATGCGTGCGCGGATCGACCAGGGGGCATCGTCAGATCGGACATAGACGAACAGCGAGAAGTCATGGTTGCCCTCGACGGTCGGGCTGGCTGCATCCTGGAAATAGGCAAGGTTCGGACGTGCGCGGCCCAGGGCGTCGAGGTCAGCAAGCTCGGCAAAGACGAAGCTCAGGCCAACCGATGCGACTACGGGCTCGTGCTTGGCCAAGCGGATGTCACCCGGCTCGATTGCGATGCAGCGGGCGACGGTCTCCTTCGGTATCGCGTTGCCGACGACGAGTGGCCTCGGCGCGCGAATGGACGCAGAGAGAACCCTGTCGCCGTCACGCTTCAGATCGACCTCCACGAGGCCCGCCTTCTCCTCGAATTGCAGGCGATCGCCGATCGGACGCCCGAAGATCTCGCCTTGCTGGCCGAGCACATAGGCCGTTCCGACATTGGGGTGCCCGGCGAAGGGAACTTCCATGGTTGGCGTGAAGATGCGGACGCGGGCCGTATTTTCCGGGTCTTCCGGCGGCAGCACGAAGGTAACCTCGGAGTAACCGAATTCGGCAGCGATGTTCTGCATGTCCGCGTCGCTCAGCCCGCGGGCATCCGTCATCACGGCCAGCGGATTGCCTTCGAAGCGGGTGGTGGTGAAGACATCGACGGTGGTGAAGGCGACGGTTTTCATGGGGTCTCCGGCAGGGTGCTATGGACGCCATACTGGCGCGCGGCGGCGCCTGCCGATAGGCGCAAATTTGTGCCGGTGACAATCTTCGGACGGTTTTCCGAACTGTCGGCAGCAGGGCTGGTGCGATGCCTTGGCGATCGCTCGCCGCCCGCCGGCTTATCCGGAGATCTGCAACCGATTGATTTTGCTGGCGTGGTCAAATCCTCGGCACAAGGCCGAGGATGACGGGGTGAAAGTCGGGGCTCGCCGGGCGCGTCGAGACACAACCCTCTCTCGGCCCCGACCTTAAACGCGTCAGGCCTTGTTGACGCTGGCGGCGTAGATCTCATCGATCGTTTCGGCCAGGCTGGTGTCGAACTCCGCGTTGCTCATCGTGACGCGCAGGTTTTCCGTCAGTGCGCGCGAGAAGCTTGCGATCATGCCATGGTTGTGGCTGAGCTTCTCGCAGGCGTCGGCGCGGCTGTAGCCACCGGAAAGGGCGACGACCCGTACTACCGATTTGTGGGCGATCAGAGGAGCGTAGTGATCGGCGACCGTCGGGAGCGTCAGTTTCAGCACCACGGTTTCCCCTGCCGGAAGCAGGTCGAGCTGCTTTGCGATCTCGTCGCGAAGAATGTCCTCGGCCTCGGCCTTCGTCGGGCTCTTGATGGACACTTCAGGCTCGACGATCGGAACGAGGCCATTGCCGATGATCTGGCGTGCCACCTCGAACTGCTGTTTTACCACGGCTGCAATGCCGGTTCTGTCGGCGTTAGCGATCACCGAGCGCATCTTGGTGCCGAAAATTCCCTTGTCGCGGCCGCGCGCCAGCAGCGTGTCCAGATCGGGCATCGGCTTCAGCACCTGTACGCCGTTCTCTTCGGGAAGGAGGCCCTTGTCGACCTTGAGAAGTGGCACGATGCCGCGCTTTTCCCAGAGATAGGAGGGAACCGCCTGGCCATCGACCTCGCCGTCCATGGTGCGCTCGAACAGGATGGCAGCGATGATCTTTTCGCCGGTAAAGGCGGGCGCGCTCATGATGCGGACACGCATGGCGTGCATCAAGCGGAACATTTCCTCGTCACCCTGGTATTCGTTGTCGGGAATGCCATACAGGCGCAACGCTCCGGGTGTCGAACCACCGCTCTGATCCAGCGCTGCAATGAATCCCGGCGCCGAGCTGATCTTGTTCAACATCTTCGCGTCCACCATAGGTCACTCCTTCCCTGAAACCGCCCATCAAGCGCGGATTTTCTTCTATTTAAAACCGGTCGGCAACGCCCAATCGATCAATCAGCGGATCGACATGCTGCGAAGATCTTCGCTCATAGTGCGCTTTCCACATCATGAAAAAAACTGCGTTTTGATAAATATAGGTCGGCCATAGCAGAAGTCCGTAGCGACTAAAATGGCGCGAAAATTCATTGAAACGTTTGAAATTATTTAAATCGTTTGAATGTTTGGGCAAATGCTCTGATGGAAAGCAAAAGACCGCGAGGCTCGCGCCACGCGGTCTATCTCCATGTAAAATTTGTTAAATTCGGTTAGCCGAATTACTTCGCCTTGCTGAGAACCGCGACGCCCGGGAGGACTTTGCCTTCCATCCATTCCAGGAACGCACCACCAGCGGTCGATACATAGCTAAAATCGTCGGCCACGCCGGCGTGGTTCAGCGCCGAGACCGTATCGCCGCCACCGGCGACGGAGGTGAGCTTGCCGGCCTTGGTCCGCTCTGCAGCGTACTGTGCCGCTGCAACGGTCGCCTTGTCGAAGGGCGCGATTTCGAAAGCGCCCAGCGGGCCGTTCCAGACGAGCGTGTTGGCGCGTTCAATCCAAGCCTTGATCGCTTCGACCGACTTCGGACCGACGTCGAGGATCATGGCATCCTCAGGGATCGCGTCGATCGGCACAATCTCGTTCTCGGCATTTGCCTTGAACTCGCGGGCGACGACGCCGTCTTCCGGGAGAATGATGGCGCAGCCAGCCGTTGCGGCTTCGATCATGATCTGCTTGGCGGTTTCAGCGAGGTCGTGCTCGCAGAGCGACTTGCCGACGTTGGTACCGCGTGCGGCAATGAAAGTGTTGGCCATGCCGCCACCGATGACGAGCGCATCGACCTTCTTCACCAAGTTCATCAGCAGGTCGATCTTGGTCGAAACCTTGGCGCCGCCAACGATGGCAACGACGGGCCGTGCCGGATTGCCGAGGCCGCTTTCCAGCGCTTCCAGCTCAGCCTGCATGGTGCGGCCCGCATAGGCCGGCAGATGGTGGGCGAGGCCTTCCGTCGACGCGTGGGCACGGTGCGCGGCGGAGAAGGCGTCGTTGACGTAGAGATCGCCGTTGGCGGCCAGCGCCTTGACGAAATCGGGCTCGTTCTTTTCCTCGCCCTTGTGGAAGCGGGTGTTTTCAAGAAGCAGGATGTCGCCGTTCTTCATCGAGGCGACGGCTGCGGCTGCTGCGTCGCCGACGGCGTTGCTCGCCGTTGCGACAGGATGGTCGAGAACGGCTTCGACGGACGGAGCGATCAGCGACAGCGAGAGATCCGGCGACGGACCATCCTTCGGGCGGCCGAAGTGCGCGAGCAGGATGACCTTTGCACCCTTCTTCGAGAGTTCGAGGATCGTCGGGGCAACACGCTCGATGCGCGTCGTGTCAGTCACTTTGCCGTCTTTGACCGGAACGTTGAGGTCAACGCGAACGAGAACGCGCTTTCCGGCAATGTCTGTGAGGTCGTCGAGGGTCTTGAAGGAAGGCATGGAGAAGTCCGTTCGTTATTGCCCAAAAGATGCGGGGACCATAGCAAGGATGACCGGAGACGCAAGGCGGTCAGTGCGGGTTTTCATCGCCCTTGGCATGCGCTGCTGCGGCTGCCGCTTCACGATCCCTGCGGCCCCTCAAACGCTCGCGAAGACGGTCCATCAGGTCGCGCAGATTGAGGAAGATCGGCAGGGTCGTGGCGGGTTCGACAGCCTCGAGCGACATGCCGACGGACGTGACGTGATCCTGGTCGTCGAGATCGCGGACGATAAGAATGATCGAGCCGAGACGGACGCGATCGGCATACTCGGTCTTGCCGCCCAGACGATGTTTCATCAGTTCTGCGATCGTCAGTCCCTTTTCGGATTCGTTCAGCAGGCCGGGGCCATAAGCGGCGTCGAGATCGGCTGCGGGCCGGGCCGGCGATAGCGCGAAGGCGCCGAAGAAATCCGCATCGTCTTCATCGACCGGAACGCGGCTGGCAAAGAGCTTGTCAAGCAGCCTGGAATAGGAGGGGACAACGAACAGATAGACCAGATCGTTTTCGCGAAGCCGCCCGGCGTACTGGTAGCGCATCGACTTGCCGTCGCGGATGACAAGCGACGGCGTGGCCCAGCGCGGGATACGCTCGCCCCGCAACACCGGGCTATCCTTGACGACGCGATAGGACAGAAGCTCGTGGTTGGCGGCGCCCGGGAGATCGACTTCCACCTTGTCGACGGCGCCGATGCGCGGCGGGATGATCAGGCCGAGCTTCTTGGCAACGGGCTTGATGGTCCAGCCCTGGACCAGAAGCGACACGAGGACGATGATGAAGGCCGTGTTGAAGTAGATCTGGCCGTTCGGCAGGCCGCCGAGAATCGGCATGATGGCAAGCAGGATCGAGACGGCACCGCGAAGGCCAACCCAGGCGACGAAGCCGATTTCCCGCTGCGTGTAGTCATAGGGCAGCAGCGACAGCCAGATCGCCAGCGGGCGGGCGATGAAGATCAGGAAGAGTGCAAGCAGCACCGCGGGATGGCGATCTCGCCGAATTGCGAGGGCGTGGCGAGCAGGCCGAGCACCAGGAACATGATGATCTGCGCCAGCCAGGTCATGCCGTCCTGGAAGCGCTTGATCGAGGCGTAGCCCGGCAGCTTGCGGTTTCCGGCATAGATGCCGGCGACGTAGACCGCGAGGAAGCCGCTGCCGCCGACAGCGCCGGTGAACGAAAAGACGAGCAGCGCCAGCGCCAGCACGAAGATCGGGGTGAGGCCGCGATCTGTCTCGAGGCGGCCGACGATCAGTACGATCATCATGCCGCCGAGCAGGCCCAAGATCACGCCGAGGCCCATCTGCTGGACGAACATGGCGAGCATGCCAACATTGATGCCGTGATAGCGCTCGCCCGACGCCAGCACCTCGACGAGCGCGATGGTCAGGAAGATCGCCATCGGGTCGTTGGTGCCGGATTCGACTTCCAGCGTTGAGCGCACCTTGTCGCGGATGTTGATGCCGCCGATGCGAAGCAGGAAGAAGACGGCGGCCGCATCCGTCGAGGCGACGATCGAGCCGAGCAGCATGCCTTCGAGCCAGGTGAAATGGAGCAGCCACATGGCGGCGACTGCAAACAGCGCCGCTGTCATCAGCACCCCGACGGAGGCGAGCGTGATCGACGGGACGGCTGCGAGCTTGAAGGCCTGGACGGGCGTCCCAAAGCCGGAATCGAAGAGGATGATGGCGAGCGCGATCGAACCGAGGATATAGGCGAGGTAATTGTTGGTGAATTCGATGCCGAGGCCGTCACTGCCGGCAAGCAGGCCGATGCCGAGGAAGAGCAGCAGCAGGGGGGCGCCGAAGCGGAAGGCGAGCAGGCTGGAGAAGGCGGCCAGAAGCACGAGCGCCGTCGAGACGAGTACGACGATATAGAATGCTTCCATGACGATCCCCTATGCAAAATACCACGTCTGCAAAACTGCCTCCCGCCGATTGCAGCCGTGTCTTAAAAAATGTCTCGCGTCGCTCCTGATCGGGATCCGATCTCACCATTAAACGGCAAGATCAACGCGAAGGACAGACCTAAAGGGCTACCCTGCGCTGCTGCGGCGTCATGCTGCTGAGTGGTCTGCCTGAAACGGCAAATCGGATAAACGGGTCGGGGGGCGAACCGTCTCAAAGTGTAAATCGAAATCGGGCGAGAGCAGGGCAAAACATGCTGCCCTGTCTTTTTCTTGCACATTGCTTGCGCGGCAGCGAGCGCGGTTAGGCCTCAGGCCTCTTCGTCACCGTCTTCTCCGTCGGCCAGTTCGGCGATCGGGATCAGGAAAACGACGAATTCGTCGTCAATCGTGCGCGAGGGATCGTCGTCGAGTTCATAGGCGTGTTCGACTTCGCTGGCCTCTTCCGCAGACGCCTTGCGCATAGTGAGGGCCGCCTTGCCGTCCCAGACCGGGCCGCCTTCCGTCTGCAGGATGGTGAGGTCCTCGCGGAAATCCTCGGCCTCCAGAAAGTGGCGGGCTTCCTCGTCGTTGTGGGCGCGGAAGGATGCGATGGCCTTGCCGGCAACCTCGATGGTGAAATAGTCCATGATATTTTCTTTCGCTGGTGAGTGGCTGCGACAGTACGGCGATCGGCAGTCCGATGCCAGCCTTATCGCCAATGCCTGAGACATCGTGATGACGTCAAAAATAAAAGCGGCCCGGTTTCCCGAGCCGCCTCCGATAAGCTTGTTCGCGAGAGCCTTAGATGGTCTTGGCGAAAGCGACGGCCGTGTCGGACATGCGGCTGGAGAAGCCCCATTCGTTGTCGTACCAGGACAGGACGCGCACGAAGTTGCCTTCCATGACCTTGGTCTGGTCGGTGGCGAAGATCGAGGAGTGGCTGTCGTGGTTGAAGTCGCGCGAAACCAGCGGCTCATCGGTGTAGCCGAGGATGCCCTTGAGCTTGCCGTTGGAAGCAGCCTTGATGGCTTCGTTGATTTCGGCAACCGAGGTGGCCTTCTTGGCAACGAACTTGAAGTCGACGACCGAGACGTTCGGGGTCGGAACGCGGATCGACGTGCCGTCGAGCTTGCCCTTCAGGTGCGGCAGAACCAGGCCGACAGCCTTGGCAGCGCCGGTCGAGGTCGGGATCATGGAGAGCGCTGCAGCGCGGGCGCGGTACAGGTCCTTGTGCATGGTGTCGAGCGTCGGCTGGTCACCGGTGTAGGAGTGGATCGTGGTCATGAAGCCGTGGTCGATGCCGACCGCGTCATCGAGAACCTTCACGACCGGCACGAGGCAGTTCGTCGTGCAGGATGCGTTGGAGATGACCAGGTGCTCCTTGGTGAGCTGGTCGTGGTTGACGCCGAAAACGACGGTCAGGTCGGCACCGTCGGCAGGAGCCGAAACGATGACGCGCTTGGCGCCTGCCGTCAGGTGCAGGGCGGCCTTTTCACGCGAGGTGAAGATGCCGGTGCATTCCATCGCGATGTCGACGCCGAATTCCTTGTGGGGAAGCGTGGCGGGATCCTTGATCGCGGTGACCTTGATCGGCTTGCCGCCGCCAACGGTGATGGTGTCGCCTTCGACCTTCACTTCGGCCGGGAACTTGCCGTGAATGGAGTCGTAGCGCAGCAGGTGGGCGTTGGTCTCGACCGGGCCGAGGTCGTTGATCGCGACGACTTCGATGTCGGTGCGGCCGGATTCGACGATGGCGCGGAGAACGTTGCGGCCGATGCGGCCGAAGCCGTTGATGGCAACCTTTACAGTCATGTGCATTCACTCCCTAGAGATGGGGCTTGCGGATTGAAATGGAGAGCGACGGAGCGCTCTCCTTGAAACTCAGAGCTTTGCTTCTGCAGCAGCGACGACGGCGTCTGCGGTGATGCCGAAATGCTTGAAGACCTCCTTGGCCGGGCCGGAAGCGCCGAAGCTCTTCATGCCGATGAAGGTGCCCTCAGGACCGATGAACGCATCCCAGCCTTCGCGGACGGCGGCTTCGACGGCGATCTTGACCGGCGAGTTGCCCAGCACTTCCTTGCGGTAGCTTTCCGGCTGTTCGAAGAACAGTTCGGTGCACGGCACGGAAACGACACGGACAGAAACGCCCTTGGCTTCCAGTGTGGCGCGGGCAGCAACAGCGAGTTCGACTTCAGAGCCCGATGCGAATATCGTGACCTTGGCGCCGGCCTTGCCGGCCAGCGTGTAGGCGCCCTTCGTCGTCAGGTTCTCTTCCGAATATTCGGTACGAACCGTCGTCAGGTTCTGACGCGTCAACGCCAGAGCGGTCGGGCGGTTCTTCGTCTTCAGCGCGATCTGCCACGCTTCCGCCGTCTCGGTAACGTCTGCCGGACGGAAGACCAGAAGGTTCGGAACAGCGCGCAGGCTCGGGATCTGTTCGACCGGCTGGTGGGTCGGGCCGTCTTCGCCGACGCCGATCGAGTCATGCGTCAGGACGTGGACGACTCGGATGCCCATGAGCGCGGCGAGGCGGATCGGCGGACGGCAATAATCCGAGAAGATCATGAAGCCGCCGCCGTAGGGGATCAGGCCGCCGTGCAGCGAAATACCGTTCATGGCAGAGGCCATGCCGTGCTCGCGGATACCCCAGTGCATGTAGCGGCCGGAGAAATCCGTCGGCGTGATCGAGACCATCTGGCTGGTCTTGGTGTTGTTCGAAGGCGTCAGGTCGGCGGAGCCGCCGAGCGTTTCGGGCAGCAGACCGTTGATGACTTCAAGCACATCCTCGGACGCCTTGCGGGTCGCGACGGTCGGCTTGGTCTCGACGATCTTCTTCTTCAGTTCGCTGATCGCGGCATCGAAGCCTTCCGGCAGGTCGCCAGCGAAGCGGCGGCTGAATTCGGCCTTGTGTTCGGACTTGGCGAGACCGTCTTCCCACGCCTTGACCAGCTCGACCGAGCGGCTGCCGGCTGCGCGCCATGCGTCCAGGACGTCCGACGGAACGACGAAAGGCTCGTATTCCCAGTTCAATGCCTTGCGGGTCGCGGCGATTTCTTCCGCACCGAGCGGGTTACCGTGAACCTTATGGGTGCCCTGCTTGTTCGGAGCGCCAAAGCCGATGATCGTCTTGCAGGCGATGAAGGTCGGGCGGTCGGACTTGTGGGCTGCTTCGATGGCGGCCGCGATGGCAGCCTGGTCGTGGCCGTCGATCTCGATCGTGTTCCAGTGAACGGCCTTGAAGCGGGCGATCTGGTCGGTCGAGTCAGACAGCGAGACGGCGCCGTCGATGGTGATCGAGTTGTTGTCCCAGAAGAGGATCAGCTTGTTGAGCTTGAGGTGACCGGCAAGGGCGATCGCTTCATGGCTGATGCCTTCCATCAAGCAGCCGTCGCCGTTGATGACATAGGTGTAGTGGTCCTGAAGGTCGGCGCCGAACTCTTCGCGCAGCTTGCGCTCGGCGATGGCCATGCCGACGGCATTGGCAATGCCCTGACCGAGCGGGCCGGTCGTGGTTTCGATGCCGGTCGCGTGACCGTATTCCGGATGGCCGGCGGTCTTCGAGCCGAGCTGGCGGAACTGCTTGAGGTCCTCGACCGTCATGTCCGGGTAACCGGTCAAATAAAGCAGCGAATAGAGCAGCATCGAGCCGTGGCCGGCCGAAAGAACGAAGCGGTCGCGGTTCGGCCAATGCGGCTTCTTCGGATCGAACTTCAGATATTTCGTAAAGAGAACCGTTGCCACGTCGGCCATGCCCATCGGCATGCCCGGATGGCCGGAATTGGCCTTTTCGACTGCATCCATGGCGAGGAAGCGGATCGCATTTGCCATCCGGTCGTTTTGTTCAGGAGAGGTCATGGCTGTTCCACGGGTTCCGGTGTCGGGGGATGGCCTCAAGCCTTGTGGAGACCATCAATGAGAGCGGGTGACACATAGCAGTTGGATCGCCCAAGTCAATAAATTGCAGGCCAGTTTGGGCGAGGGTGCGACGATTTTTAACATTTGACCACTTATTTTTACAAAAGTGTAAAATTGGCGTAGTCTGAATGTCGGCTGCGTCATCCACAGAATGGCTGCATGGATGGGTGCCACTTTTGTTGACGCGCAGTTGGCTAGCTGCATATCCTCTTCAAAAAATTGGGTCGGCGCCGCAGTCCGATTCGCCAGTCTTGAACGGGGAACCGATAAAGACATGACGCCTACAGGCACTATCATCGAAGCAGCCTTGAAAGAGCTGCGACAGGCTGTTTCCGGCCTCGAAAACGCTGTCGACGGTCGTTTTGAGCGCCAGCGCGAGAGTGGCGAGATCGAAAGCGAAGTCCGTCGCGTGCATGCCGATCGTTCAAAGCTCGCACAAGAGCTCGATCAGGCGGAGTTTCGGGCGAACCGGCTGGAAGAGGTCAACCGCGAGGTTTCGCGGCGGCTGGTGACGGCGATGGAAACGATCCGCGCGGTCCTCGACCGCTAGCAGGGAAATAGGAATGGCGCAGGTAACGGTAACGATCGACGGCAAGGCCTACCGGATGGCCTGCGAGGAAGGTCAAGAGGATCACCTGACGGATCTCGCGACCCGCTTCGACCGTTACGTCGGGCACCTCAAGAGCCAGTTCGGCGAGATCGGAGACCTCCGGATCACCGTCATGGCCGGCATCATGGTCATGGATGAAATTTCCGAACTGACGCGACGTGTCGCCAATCTCGAGTCCGAACTCGAGGCTCTGCGCGGCAATCGCGATAATGTTCTTGCCGCGACGGCCCGGACCGAGGAGAGTGTCGCGGCCGCGATCGTCGAGATGACCGGTCATATCCGAGGGATCACAGACAAACTGAACGGTCGGGCTTCGGCCGAACTGAACTAGATAATAATTCGAGAGCGCCGCTCCGGAGCCTCTGGCGTACCCCAACGATCAGCCTTATATAGAGACTGCGATCTGCGCCTCGCGACAGGAACCACAATCCCTGGGGCCATACTCGATCCAAAGGGAGCTGTCCCTGACCAGGCCCGTGGGCTTGGACATATGGCGCCCACCTACGTTTGTAGGCACCCAGGATCGTAAACCTCCATCGGTTGCCGCGGATCGCACTTTTCTCTTTTTCAGTCTTTGCAGTGGCGGGTCCGATGGATCTCATCCGCGCGCAATCCAGCTATGCGCTCTCCGCAATTCGCGGACTATTTCGCGCGGCTGCTGTCGGTTGCCCTGTGGTCGAGCATCCTTTCGCCAGCTCGCCGGTGATTCAGGCGTTTGGTTAAGGCTTGTTTAACAAGCAGCTCGGGCGCCCAATGGTTGAGCTCCGTTGACGAAAGCCTGCCGCGGTCCGTGCTGTTTCGCCTAGAAATTAATCATGCAGTAATAAGCTATGCATTTTGCGCATTGATGGGTTGCCATCTTGGCGCTGTTACGAGCAACGGCATCCGCTTATATTCGCTTCAACAGATGAACAACGGCGCCATGGACTGGCAGCCGAAACCGACAAGCCCTAGGAAAGGGGATTACCATGAACGTAGCACGCTCTTTCAATAACTGGCGGAAGTTCCGTCAGACCATTTCTGAACTTGGCCGTATGTCGAACCGCGAACTCCACGACCTCGGTATCGATCGTTCGGACATCCACCGCGTTGCACGCGAAGCTGTGGGCCGCTAATCGGTCGCAGCGGATCTTATGATCTTCTCGAAAATGCCCGCTGATCATCAGCGGGCGTTTTCGTTTGTGGTGACAGTTTTTCTTGCGCCGCAGTCCATCGCGGCGATATGCCAATCGGCATGTTTGCATTGGAACGTGTCGAAAGCTTAGAGCAGATCGTCAAGAAGAGCCGCTTCCGCGCGATCGCGGCGCCGGTCGCGTCCGAGCAAGCGGCCAAGGATTTCCTGGCAAGCCACAGCGATCTCGGCGCAAACCACAATTGCTGGGCCTGGCGTATCGGGCAAGCCTATCGTTTCAGCGACGACGGCGAGCCGAGCGGAACGGCCGGCAAGCCCATTCTTCAAGCCATTGATGGTCAATCGCTGGATAACGTAGCGGTGGTGGTGACCCGCTGGTTCGGGGGCGTGCTGCTCGGGACCGGCGGGCTGATCCGTGCCTACGGCGGAACGGCGGCTGCCTGCCTGCGCGCCGCCCCGATCGTCGAATTGATCCCGACGCTCGATGCCGCCATCACAGTCCAGTTCTCCGATCTTGCGCTGGTGAAGGCGAAATTGGCCGCTTTCCCGGCTGTGCGCATCGTTCAGGAAACATTCGTCGAGTCAGGTGCTGCGCTCGTCTTGACCGTGCCACAGGCCAGCGCCGCCGATATCGCGGTGATCCTCGCTGATGCGACAAGCGGACGTGTCGTACTTGCTCCGGAAAGCTGAGTGATCACTGGTGCGACGATGAAATCGCTCGAATGTGACGGAGACTTCGCTTGCTTGCTGCACTGCGAGTGCTAATTTCGGCGATCATATCGATTAAATGCTCAGGAGATTTGAGATGCAGCTTGGCATGGTGGGTTTGGGCCGGATGGGCAACTACATGGTCCAGCGTTTGATGCGCGACGGCCATGAGTGCGTCGTTTACGACGCCAAGCCCGAAAATGTGGCCGATCTCGTTGGCAGGGGCGCGCTTGGCAGCGCTTCGCTGGAAGAGTTTGTTTCCAAGCTTTCGCGTCCGCGCGCGGTGTGGCTGATGCTGCCGGCGGCGATAACGGACAAGGTGATTGCCCAGCTCGTGCCGCTCTTGCACGACGACGACATCATCATCGACGGCGGCAACTCCTACTACCACGACGACATCAGGCGCGGTGCGGAGCTGATCACGAAGGGCATTCACTACGTCGACGTCGGAACCAGCGGCGGCGTGTTCGGCCTCGAGCGTGGATATTGCCTGATGATCGGTGGCGAAAAGGGCATCGTGCAGTCGCTGTCGCCGATCTTCGCGTCGCTCGCGCCGGGCGAGGGCGATGTCCCTCCATCGGCGAACAGGGATGCGCAGCCCACGAGCACCGCGGAGAAGGGATACCTGCATTGCGGTCCTCACGGCGCCGGCCATTTCGTCAAGATGGTCCACAACGGCATCGAATACGGGCTGATGGCGGCTTATGCAGAAGGGTTCAACATTCTGAAGCATGCGAATATCGGCTCCGGCTCGCAGGAAGCAGACGCCGAGACCGCTCCGCTGGCGCATCCCGAGTACTACCGCTACGACTTCAATCTGCAGGACGTCGCAGAGGTATGGCGGCGCGGTAGCGTGATCACGTCCTGGCTGCTCGATCTGACGTCGGATGCGTTGCACGTAGACCCCGGCCTAGCCAAATATGCTGGCCGCGTGTCCGATTCCGGCGAGGGCCGCTGGACGATCATGGCGGCGATCGACGAGAGCGTGCCGACCCCGGTTCTGAGCGCGGCTCTCTATGGTCGCTTCTCGTCCCGCGACAACGACGAATTCGCCAACAAGGTCCTTTCGGCCATGCGTGCCGGCTTCGGCGGCCATGTCGAGAAGCCCAAAGTATAAACCATTCGTTCTAAACGCTTATCTAGCCCGCTCAGTATGCGCTGAGCGGGCTTTTCTTTCGCGCGCTCCGATATAAGGTGAAGGCTCAGGTCGGAGGGTGATGAATGGCCGATACGTTCTATCAGCGCGCTGTGCTGCGGTTTTGCCTGCTGGTCGCTACGCTCGCCATAACGGCAAGCGCTTCGGCGCAGACGGTCGCACCCGCTGCGGACCAGGCGCCACCCGCCGAAGTCCGCCAGATGCTGCAACTGATGCAGACGCCGCAGGCCAAGCAGTGGATGGCGACGCAGATGCAGGCCGCACCTTCGACCGAAGCTCCGGCCTCAAGCGATCAGATGTCCGTGCTATCGACGTTCTTCGGTCATGCACGCCATCACCTCGATATGGTGTCGGGCGCCGCGATGGGCCTGCCTGACGAGGTGGAGAACGCGTCTGCCCTCGTCGAGCGCGACATCGAGCCTACGGGATGGTCGTGGGTCGGCATCGAGGTTCTGGTGCTGTTGCTCGCCGGCCCGGTGGTCGAGCTGCTTTTCCGGATGGTCGTTCCCAAGCCGAGGATACGTCGGCCGGACGGTGAAGTGACGACAGTTGCGCACCATGCCGCCGCCAACCTGATCTATCGCATCGTGCCTGCGATTGTCTTCGTGGCGGCAACCTTCATTGCGCTCGCCGCCATCAACTGGCCGCCGCTTACGCAATCCATGGCAATTGCCGTCGCCATAGCGCTGATCGTTGCGCGGCTTACCATATCACTGGGCCGCCTGCTGGTGGCGCTCGTCACGCTGCCGAAGCCGGACGGGGAACGCCAGGTGTCGCGGGCGACCGCACTCTTCTGGTTCCGGCGCTCTGCGGTCTTCGTGATCTATTTTGCTTTCGGTTGGGTGGTCATCCAGATGTTGGCGCGGCTCGGCTTTTCCGCCGGGTCGCGATATCTCGCGGCTTATGCGCTGGGGATTGGCTTGTTCCTGATCGCTACCGAGGCGGTGTGGTCGCGACCGGCTGAAAACCGCCACAAGAGCGCGACGGTGTCGTGGTCATTGACGGTCTACTTCCTTCTTCTCTGGGGATTGTGGGTGGCGGGCTTCAACCTGCTGCTCTGGATCGGCATCTATTTGCTGCTCCTGCCGCGCGCTCTGTCGGTCGCCACGCTTGCTGTGCGCTCGCTGCATCAGGCGGAAGCAGGCTTCCTGGCGAAGCGGCGGATCGCGACGGTGCTGCTCGACCGAGGCGTGCGCGCGCTGATCATTGCTGCCGCGGCGATGTGGCTCGGGCGAATTCTCGGGTTTGCCGCCGATAGAATGGCCGCCGGCGAGACGATTGTCGATCGTATCGTTCGGGGTTCGATTGGCGGCATCGTCATCCTGCTTGCGGCGGACCTGCTGTGGCATCTGGCCCGGGCCTACATCAACGGCCGGCTCGACGATGCACCGCTCGAGGGTGCGATCAATGACGAGGACCGGGCAAAACGCGCACGGCTGCAGACGCTGCTTCCGATCTTCCGCAACATCCTT
This sequence comes from Rhizobium grahamii, assembly GCF_009498215.1. Lineage (NCBI taxonomy): Bacteria > Pseudomonadati > Pseudomonadota > Alphaproteobacteria > Hyphomicrobiales > Rhizobiaceae > Rhizobium > Rhizobium grahamii. The sequence continues at coordinate 2,662,467 of NZ_CP043498.1, read as the reverse complement.
GCCGTCGTCATCGCCGTCATTGCCGTTCTGATGGTGTTGTCGGGCCTTGGCATCGAGATCGGACCGCTGATCGCGGGCGCCGGCGTCGTCGGCGTCGCTGTCGGCTTTGGAGCGCAGACGATCGTCAAGGACGTGATCAGCGGCATGTTCTATCTGTGGGACGATGCCTTCCGTGTCGGAGAATATATCGAGAGCGGCAGCCACAAGGGCGTCGTGGAGGCCTTCAGCCTTCGTTCCGTCCGGCTTCGGCATCACCGGGGACCTTTGACAACAGTGCCGTTCGGCGAGCTTGGAGCGGTGCGCAATCTCAACCGCGACTGGACGATCGACAAGATCACGCTGAACGTCACATACGATACCGACCTCGTGAAGGCCAAGAAGGTCATCAAGCAGATCGGCCAGCAACTGCTCGACAATCCCGACTATAGCCCGCACATCATCGAAACGCTGAAGATGAAAGGCGTGGAGCAGTTCGGCGAGTTCGCGATCCAGATCAGGCTAGCGATGATGACGAAACCCGGCGAGCAGTTCGTCATCCGCCGCAATGCCCTGGCAATGATCCGCAATGCCTTCAAGGAGAATGGAATCGAGTTCGCCGTGCCGACAGTGCAGGTTTCCGGCGAGGGGCGCGATTCCGAGGCACGGGCGGCTGCCGCACGGTTCGCTTCGCAGCATTCGGACCCCGGTCAGGCGAGCGCATAGTGTCGCAGGCTTGCCGGGGATTTGGTGCAGCAGCCTGACGACGTTACGAAAATGCAATGTAACGAGAGCCCCGATCGCGCCAAAAATGCCCCAATTGCAGATGATGCAGACGTCGACAAGCGGCGCTGGGGTAGCGCGGCAGGTGGTCTAGGACTACAGGCCGGTTATGTTACGTATTCGAAACATGATTCCCGCTAAGATGGAAGATTGCGACGCTACGAGATGCCGGGGCATAACCAGGTGGAAGATATTCAAGATACGGAGGAGTCCGCGCTGCGCGGGTTCTTCAGACAATACCGCACGCATCTGACTGCGATTGCGACCCTTGCCGTGTTCTGCATGGTGGGATTCGCCATCATGCAGTTGACCAACGAGGTGCGTTACGACGACGTCGTTCAGGCGCTGGCGGACACGAAGCTCAGTTCGATCCTGCTCGCGCTGTTCTTCACCGCGCTCAGCTTTCTGGCGCTGGTGTTCTACGATGCGAACGCGATCGACTATATCGGCAAGAAGCTTCCGTTCCCGCAGGTCGCCCTGACCGCCTTCAGCGCCTATGCCGTCGGCAATACGGCGGGTTTCGGCGCCTTGAGCGGCGGCGCCATTCGCTATCGCGCCTATTCCCGGCTTGGCCTGTCGCCGGAAGAGATCGGTCGCGTCATCGCCTTCGTGACGATTGCCTTCGGCCTCGGCCTTGCGGGCGTTGGTGCAATCGCGTTGCTTGCCATCGCTGACGAGATCGCGCCGCTTATCAATGTAAGCAGCCTGTTGCTTCGGCTGATCGGCGGTTCCGTCGTCGCGGTGCTGGCCGGTATGATGGTTCTTGGAAGCGGCGGACGCGCACTCAGGATTGGTCGCGTGTCGATCCGCCTGCCGGACTCGGCCACGTGGTCGCGGCAGTTTCTGGTCGCGGCCTTCGACATTGCCGCGTCAGCAACCGTTCTCTACGTGCTGCTTCCGCAAACGGCGATCAGCTGGCCTGTGTTCCTCGCCGTCTACGCGATCGCCGTCGGTCTTGGCGTATTGAGCCACGTGCCTGCCGGTCTCGGCGTGTTCGAAACCGTCATCATTGCCTCGCTCGGTAGTGCAGTGAATATCGATGCCGTCCTCGGCTCGCTTGTTCTTTATCGGCTCATCTATCACGTCGTTCCGCTGCTGCTCGCAGTCCTCGCCGTCTCCGCGACCGAACTTCGCCGCTTTGCCGATCATCCGGTGGCATCGGGGGTCCGGCGCATCGGCATACGGCTGATGCCGCAGCTTCTGTCGACCTTCACGCTGCTTCTCGGCGTCATGCTGATCTTTTCGAGCGTCACGCCGACGCCGGATTCCAACCTCGCTTTCCTATCTGACTATGTGCCGCTGCCAATCGTCGAAGGCGCGCACTTTCTCTCGAGCCTGTTCGGACTTGCGCTTGTCGTTGCTGCGCGCGGCCTTGGACAGCGGCTCGATGGAGCGTGGTGGGTCTGCATCCTGTCCGCCGCCGCGGCCCTCGCGATGTCGCTGCTGAAGGCGATCGCGCTGGTAGAGGCATGTTTCCTCGGCTTCCTGATCTTCGGTCTCTTTGTCAGCCGCCGTCTGTTCCGCCGTCACGCCTCGCTGCTGAACCAGACGCTGACAGCGTCGTGGCTGATGGCTATTGCCGTCGTCTGCGTCGGCGCGATCGTTATCCTGCTCTTCGTCTATCGCGACGTGGAATACAGCAACGAGCTCTGGTGGCAGTTCGAGTTTGCCGGCGAGGCACCGCGCGGCCTGCGTGCCGTGCTCGGCATAACGATCATTTCGTCGGCCATTGCGATCTTCAGTCTGCTCCGCCCGGCAACGACGCGGCCCGAGCCGGCTTCGGACGATGCGTTGTTGCGGGCGGTGGAGATCGTCGGCAAGCAGCGTTATGCTGACGCCAATCTGGTGCGCATGGGCGACAAGAGCATCATGTTCTCGGAAAAGGGCGATGCCTTCATCATGTACGGCCGCCAGGGCCGGTCATGGATCGCGCTGTTCGACCCGATCGGCGAGCGCAGTGCGTTGCCGGAACTTGTCTGGCGCTTTGTCGAGGCAGCGCGCGCCGCCGGCTGTCGCGCTGTCTTCTACCAGATCTCGCCCGCGCTGCTGTCGCACTGCGCCGATGCGGGGCTGCGGGCATTCAAGCTCGGTGAGCTTGCAGTCTCCGACCTTCGCACGTTCGAGATGAAGGGCGGAAAGTGGGCCAACCTGCGCCAGACGGCTAGCCGCGCGCAGCGTGACGGGCTGGAGTTCGAGGTCATTCCGCCGGAGAATGTCGGTTCAGTCATGGACGATCTGGCTGCCGTTTCGAACGCTTGGCTGCAGGATCACAACGCGAAGGAGAAGGGCTTTTCGCTCGGTGCCTTCGAGACCGACTATATCGCGTCGCAGCCTGTCGGCATTCTCAAGCGCGAGGGCCAGATCGTGGCTTTCGCCAATATCCTGGTCACCGACGCCAAGGACGAGGGAACGATCGACCTGATGCGGTTTTCTCCGGATGCGCCGAAAGGGTCGATGGACTTTCTTTTCGTCCAAATCATGGAGTACCTCCGCAACGAAGGCTTCGCGCATTTCAACCTGGGCATGGCGCCCCTCTCGGGCATGTCCAAGCGCGAGACGGCGCCGGTCTGGGACAGGATCGGCAGCACGGTGTTCGAACACGGAGAGCGCTTCTATAACTTCAAGGGCCTCAGGGCCTTCAAATCCAAGTTTCATCCTCAGTGGCATCCGCGCTATCTCGCGGTGTCTGGTGGAGGCAATCCGATGATCGCATTGATGGATGCTACGCTCCTGATCGGCGGCGGATTGAAAGGGGTCGTAAGGAAATGATGAAAAGATATCTTCTCGCCGCCGCATGCGCATTGCTGATGGCCGTACCTGCTGCAAGGGCTGCAAGCGAAAGCACGCAGGACTTCGAAACCGGCATTATTCCATCTCCGCACATTTTCTTGCCTGACGGCGACGTCAAGGGCGCGGTGATGCTGATCTCGGATGCTGCCGGTTGGGGCGACAAGGAAAAGGCCGAGGCCGACCGCCTGGTGGGCGAGGGGGCCGTGGTCATCGGCGTCGATTTTCCCTCGTACATGCAGGCGCTGAGAGATTACGACGTCAGCGAGAACGACGGCTGCATCTACATGGTCTCCGACATCGAGTCGCTCAGTCAGCAGGTTCAGCGCGCCGCCGGCAACAGCGCCTACCACCTCCCGATCATCGCAGGCATTGGCGAAGGCGGCGCACTTGCTCTCGCAATCGCCGCACAGACGCCGGATGCCACCATTGGCCAGACGCTTGCGATCGATCCGGTCGCCGGTATTCCCCTTACCCACGAGCTCTGCACGCCAGCCAAGAAGCAAACCGTCGGTGACCGGATGATCTACGGCCTCAGCGAGATCGCGTTGCCCGATCCCATCATCGCGTCCTTCACCTCGGCGGCGAACAAGGACGGACGTGCGCATGTCGAAGAACTCAAGAAGGCGCATCCCGACATCGACATCCGGGACTCCGAAGATGATGCCCAGACGACGCTCAGCGACACGCTGGATGATCTGATCGCCGCTTCGGGCAATGCCGGCAACCCGCTCGGGCTGCCGTTGACCATATTGGACGCGAAGCCCGCCTTCGACACGATGGCGGTCATCTATTCCGGTGATGGCGGCTGGCGCGATATCGACAAGGAGGTCGGTGCCGCGCTGCAGAAGCAGGGCATTCCCGTCGTCGGCGTCGATTCCCTCCACTATTTCTGGTCGGAGCGGAAGCCGCAGGAGACGGCTGACGACCTTGGCAAGATCATCGAGCTTTACCGCAAGCAGTGGAAGGTCAAGCACGTGCTGCTCGTCGGCTACTCGTTCGGCGCCGACGTCGTGCCGGCCGCCTATACGCGGCTGAAGCCAGCGGCCAAGGGCGCAATCGCGCAGATGTCGCTGTTGTCCCTGTCGCACGAAGTCGACTACCAGATTTCCGTCATGGGCTGGCTCGGCCAGAAGACGGAAGGTGCCGGTGGCGACCCGGTGGAAGACCTGAAGAATGTCGACCCCAAGATCGTCCAGTGCATCTACGGCAAGGAAGACGACGACGAGGTTGCCTGCCCTGATCTGAAGAGCAGCGGTGCCGATGTCATTGCCCTGGCCGGCGATCATCATTTCGATGAAAACTACGAGCTGCTCAGCAAGACGATCGTCGACGGACTGAAGTCGCGACTGCAGGACTAACGCATCAGCGTCTCTTCGCGCCAGCCGAGGGCGGCGACTTCGCCGCCCCGGAAGCGAGCATCGTCGGCGACGATGAATTCGTCGAGTTGAGGCGGCCTTACGCTGGTGCCTGACAGCATGGCGTGAACCTGGCCGCGATGATGTGTCTGGTGCTGAAAGAGATGGGAGAGCACGTCTTCCATCAGCTCACGCTGGATGCGGTCGCTGCGATGCAGCTCGACCGTCGAAGCGAGATCGATCGGCGTCAGGCGCTCACAGAGCGTGACGAGCCGCTGATCCACCCGTCTCTGCGCTTGCGACAGTCTCTCGATATCGCCGAAGGGTTCCTCCACCTGCCAGGCGGCAGGTCCCAGTGTCCCGCCTTCGAGACCATCGACGTAGAACCAGTCGACGGTGAGGATGTGGTTCAGCGTCGACTTGATCGAGGGAAAGAAGCTTACGCGGGCGGCTTCGAACTCGCCCGGCTGCAGCCGTTGACAAGCCGCATGAAGCCTGTGGTTTGCAAGCGCGTTGTTATAGGCAAGCTTGCGGAAGCTGCGGCAGGGGTCGAAATCAGGCAAGGGATTTCCCCTCCTTCAGGAAGACGGTTGCTTCCGGCTCAATCCTCTTCCTGAAATAGTCGAAACTGCGCCGCTTCAAGATCCTTCGGTGGCTGCATGCCGAGGTGCTTCCACGCTGTTGCCGTCAGGACGCGGCCGCGCGGCGTGCGCTGGATGAAGCCCTGCTGGATCATGTAAGGCTCGATGATGTCTTCGATCGCGTCGCGTGGTTCGGAAAGGCCGGCGGCAATCGTTTCGATGCCGACCGGGCCACCAGCGAAATTGACGGCGATCATGTTCAGATAACGGTTATCGAGCTGGTCCAGGCCCATGTTGTCGACCAGGAGGCGGGTCAGCGCCTCATCCGCAATCTCGCGCGTGACAGCTTCGGCTTTCGCAACCTCGGCAAAATCGCGGACACGGCGCAACAGGCGGCCGGCGATGCGCGGCGTACCGCGGGCTCGGCGCGCGATCTCGCGGGCGCCTTCCTCGGTCATCGGCAGGTTCATCAGTCGCGCGCCGCGGCGCACGATCAGTTCCAGTTCCGCAACCGTGTAGAAGCTCAGGCGCACGGGAATGCCGAAGCGGTCGCGCAGCGGCGTCGTCAGCAGGCCAAGCCGGGTGGTCGCCGCAACCAGCGTGAACTTCGAGAGATCGATCTTCACCGACCGAGCGGCCGGACCTTCGCCGATGATCAGGTCGAGCTGAAAATCTTCCATTGCGGGGTAGAGGATTTCCTCGACCGCCGGATTGAGACGATGGATTTCGTCGATGAATAGGACGTCGCGCTCCTCGAGGTTTGTCAGCAGCGCGGCGAGATCGCCCGCCTTGGCAATGACCGGGCCTGATGTCGAGCGAAAATTGACACCAAGCTCCTTGGCCATGATTTGCGCAAGCGTCGTCTTGCCGAGACCCGGAGGGCCGACGAAGAGAACGTGATCGAGCGCCTCGCCACGGTTCTTGGCGGCCTCGATGAAGATCTTCAGGTTGGCGCGTGCTTCTGCCTGGCCGGTGAACTCGTCGAGCGACTGAGGACGCAGGGTCGCATCAAAGTCTTCTCCCCGCTTTTCCGAGGATATCAAGCGCGCGGGGTCACTCATGCTGGCACGTTCCGATCATTAAGCATTACCGACCAATACACCAAGCGGTCCGACTTGGCACCATTGCAAGGCGACCGGGTCAACGCGCCAGTTCCTTCAGTCCGAGGCGGATGAGCTTGGCGCTGTCGGCGCCTTCGCCGGCGGTCTTCATGGCAGCGGCCACGGCGTTTGCTGCCTGGTCACGCGAGTAGCCGAGGTTCGTCAGTGCCGAAACAGCATCGGCGACGGGGGCTGCGGCGACACCTTCGCCAAGCTCCTGCTTGAGAGCGATGTTGGCCGTCGCCTCGCCGGCAAAGGCCGGTGCCTTGTTTTTGAGCTCGGTCACGATACGGACGGCGACCTTGGGACCGACACCCTGCGCACGCGATACGGCGGTGCGATCCTGGAGGGCGATGGCGTTCGCAAGCTCGCTCGGGGTAAGCGTTGAAAGAACGGCAAGCGCGACCTTGGCGCCGACGCCTTGGACGCTCTGCAGCAGGTTGAACCATTCCCGTTCGAGCGCGCTCATGAAGCCGAAGAGCTTCAGCTGGTCTTCGCGCACATAGGTTTCGATGAAAAGGACGCAGGCCTCGCCGACCGAACCGAGCCGGGACAATGTGCGGCTGGAGCAGTACGCGACGTAACAAACGCCATGGACATCGACCAGCACATAGTCGTCGCCGAGTTCTTCAATGGTGCCTTTGAGCTTGCCGATCATCAACGGGCTCCGTCAGTGTGTTCTAAAGCGTGGGATGAAACGAACGATAGCACTCATCATCCAGCCAGCGCGGCCTGCCGCATGCGGTTGCTGCCGCGGTTGTGGGCGTGGCAGATCGCGATCGCCAGCGCGTCGGCGGCGTCGTCGCCCTTGAATTCGACCTTCGGCATCAGGATCTTCAGCATCATGTGGATCTGACGCTTCTCGCCGTGGCCAACGCCGATCACCGCCTTCTTCACGGCGTTCGGCGCATATTCGGAGACCTGCAGGCCGGCGCGCGCCGGCACCAGCATGGCGATGCCGCGTGCCTGTCCGAGCTTCAGCGTCGCGACGGCGTCCTTGTTGACGAAGGTCTGTTCGACCGCGGCTTCATGCGGCTGGTGCACATGGACGACCTCGGCAAGCCCGTCATGCAGCTGGCAAAGGCGGGAAGCGAGATCCATATCGCCATCCGACGTTACCGTCCCAGAGGCGACAAAACGCAGGGAATTGCCGAGCGTGTCTATTATCCCCCAGCCGGTGCGCCGTAGTCCGGGGTCGATGCCAATGATCCGAATCGTATTTTGCATGCGTCACCTTATTGCAACGGCAAAATAACTGCCATCAATATGTGAACAAAACAAAAACATTCATTGTTTTTCAAACTTGCCGTTTACGTCAATTTAAGCTCCGTGCGTAAGTTTTGACCGATAAAATGTCAGAGGAGCCGGCTTTTCCGGAAGATAAGGCTCCCAAGTTCGGCTTACAGGTCTGCCTGCGAGGACATAGCGCCCGACAGGCATGCGCCGTTCCAGAAGGGTTCGTTGTTCATGGCTCAGAGATTTCAATCCCTGTCCTTCAAGGTTATTGCCACATTCATTCTACTGACGGCTTTGTCGATCGCCGTCATCAATGGTCTTGCCTACTTTGCCAGCAGCCGGATTTCCGGCGAGCAGGCCTTGAAGGCCAAGGAAAGCGTTCTCATTTTCCGCGGCGACATGCTGCGCGAACAGTTGGGGCAGCTTGAGAACCAAGCCAATTCGATCGCGCGCATCGAAGCGCTGCAGATGTCGATCACCAGCCTCAAGAGCGGCTGGAAGACCATCGAGAAGAGCTCGGGCGATCCGCGCGCCGAGCTCAAGAAGGTCTTCATCACCAACAATCCGAACCCTGCCGACCAGCGCGAGAAGCTGCTGAAGCCGGATGGCCCGAGCGGGTTCTACTATTCGAACCACGAGAAGACCCAGGGTGAAGTCGCCAGAGACCTGGAGAACACTCCGTTCGGCGACCTCTTGATTGCCGACCTCGAGGGCAATGTTCTCTATTCCTACAAGAAGAACGATGACTTCGCGGAGAACCTGACGTCCGAACGGTGGAAGGCGAGCGGCGCGGGCATTGCATTTGCCAAGGCGATGGCCAACACGGCAAAGGCCACCGACGACTTCGCCCCCGCGGGCTTTTCGGGTCTCCATATCGATGCTGCCAGCGGTACGCCGGAAATCTTCTTCGCGGTTCCGATCGTGAAGCTCGGCGCCGCGAAGGGCGTCATGCTCTTCAAGGTTCATGACGACGTCTTCACCAGCATTCTGACCAAGGGCATTGTTGCCGGCAGCTCGGCGCAGGCCGCGATCGTCTCGCAGGACGGCAGCGCCGTGACCGTCAACGCCGACGGCAAGCTTGCCACCCTCGACACGACGCCGTTCAGCTTCGTTAAGGATGCGCTCGCAAGTTCCGCCATGACCGTCGATGATTTCGATCGGGCCGATGGCGCTGCGCGTGCCTACGTGCGCTCTGTCGACTATCACGATTCTCGGTTCCTCGTGGTCGAGAGCGTCAGGCTCAGCGAGATCAATGCGGGCTCGATCGAGATCGCGACCTTGCTCAGCATGATCGCCGTCGGGGTTCTGCTGGTGATGGCAGTCGCGACCGGTATCATTACGAAGATGCTGTTCTCCCCGCTGGTACGACTGGCAGGCATCACCAGCGCCGTCGCCGACGGCAAGCTCGACGTCGAGATCGAAAGCCAGAACCGCGGCGACGAGATCGGCACGATGGCAAAGGCGCTGGCGCGCTTCAGGCAATCGCTGATCGAAAGCCGCGAACTGGAAGCAGCGAGCACGGAAACCCGGGCGCGTGCCGAGCGCGACCGGCAGCAGCATATGGCGGAGCGCGAAGCCGAGGCAAAGACGCTGCAGGATGTCGTCGAGGCAATCGACGACGGTCTTCACCATCTCGCCAACGGCGATCTCGCCTACCAGATCGACCGTCGCTTCCCAAGCGAACTCGAAGGCCTGCGGGTCAATTTCAATCAGGCGCTGGCGGCGCTCAGCCAGACCATGACGGCGATCGGCGGCAACTCCATGGCAGTTCGCTCCGGCTCGGAAGAAATGCGCACCAGCGCCGACGAGCTCGCCGGGCGGACCGAACGACAGGCAGCCTCGATCACCGAGACGGCCAACGCCATCGACGCGATTACCCAGTCCGTCCGCGTCCAGATCGAGCGTGCCGAGCAGGCCGAGCGCATCGCGCGCGACGCCAAACGCGAGACGAGCGGCTCCGGCCAGATCATGCGCGACACGATCGCCGCGATGGAAGCCATCCAGGCGTCGTCGCGCCAGATCAACTCGATCATTTCCGTGATCGACTCGATTGCCTTCCAGACCAACCTGCTGGCCCTCAATGCCGGCGTGGAAGCGGCGCGCGCCGGGGAGGCCGGCAAGGGCTTCGCCGTCGTCGCAATGGAAGTCAGAGAGCTTGCGCAACGCTCGTCGAGCGCGGCGAAGGAGATCTCCAACCTGCTGCAGAAATCGACGCAGGAGGTCGAGGCCGGCGTTTCGCTGGTCGAGCGGGCCGGTGATGCCTTGACGGGGATCGGCAGCCATGTCGAGGCCATCAACGGCCAGATCAGCGAGATCATGGATTCGACGCGCGAGGAGGCGGATACACTTCGCCAGATCAATGCGGCGGTGGCCGAGCTCGACAGCATGACGCAGCAGAACGCCGCAATGGTCGAGGAAACAACGGCTGCCATCCATCGCTTGGCGACAGAGGCGGTCGAGATGGATCGGCAGCTTGCCAACTTCACGCTTGTCCACGGCAGCCACCAGCACAGTGCCGAAGTGCATGTGTTGCGCCGGCACGGCTAGGCCTTGGAGAAGACCTGAGAAGAAGGGCCGGCGACGGCCCTTTTTCATGTCGCGGGTTTGGAAAGCAGGCGACCGCCACCTACATAGACCTGTCTTTGAAACTACAGGTGGGCTTTTGCCATGGTTCCGTTTTCGATCCTCGATCTCTCTCCCGTTCCGGATGGCAGCACGGTTCGCCAGTCTCTCGAGAGTTCCGCGCGAATGGCGCAGAAAGCGGAAGAGTTCGGATACAAGCGCTTCTGGCTGGCCGAGCATCACGGAATGCCGGGGATCGCCAGCGCCGCAACCGCTGTCGTCATCGGGTATGTCGGGGCTGCGACCAAGCGAATCCGCATCGGCTCGGGCGGTATCATGCTGCCGAACCATTCGCCGCTTGTCATTGCCGAGCAGTTCGGCACCCTCGAAGCGTTGTTCCCGGGGCGTGTCGACCTCGGCCTCGGCAGGGCGCCCGGCACGGACATGCGCACGGCGCAGGCGCTGAGGCGCAATCTCGATGCCGGAGCGCAAAGCTTCCCGAATGACGTCGTGGAACTGCAGCAATTGCTCGGTGCGCCGATCGAAAACCAGGCCATTCTCGCCGTCCCCGGCATGAACACGAACGTACCGATCTGGCTTCTCGGGTCCAGCCTCTACAGTGCGCAGCTCGCCGCGATGCTGGGGTTGCCCTATGCGTTCGCATCGCATTTCGCGCCGGACTCGCTGCTCGACGCGCTCGATATCTACCGCGACCGCTTCAAGCCTTCCGCCGTGCTCGACAAGCCTTACGCCATGGTCGGCGTCATGGGATCGGTCGCCGATACGGATGAGGAGGCGCAGTATCATTTCACCTCGGCGCAGCAGCAGTTCGTCAATCTCCGCCGTAATGTGCGCGGGCAATTCCCACGGCCGGTCGAGGACATGGAAAGCTTCTGGTCGCCGATGGAGAAGATGACCGTCGAGCATACGCTTCGCTATGCGGTCGTCGGCTCGCAGAAGACCGCCGAGGCTAAGCTGTCGGAATTCATCCGCGACACGCAGGCGGACGAGGTGATCATCTCCATGCCTATCCACGACATCGAGGCTCGGCTGAAGTCTGTCGAATTGTTCGCGGGCCTCGGCAATTTTCTGCGCGCGGCCGCCTAGGAACGACCAGACGGCCGAGTGGTCGCCGTGGTCTGTCGATCACGGCGCTCAGCTTCCCGGTACCTAGCGGATACTCTCGTTCGGATAGACGCCCCAGAGGGCCGATTGCCTGATGAAGCCGTCGATCTCATGCCCTGTCACATCGACGTTGCACCAGATGCCGTCGCAACCATGTACGGAGAGCCTTACGCGGGCCTCCAGTTTTGCGACAACCCTCGCATCGGATTTCGGTGTTTCGCGGAGCGAAACCGTCGAAGCAAGCCAAGGCCCGACAACGGCCGTGCGCTTGCTCGACAGAAGCGCCTTGTGCATCCAGCCGGAAACGCCGTCGCAGTCCCGGACCTGTCGCCAGTTGCCATATTCCGCGAGGATTTCCATCGGCAAGCCGGGGACCGTGTAGATCCATTGCGTGCCGTAATCGAGTGATGGCCCTATCCGTAGTCGCGCCTCTCTCGATTTCACCGAAACGAAACGGGGGACTGGAAGGCCGGTTTCGCGACCCTTGGCGCCATCCACGTCCACCTGCGGCATGGGCGCGGCAGTGAGCGGTCGGTGAGCGAAGGCGAGGCAGGTGGTGGCGGCGGCGAGCAGTCCCATGGCCGCGCAAAGGCGCCGCCGGATGCTGCGGTAAGGCAAGCAGCGAATGCTCACTTGCATTGCGACATCTGCTTCAGGGCTGCCGTCACCCCGCTCAGCGAATATGTGTAACTCGTTTGCGTGCCGCGGTTGGAAACAACAGCGATCGTCATGTCGCTGCCGGAGCGCATGGCTTCAATGACGTCAGACTCCTTCGATTCCTCGAGCACCCAGGCGGACTTGCCTTTGGCGAACATTGCAAAGGTTCGATCGCCGATCTGGATCTGACCGCGCGATCCCGGTTTGAGATCGTAACCCATGATCGCTTGCGGCTCGTAAGCCGTGAGCTTGCCGGGCGCCTTGCCGATCACGAAGAAGTTGCGCCCGTGATCGACGCCTGCAGGCTGCGCCGTCTTTGGGACCGTCAGAAGATAGCAGACCGTCCTGCCTTCGCGGCTGTAGGAATAGACACCCCAATCATCGAACTTCTTGATCATTGTCGGTTGTGCATGTGCCGCAACGGCACTTGATAGCGCCAGGCAGAATGAGAGGATGGCTGTTCTTTTCATGGCATTTCCCCGCCGAGAGTGTGAGAGACGCTGGTCTTGAGACAGACCGGCTGGAGCGAATGCGGGGCATTCAAGGCGGGCAGGGTTACCGGGGTCTTAACGCGACAGTGCGGATCACGGACGTGTTATCGCGTGGCAGTGCTATGTGAAGTCATGCTTTAAGGTGGCTGTGGATAACAAAAAACCGGCCGCATCGCTGCGGCCGGTCTGGAAACAAAAATCGAAGAAACGATCAGGCCGAAAGCTTGGCCAGGACTTCTTCATCGACTTCGAAGTTCGAGTAGACGTTCTGGACGTCGTCATCGTCTTCAAGGCTGTCGATGAGCTTCAGCAGCGACTGGGCACGTTCTTCGTCGACCGGCACATTGTTCTGGGCGCGCCAGACGGCCTTGACGGTTTCAGCTTCGCCGAGCGAGCTTTCGAGGGCCTTTGCGACCTCGCCGAGGGACTCGAAGCCGGTCGTGATGTAGTGGCCTTCCTCGTCGGTCTCGACGTCGTCGGCACCAGCTTCGATCGCAGCTTCCATGACCTTGTCGGCGTCGCCGGCGGAGAGCTTGTAGGTGATTTCGCCAACGTGGTCGAAGGAGAAGGAAACCGAACCGGTTTCGCCGAGTGCGCCGCCGGCCTTCGTGAAGATCGAGCGAACGTTCGATGCGGTGCGGTTGCGGTTGTCGGTCAGAGCCTCGACGATGATCGCGGTGCCGCCCGGGCCGTAGCCTTCGTAGCGCACTTCATCGTAGTTCTCGCCGTCAGCGCCGGCTGCCTTCTTGATGGCGCGGTCGATGTTGTCCTTCGGCATGGACTGAGCCTTGGCGTTCTGGATCGCCAGACGCAGGCGGGCATTCATGGTCGGGTCGGGAAGACCGGCCTTGGCGGCAACGGTTATTTCGCGCGCGAGCTTGGAGAACATTTTCGATCGCACGGCATCCTGACGGCCTTTGCGATGCATGATGTTTTTAAACTGTGAATGGCCAGCCATGGCACCCCTGTTCACGTCTTATTGTTAGGAATGGGCCGCCTTATAAGAGCGAAACGGGGCGCATTCAAGGGAAAACGGCTTGGTTTGGCCTGTTGGCGCTGCGTCCGGAATTAGGGAACAAAGCCCGGAAGCTGACGTTTCAAAGCACGGACCCTCGAAACGGAAGGAAGTGCTATGGCTAGTTTCAACGAGGCGCGCGAACACCCGGCACGTCAGCTTTGGGATCAGGTGAACGACATCCACGCGGGAATGCTTGGTGTCGATGGAGTAGACATGCACATGCAGCCGATGGCACCGCACGCCGATCCGAAGACCAACACCATCTGGTTCTATACCAAGTCCGATGCAGACATCGCCCGCTCCATCAAGCCTGGCACGAGGGCGCATTTTTGCGTGGTGGGCAAGAACCATGACTATCATGCTTGCCTGGCAGGGATGATCGAGGTCCGGCCAGATCCTGCGAAGATCGATGAATACTGGAACTCTGTTGTCGCGGCCTGGTACGAGGACGGCAAGAAGGATCCCAATCTGACGATGCTGGCGATGCATGTCGACGATGCCGATATCTGGGTCTCGACCGGCAGCAAGCTCAAGTTTGGCTGGGAGATTGCCAAAGCAAATCTCGACGACGACAAGATGCCTGATGTCGGTATCCGCCAGCATCTGCAGTTTGCCTGAACACAGATTGACCCGGCATGACCGGGTCTTTCACTGCATGCCTTTCGCCACGTAGATCAGAGGCTTCTTTGGCAATGTCCGCAATGACACGGTGATCGTATTGGTCGGGGCGTAGCTGATGTCGAAGTCGGGACCGAACATCGAAAGAAAACTCTGCAGCGGTCGGGGTTGATGCATCGGCAGGATCAGCGATGCGCGGAGCCTCTTGATGACGCGGCTCATGCTGTCGGCGCCCATCGTCAGACCGCCATCAACCGGAACCATGACGACATCCAACCTCCCGATCTCGGCGTAATGCGAAGGCGTCAGTTCGTAGTGCAAATGCCCGAGATGGCCGATACAGAGGCCTGCGACCTCGAAAATGAAGATCGAGTTGCCGTCGGTCTGCGGAGCGCCGAAATCGCCGCGGATATCGGTCGTGACGTTGCGAATGTAAGTGTCACCAACGACCAGATCGATTTTCGCCTTCTCGCCGGGGACGTCGCTCCATCCGTGCAGCACATGCTGAATGCTTGAATCCGGCGTCAGTGTATAATGCGAGGAGTGAGCACGGTTCATGGTGACGACCATCGGCAGGCGCGGCGGCGTGTACCATCCGCTATAGTCCGTAGCGATCGTCACGCCGCCGGGTGTCTCGATGAGAAAGGTGGAATGTCCGATGTAGGTCAACGCGACCGTTTCTTCGGTCGCTGTCGCGTCGATAACCGACGTGGTGCCGGAAAAGTTCGCGTAGGTCGCGTGAGGGATGGACTGAGCAACAGCCTGGCACTGGCTGGTGGCCTTTCGCTCCTGCTGAGCGACAGTCGCCTCCGTGGCGATGAGCAGCGTCACGCAGGCAATTGCGAAGACAAGAAAACGCGGCTTCATGCCACTTCCTCCAGCGGGTGCGTGCGAAGGATGCGGCAAGGTAACGCAGCGGTCCAGTTGAAAGGCCGGGGCCGCTGCTCACTTTTGCGTCATGGAAGGCGCTAGCGCCAGAACTCCGGAATCGTCTCGGCAAGACGGGGACCGAGCCTGAGTGGAGCGATCTTTTCGGCGAGCCCGGTCGCATCCGAGATCTCGACGCCGACGCCGCAGATGGTGGCGGGGCCGGTCGCTGCTTCCATGCGCCCCTTCGGCATCTTGGAGATGAACCGGTTCAGCGGCTCTTCCTTGTCCATGCCAAGCGAACTGTCGTAGTCGCCGCACATGCCGGCATCCGACAGGTAGGCGGTGCCGCCGTTCAGGATCTGATGATCGGCCGTCGGGACGTGGGTGTGCGTGCCGACGACGAAGCTGGCGCGACCGTCGACGAAGTGGCCGAAGCACTGCTTCTCGCTGGTCGCTTCGGCGTGGAAGTCGAAGATGATCGCGTCCGCCTGCTCCTTGAGCGGGCAGGCATCGAGGATCGCTTCGGCCGACTTGAAGGGGTCATCGAGTTCGGGGTGCATGAAAACGCGACCCATGACATTGGCGACCAGCACGCGTGCGCCGTTGCGCGCATAAAAGAGCCCCGAGCCACGACCCGGCGTGCCTTGCGGGTAATTGGCCGGCCGCAGGAACTGGTCGTGACGCCCGGCAAAGGCGACGGCTTCCTTCTGGTCCCAGACGTGGTTGCCTGTCGTGACGACATCGGCGCCTGCGTTGATCGTCTCGAGGAAGATATCCTCGGTGATGCCAAAGCCGCCGGCAGCATTCTCGCCGTTGACGACGACGAAATCGAGCTTCAGGTCGGAAATCAGGCCGGGGAGGCGGTTCCAGACGGCGGTGCGTCCGGTCTTACCGACCATGTCACCCAGAAAAAGCAGTCGCATTGCTATCCAATCCAATAGGCAAAAAAGCGCAGCCCGCTTTCTGTCAGGATGGCGTCCAGGCTGACGTCGTGGGGCTCATCGGGCACATGTGCCACTTCCTGGCAGTCGAATGCAATGCCGATCAGCTTGGGATGCAGGCCTTTTTGCTTCAAACGCTCGATGGCGCGGTCGTAATAGCCGGCGCCGTAGCCGATGCGATGGCCGCGATTGTCAAATGCAGAGAGCGGTACCAGCATGATGTCAGGGTCAAGGACGGCGGCATCGTCAGGTGGTCCCGAGGTGCCGAAGCCGGTGCTGACAAGCGGGGCGCCGCGCACGAGTTCGCGAAAGACGATCGTCTGCTTGTCGAGGATGGCAGGCACGCAAAGCCTGGCGCCTCGTGCCTGGAAGCGCGCCATCAGTGGGCGGATGTCGGCTTCCGAGCGGATCGGCAGGAAACCGGAGACGACGGTTCCAGGCTCGAACGCCACCGCCTCGCCGGCGTGCTCGGCCATGGCAAGGCTCATCTCGATCCGGGTTTCCTCCGGGATGGCGTCGCGCAGCGCAAGCCGGCAGCTGCGCATTTCAGCTTTCAGTTCCTTTGGGGTCATGCTCCACCGCGCCGTTTTTCCAGCTGACGATAGCGGTCTCGCCGATCATTTCAACGCAACAATGCGACGTTGGCCGGCTTGTCCGGGTCTCGCGGCTTAGATTGTGATGCTGGTGGGTATCGCCGAAGCTCCGACTTGTGCGTCAAGCTGATAGGCGTCCGCGCCTGATCCCTGCTGGCCATTGCGGGCGCGCAGTTCACGCATCGCCTTGTCCATCAGCTGGCGGACCTCCTGCAGGACGGATTTGAACTCTTCCATCGTCTTGCGATCTTCGGCGGATATGCCCGACGTCGCCTGTTTCCCGTCTTCGACCACGCTCTGGTAGGCGTTGCGCGCGGCAGTGGCGCCATCCGGCTCGTCGGTCTGCTCCGTACTGGCGTCGGAGGCATCGAACGATGCTTCGGTTGCCGACGCGGCTGATTGATCTGCGGCAGCGCCGGCAGCATCGGCAGCAGCGCTCGCGCCGGTATCGGCAACGGCTGCAGCGCTGTTGGCGGCAGATGCTGCGCTCGTTGCACTGGCGGCAACGGCGGAGGCAAATTCCGCAGCTGCGGCGCTGATCTTGTGTGCGAGTTCGGCCGCAAGGCGGGCGACCACTTCCGGCGGAAAGCCACCGCTTTTCAGCATTTCCAGCTGCTGCTTGGCTTCTTCCAGTTTGCGGGCAGCGCGGGCCTTTGTCGCTTCAGCCGAGGTCGTCATGCTATCACGCAGCGTCTGCAAGGCTTTCGCGGAGGTCTGCAATATCTTCAGGCGCGCGCTACTTGCGCTGTCCGTGGACGCATTGAGGTTGTCTGCCGAATAGGCGTTGCGCAGAATATTGAGCGCCGAAGTGGAGCCGACTTGCATACTATCCCCCGGATTGCACTATCCGGGTTAGTCTGCAACCTCAGGCTTGCGCGGGCCTGTGCGGCGTCACACGCCTCCGTTGTCCGTGGCCAGCGCATGGATGGTCTGCTCGAACAGCGGCATGCCGCCGGGCACCCATCCAAGGGCGCGGATTTTCGTCGTGTCCATCGGTGTGAGCTGCGATTTGTCGGCCGGAAGCGGCAGCCTGTTCAGGCAGTCGCGTTCCCAGCGAATGTGTTCGAGTATGTCCCACGTGTCGAGGGTGAGGTCGGAAACGTTGAACGTTTCTCCCGATATCCGCCCCGTTTCGGCCTCCAGCATCACGCGCACCGCCTTGCCGACGTCCTTGCCGTGGACTTCGGTTCCAACCCGCGAGGGGAGGGCGCGGCCGTTGAGATAGTCCTCGATCAGCCTGTCCCATTTGTTGGGCCGAAGATCGCCATAGACGCCTGTCAGCCTGAGGCTGGCTGTTGCAAAACCGGGGGCGGCCAGATGTGCCAGGCTGCGCTCGGCATCCAGCTTGACCTGGCCGTAGAGGGTTTCCGGCTTGTCGGGCATGCCTTCCTTCAGCACGGTGCCGGGAGCATGCTCGCCATAGGCGGCGCGGCTGGAGATGAAGATGCAACGGCGCGTGCCGGCGCGTTTGGCCGCCTCGAAAAGCCGGACGCTGCCGTCGAGATTGAAGCGCTTGAACGCCTCGGGATCATTGCCTTCGCCGCCACGGTATTTCCCGGGCAGATGATGGAGGGCGGCGTGGACGAAGAAATAGGCGTCGTCGAAGGCTTCGATATGGTCATGCGCGGGATCGAGTGACAGCGGGGCAAATTCGACCGGTCTTGAAAAGAAGCGGGGCAGGGGAGCATGGCGCCCGCCGATGATCACGGTATAGCCGGCGGCGAGCAGTTCTTCGACGATATACCGTCCGACGAGACCTGTTCCCCCGATACCAATACCTTCATGCTGCCTCTTCAGGGTTTGCCATGGTCGATAGATCCGGCACATCATCGCCGGCATAAAAAGCATGCCACAGGTCGATCAGCGGCCGCAGTTTATCGGCCTTCGGATGATTCGTCTCCCACGGCTTCTCGTACTGGTAGTGCAGGACGGAAATGCTCTGCCAGTCCCAAAGCCGGGGCATGGTGAACCATACGTATTGCAGCATGTTGAAGTAGACAGGCAGCCCGTGCCAATCCTGGAAAAAATCCTGCAGGAATGTTTGATCTGTACGCTTCCAGAACAGGCCGGGCTGATCCAGATGCTCGAGCATTCGTCGAAACGTCTCCGTCGACGGTTCAGCGACGAAGACGCCCGAGTTCAAACGATGAAAATCCGCCAGCGATTCGTAGACGTTGGGGGCAGCGGAGAACTCCGGATAGCGGAAGAGCCTGTCGATATTCCGCAGCACGATCGCGTCTGCATCGATGAAAACGCATCGTTGGTATTCGGTCAGCTGCCAGAGCCGCAGCTTGCAGAAATTGTCGAGCGGCGAATGGAAATCCGGCTTGCGCCCCTTGGTGAAGGGGGCGGCAGCGTGGAGACTGGAGCGGGCATGCCGCTCGTTGAACTCGGCGGATAGCGGCAGGTGATCGACAGCCACAAGCCGGCAGCCGAGTTGCGTCAGCGGTGCAAGGGCTGGTTGGTCTGCGCCGTCAGTATGAAGGACGACCAGGTCGGCGGCGGTCTCGGTCCGACGCAGCGATGTGATGAGTGCCTTGGCGCCCATGGCGTAGTCGTTGTTGGTGACGAGCGTGACGTAGGCGTAGGGCGACGAGAGGTCACTCATGAAACGGACTTCAGCCTCTTGCCTTCCGGATCATGGTCGATCGTCGCGGCGATGTCTTTTGTCCAGGCTGAAACGGCGGGAACGCGGGATCGGTCAACGCGGTAGGCGAACTTCTTCGCGACGTCGACAATCTCGCTCAGAAGCCCGGCCTGCAAGGTGATTGGATCAAGGCCGAGGTTGCGGAACTTGTCGTTCTTGACGATGAGCTCATTCTCGGGGGCTTCCTTGCGCGGGTTTGGCAGCCAGGCGATCTCGGCGCCGCTCATCCGGGCGATCATCTCCGCCAGATCGCGGACCCGATGTGTCTCCGTCATCTGGTTGAAGATCTCGACCCGTGCACCGCGCGCCGGCGGGTTGTTCAGCGCGAGCTCGATGCAGCGCACGGAATCCTGAATGTGGATGAAGGCGCGGGTCTGCCCGCCGGTGCCGTGCACGGTCAGCGGATATCCGATGGCCGCCTGGATGAGGAAGCGGTTCAGCACTGTTCCGTAATCGCCATCGTAGTCGAAGCGATTGACGAGTTGCGGATGGCGGCGCGTCTGTTTCGTGTGGGTGCCCCAGACGATCCCCTGGTGCAGATCCGTTATCCTCAGACCGTCATTCTTGGCATAGAACTGGAACAGCAGCTGATCCAGGCACTTCGTCATGTGATAGATCGAGCCCGGATTGGAGGGGTAGAGGATCTCCTGGCTGACGGTCTCGCCGTTCGCGATCTCGACCCCGACCGGAAGATAGCCTTCGGGGATAGCAGCTCCGACCGTGGAGTAGCCATAGACGCCCATGGTGCCGAGATGGATCAGATGCGCGTCAAGCTGAAGCTCGACAAGCGCATTCAGGAGATTATGCGTGCCGTTTACGTTGTTGTTGACCGTGTAGTTCTTGTGGCGGTCGCTCTTCATCGAATAGGGCGCGGCGCGCTGCTCGGCGAAATGAATGATGGCATCCGGACGGTTGTCGGCAAGCCACTTCTTCAAGAGCTCGTAGTCCTTGGCGAGATCGATCAGGTTGAAGTGGATGCGCCGGCCGGTTTCGGCGTGCCATATGCGGGTGCGCTCCTGGATCGAATCCATCGGCGTCAGCGACTGGACGCCCAGTTCCGTATCGATCCATCGCCGGGAAAGGTTGTCGAGTATATGGACGTCATGGCCCAGGTCCGAGAGATGCAATGATGTTGGCCAGCCGATAAATCCGTCTCCGCCCATCACTGCAATCTTCATCGCGTCGTCTCCTGTCTGTGCGCCCTTATCGAGAATTACTTAGGAAGCGTGACAATTGTTCAATGCTTGCAAGCCGGAAACTCTTGGGTCAAAGAGGGCCTAAGAATCTGGAGAGAATGATGGCTGACAAGGGCTTTTCCATTTCGGGCGAACTCGCGGAAGAAGGCCACCGGCTTCTGCAGCGCGTGTACTATGAAGACACGGATTTCTCCGGCCTCGTCTATCACGCCCGCTACCTCCATTTCCTCGAGCGCGGCCGCACGGACTACCTGCGTTGCCTCGGCGTCGAGCAGCGGGAACTGATCAACGCCGACGAGGAGGGACTGGTTTTCGTCGTTCATCGCATGGAGATCGACTTCAAGCAGCCCGCACGGATGGATGACATCCTGACGGTTCTGACGCGAACGGAGAAGGCCGGCGGCGCCAAGATGGTGCTGAGCCAGGAGATCCGCAGGGACGAGGTGGTGCTGATTGCGGCAAAGGTCATCATTGCGGTCATCAATGCAAAGGGGCGTCCGCGGCGATTGCCTGATAGTTTGGCCAAGCAGATGCTGATCGAGGTGTGATTGCTTGCGCGTTATTTTCGCCAGAAAAGAGACTGGTCCGGTGCGCGTTCGCGCGCTGGTTTAAAATGTTGAAGAACTGCGAAATTTTCATAACATCACACACAAAATCATAGATCGAATTTTAAATTATATTTAATTGAACTCATTCAGACCCAGCTAAAGTTTCCTTGCGCGAAGGTCTGAAATGTCTGGCTTCCTGTCCAATCTCAAAATCGGTCAGCGGGTACTTATGCTCGCTGTCGTCGCACTCGTCGGTATCGGCGCGATCTCGGCCATCTTCCTGTTTCAGCGGAATGTCGAGGCCGGCTATCGGGCCGCTGCCGACCGTCTTGCGACTGCCGAGTCCGAGGTCTCGAAGCTTGCAATGACCATCCTGCAGAACCGTCGGCACGAGAAGGATTTCCTCCTTCGCAAGGACGAGGCTTCGGTCAAGAGCTTCGAGCAATCCACGACGGATGCGCGGCAGATCCTTGGCGAGCTGCGCGCCGACGTGGACGCGCAGATGCTCGATGAGCTCGATGCGATCGGAAAGCAATACGACGCCTACGCCGCCAACTTCGCTACGCTGGCAGAGAAGAACGCAACGCTCGGCCTCGATCCCTCAAAGGGTCTCGAAGGCGCAATGCGCGAGGCCGTGCATTCGATCGAGGATCAGCTTGGTTCCGTCAAGGACAGCGATCTGATGGTCAGCATGCTGATGCTGCGTCGGCATGAAAAGGATTTCATCATCCGCCGCGATGCGAAGTATGTCGCCCAGCATGCCGAGGAGATCAAAAGCTTCACGGCGCTTGCCGGACGCGATCTGAAGGCGTCCGAGGTCCGCGACCCGATCATGAAGGCACTGATCGTCTACGGCGCCGCGTTCCAGAAATACGCCGCCGTTGCGCTCGAAGAGGCCGACGCCCGTAAGGCTACATCGGAAAGCTATGCCGTCGTCGAGCCGATGATCGACGCCTTGAAGCAGGATTATGCCTCCGCGAAAGCCGCGACGCAGAAGGCCAACGACGCGGCTGCCAGCCGCGCGATGGCATTCGTTGCAGCGGCCCTTGCCGCCACAGTTATCATTCTGATCTCCGCCGTATTCCTGATCGGGCGCTCGATTGCGCGCCCGATCGTCTCTGTGACCGACGCCATGCGCACGCTCGCCGGCGGCAATACGGGAATTACCGTGCCCGGCCTTGGCCGCCGCGATGAGATCGGTCAGATGGCGACGGCCCTTGATGTGTTCAAGCAGGCAGCGATCGCAAACCGACGCCTGGAAGAGGAAGCGACAGCAGCCCGCGCGCATGCGGAAGCCGAGCGCGTCAGGATGCAGGAGGAAGCAGAAGCTTCCGCCCAGCTGCGTCTTCGCCAGGCGACATCAGGTCTTGCGGACGGTTTGCGGCGTCTTGCCGCAGGCGACCTTTCGTTCCGGTTGGACGACCCCTTTGCGCCCGACTTCGAACAGTTGCGCCACGATCTCAATCAGGCCGTTCAGCAGCTCGGCCAGACATTGGCTGAAGTCACCGGTGCCGCCCATTCTATTGATGGTGGCAGCAGCGAGATCAGCCAGAGTGCCGACGATCTCTCGAGGCGTACGGAACAGCAGGCGGCGTCGCTCGAGGAGACCGCCGCGGCCCTCGACGAGATTACCGCGAACGTCTCGAACTCGTCGCGGCGCGCCGATGAAGCGCGTTCGGTCGCCGAGCGTGCGAATGGCAGCGCGGTTCATTCCGGCAAGATCGTCGGTAACGCGATCGATGCCATGCAGCGGATCGAACAGTCCTCGCTGCAGATTTCCAATATCATCGGCGTCATCGACGAGATCGCTTTCCAGACCAACCTTCTTGCGCTCAATGCCGGCGTCGAAGCGGCCCGTGCAGGCGAAGCAGGCAAGGGTTTTGCCGTCGTCGCGCAGGAAGTCCGCGAGCTTGCACAACGCTCGGCGCTTGCCGCCAAGGAGATCAAGGATCTCATCCGCAACTCCAGCGACGAGGTGCAGAGCGGCGTCAAGCTGGTGCGCGAAACGGGCGATGCCCTCCATCAGATCGGCGAGTACGTAGCTTCGATCAACCAGCACATGGACGCGATCGCAACCGCTTCCCGGGAGCAGTCGATCGGCCTCGCCGAGGTCAACACGGCAGTCAATCAGATGGACCAAGTGACGCAGCAGAATGCCGCGATGGTCGAGGAGACCAATGCCGCAAGCGCGACCCTGGCCAAGGAAGCCAGCAGGTTGCGGGAGCTGATCTCGCAGTTCAAGGTGCTCGGGGCGGAGCAGTCCAGCGCGCTGCGCAACGTCGCCGCGGTCATGGCCGCGCCATCTCCGGCGCGGGCTCGTCCAGCCGCTTCGCAGATGAAGCGCGTGGCAAACGGCGCTGCTTACCAGGACGGTTGGGACGAGTTCTGATCTGCGAATGACGCATGGCGGTAATGAGGAAGACAGCGCTTGTAAAATCTTGACTTTTGTGTGAAGGAATTCGCGCGTTGCAAGATGAGCGCTGTTTCGGCCGTCTAAAATAGAACTGGCCAAGTAATCCAAGGGACAAATCTTCGCCGATAATCCGCTGTCATAGTCCGGCGCTAACGAACTATTAACCATAATAGTGTCTTACTCGGAAAGTCAGAGTTTGTGCGGTGCACGCCTTCCTTTGACCAAATTTGACGGCAAGGAAGACGGATAAGAGCTTGGAAGCTTGACCAGGGCTTTGGGCGGCGGCCGCCAGACACTTCTTGCGAGATCACTTTGTGCCGCCCGGTCAAGCGCCGGGCGTTTGGATTCGGGGATTTTGGATCAATGGAACAAGTAGGATTGGCAGCAGCAACGGCCGACGTCAGCCTCTGGTCGCTGTTTATGCAGGCAGGTCTCGTCGTCAAGCTGGTCATGCTCGGGCTCATCGCAGCCTCGGTCTGGACCTGGGCGATCGTCATCGACAAATATCTGGCCTACGGTCGCGCGCGGCGCCAGTTCGACAAGTTCGAGCAGGTGTTCTGGTCCGGCCAGTCGCTGGAAGAACTTTACCGCACGCTGTCGGAGCGCAACAACACCGGCCTCGCATCGATCTTCGTCGCCGCCATGCGCGAGTGGAAGAAGTCGTTCGAACGCGGTGCGCGCTCGCCGATCGGCCTGCAGATGCGTATCGATCGCGCCATGGACGTCACGCTCGCTCGTGAATCCGAATATCTCTCCGCCCGTCTCGGCTCGCTGGCGACGATCGGTTCGGCCGGTCCGTTCATCGGTCTGTTTGGTACGGTCGTCGGTATCATGACCTCGTTCCAGGCAATCGCCGGCTCGAAGTCGACCAACCTTGCGGTCGTCGCACCGGGTATCGCTGAAGCGCTTCTGGCGACTGCGATCGGCCTCGTTGCCGCTATCCCGGCGGTTATTGCCTACAACAAGTTCTCCGCCGATGCCGGCAAGCTCTCGGGCCGCATGGAAGGCTTCGCGGACGAATTCTCCGCCATCCTTTCGCGACAAATCGACGAGAAGCTGCAGCCGCGTCAGGCCGCGCAGTAATCGACGGGAACGGAGTTAACGATATGGGTATGGGTGCTCCAAGCGGTGGCGGAGGCGGCGGTGGCCGCGGTGGTCGTCGTCGCGGCGGCCACAGAGGCGGTGCCATCTCCGAAATCAACGTGACGCCGCTGGTCGACGTCATGCTGGTGCTTTTGATCATCTTTATGGTCGCTGCACCGATGATGACGGTCGGCGTGCCGGTCGACCTGCCGGAAACGCAGGCCAAGGCGCTGAATTCCGAAACGCAGCCGATCACGATCTCGGTCAAGAACGACGGCCAGGTGTTCCTGCAGGAAACGCCGATCCCGGCCGAGGAAATTGCCGCGAAGCTCGAGGCAATCGCAACGACCGGCTACAATGAGCGCATCTTCGTTCGCGGCGATGCGACCGCGCCCTATGGCGTGATCGCCGATGTCATGGCCCGCATCCAGGGTGCCGGCTACAAGAACATCGGCCTCGTCACCCAAGAGAAGAAGGGCCCGTAGTAAACGCTATGAAGGCCAGTATCGTCTCATCTGCTGCTCTGCACTGTGCACTGCTCGCCTGGGCGCTGATTTCGATCGGCTCCCCGGAGCAGTTCAAGGTCGAGGATTTCGAGGCGATGCCCGTCGACCTCGTGCCCGTCGAAGAAATGACGCAGATGCAGCAGGGCGACAAGACGGCCAAGCCGAGCGAAAAGCCGGCGCCGAAGCCGACGACCAAGCCTGCCGATGTCCCGAACGCCGAGAACATGGGCGACAACAAGGTCGACATCAAGACCCCGCCGATCCCGAACGCCAAGCCGAACAACAATGTCAGCCAGGCGTCTCCGAAGGCATCCGAAAAGCCTCTTCCTCAAAATGATCCTGTCCCGAACGAGGTGAAGGACATCATGAAGGAAGAGACGGACGTCGAGCCGAAACAGGTCGCGTCCATTACGCCGCCGAAGCCGGATATCGCGCCGCCCACCCCGACGCCTGAAAAGCCCGAGGAGAAGCCGCAGGAACAGGCCGAGCCTCCGAAGCCGGATGCCGAAGCCCTGCCTGACAAGGTGCCGACCCCGGTCGTGAAGCCGACGCCGCCGAAGCCGCCGGAACAGAAGCCGGCCGAAAAGCCGCCTGAGAAGAAGACCGACGATAAGGCAAAATCCGACGACAAGCCGACGGACAAGAAGCTGGCCGACAAGAAGCAGGAAAAGGCCAAGGCCTCGTCCGCGAAGGACAGCGACTTCAACGCCGACGATATCGCGGCGTTGCTGAACAAGCAGGATCCGTCGAATGGCGGCGCCAAGAGGTCAACCGAGGTTGCTTCGCTCGGCGCCAAGAAGGCGACCGGTGGCTCCAAGCTGTCGATGAGCGAGATGGACGCGTTGCGTAGCGCGATTGCCGGCAACTGGTCGGTTATTCCAGGCATGGAAGGTGCGAGCGACGTTCGCATCAAGGTCCATATGAAGCTTGACCCGGATGGCAACATCATCGGCTCGCCCGAAGTTGAAGCCATCGGCGGCACCAACGAGGCAACGCGGATGGCGTTGGCGAGCGGTGCCAAGCGCGCCGTCATGAAGTCGTCGCCGTTCACGAACCTTCCGAAAGACAAATACGACGCCTGGGGCGAAGTCATCGTCAATTTCGATCCCAGCGATCTAGCCCTTTAAAATGCTGAAAGGCTTGTGCTCTATGACCAAGTGTTCTCTTTTCCGCGCCCTGATGGTTGCCGTCGGCATGGTCGCGACGGCCGTTGTCGCGACGCCAGCGAATGCGCTTGTCGAAATCAACATCAACAAGGGTAACGTCGAGCCGTTGCCGATCGCGATCACTGACTTTCTGCAGGGCGACATGGGCGCGCAGGTGTCGCAGGTGGTGGCAGCCGACCTTCAGCGCTCCGGTCTCTTCGCGCCGATCAACAAGAACGCCTTCATCGAGAAGATCTCCAATCCGGATGCCGCGCCGCGCTTCGAAGACTGGAAGGTCATCAATGCCCAGGCACTCGTAACGGGTCGCGTGACGCAGGAAGCCGATGGCCGTCTGCGCGCAGAATTCCGCCTGTGGGACACCTTTGCCGGCACGCAGATGACCGGCCAGCAGTTCTACACGCAGCCTGAAAACTGGCGCCGCGTGGCGCACATCATCGCCGATGCGATCTACAAGCAGATCACCGGCGAAGAAGGCTATTTCGATACGCGCGTCGTCTTCGTGTCCGAATCCGGGACGAAGCAGGAGCGCAAGCGCCAGCTGGCCATCATGGACCAGGACGGCTTCAACGTTCGCATGCTGACCAACGGCAGCGACCTGGTTCTGACGCCGCGCTTCTCGCCGAACCGGCAGGAAGTCACCTACATGTCATTCGCCAACCAGCAGCCGCGCGTTTACCTGCTGCAGCTGGAAACGGGACAGCGCGAAGTTGTCGGCAACTTCCCCGGCATGACCTTCTCGCCGCGCTTCTCGCCGGATGGCCAGAAGGTCGTCATGAGCCTTCAGCAGGAAGGCAATGCCAACATCTACACGATGGACCTGCGTTCGCGCACCACGACGCGCCTGACCTCGACGGCTGCGATCGATACGTCTCCTTCCTATTCGCCTGACGGCGGCCGGATCGTCTTCGAAAGCGACCGTGGCGGCCACCAGCAGATCTACGTCATGAATGCCGACGGTTCCGGCCAGACGCGTATTTCCTTTGGCGACGGCAACTATTCCACGCCGGTCTGGTCGCCGCGTGGCGATCTGATCGCCTTCACCAAACAGTCGGGCGGCAAGTTCTCGATCGGCGTGATGAAGCCGGATGGTTCGGGCGAGCGCATCCTGACCACCGGCTTCCACAATGAAGGCCCGACCTGGGCACCGAACGGCCGTGTGATCATGTTCTTCCGCCAGGCGGCGGGAGCAGGCGGTCCGCAGCTCTATTCGATCGATCTGACCGGTTACAACGAACAGATGATCAAGACCCCGGCATACGCTTCCGACCCGGCCTGGTCGCCGCTTCTGGAGTAGGAAAGACTGTGGATGTGCCTTCTTGTCGCCGCAAAAATCCTCGATTTGGGCGACAGAGGGACAAATCAACCATTCGTTAACCATGATTCTTGAAAGCCGATTAACCGAGAACGGTTACAGTCCGGCAACCTTAATCAAGTCGCAAGGAGACCGGCCATGAGCCGAATTCACACCCCGGCAATGAGCCGCATGCAGAATTTCGCCCGTAACCCCGTCATGATCGCGCTCGTTGCCGGTCTTGCCCTGGCAGGTTGCGCCAACAAGAAGAACATGGCCAACAGCGCCGGCGATCTCGGCCTTGGCGCCGGTGCCGCAACGCCTGGCTCTGCCCAGGACTTCACTGTCAACGTCGGCGACCGCATCTTCTTCGACACCGATAGCACCTCGATCCGTGCAGACGCTGCCCAGACGCTCGACCGTCAGGCTCAGTGGCTCGGCCGTTATCCGAAGTATGCGATCACCGTCGAAGGCCACGCCGACGAACGAGGCACGCGCGAATACAACCTTGCTCTCGGCGCTCGCCGTGCGGCTGCCGCCAAGGACTACCTCGCTTCGCGCGGCGTTCCGGCTCAGCGCATGAAGACGATTTCCTACGGCAAGGAGCGTCCGGTTGCTGTCTGCGACGACATTTCCTGCTGGTCGCAGAACCGCCGCGCCGTTACCGTTCTCGGTGGCGCAGGCATGTAATTGCCTTTCCGGCAGCAAAATGCCGGGTTCTATTACAAATTGGAAAGGCGGCTCCATCGCGAGCCGCCTTTTCTTTTTGAACACACTTTGGCCGAACTCCGTTGCTTTTTGAAAGCAATTGGAAAAATCTCCTGTTCGTGCCATCGAGGCGCGAAGAATCACTGGGACAGGACGAACCATATGAAGAAATTTGTCGTGGCGGGCATGCTTTGCCTCGCAACGGTGGCCGGGGCGGGCCAGTCGGCGAATGCGACGTCGCTATTCGGCTGGAATGTGGGCGGCAAGCCCGCGGACCGTCAGCAGAACGCGCCGGTCGTCAACGTGCAGGCCGCGGGCGGCGCGGAAGTCCGCATTCAACAGCTCGAAGAGCAGCTTCGCCAGTTGAACGGCCGCATCGAGGAGATGAGCTTCCAGCTGCTGCAGATGCAGGAAACCATCCGCAAGGCGCAGGAAGACAACGAATTCCGCTTCCAGGAACTGGAAAAGGGTGGCGGCAGCGCGGCCGGCGGCAGCAGCAAGCCGATGAAGAAGAGCGAGGCGGATCTGCCCGCTTCGAACCAGACGGCGCAGGGTGGCGACGACGTCGCCCGCACCATCCAGGCAAACCGGGGAGCCGAGACGGCTCCCTCGACGGACGTGCCCGAAAACACCGGTCTCGGTCAGCCGCCGAAGCAGCTCGGTTCGATCGATTTCGACCAGGGCGGAAACCAGGTTGGCGGCACCGTCAATCCGGGTGCGGAGGTTGGCTCCTCGCCGCTGCCGAACGTCGATGCCGGCAAGGCGTCACAGACGGCCTCGCTTGGAAGCGAGTCCGACCAGTACAAGGCCGCATACGGTCATGTACTGTCTGGAGACTACGGCACGGCCGAGCAGGAATTCACGCAGTATATTTCCCAGTATCCGAGCAGCGCCCGCGCCGCCGATGCAAACTTCTGGCTGGGAGAGGCGCTCTATTCGCAGGGCAAGTATAACGAAGCCGCCAAGACCTTCCTGAATGCGCATCAGAAATTCGGCACGTCCGAGAAGGCGCCGGAGATGCTCTTGAAGCTCGGCATGTCGCTCGCAGCGCTCGACAACACCGAGACGGCTTGCGCAACCCTGAAGGAAGTTTCGAAGCGCTATCCGAAAGCATCGCGCGCCGTGATAACCAAGGTCGCGAGCGAACAGAAGCGTCTCGCCTGCTAAGGCTGTCCGGTCTTGAGCCCGGATGGCATTCTTTCCCCGGAAACGGCAGCACGCCGCTTTCTCGACTCGCTTGACCGACCTGCCCGCATTCTGGTGGCAATCTCTGGCGGCAGCGACTCTACCGGCCTTCTGCTCGCGCTTTCCAATGCGCTGAGGGCGAAGCCGGACTCTTCCATTTCTCTTTGCGCGGCAACTGTTGATCACGCGTTGCGCCCCGAATCCGCAGATGAAGCGCGACAGGTCGCCGCTCTCTGCAACACACTCCGCATTCCCCATCTCACCAAGGTTTGGCGCGGCACCAAGCCGAAGGCCGGGATCTCCGCGGCTGGGCGCGAGGCCCGCTATAGGCTGCTTGCCGAAGCCGCCGGCGAGATGGTCGCGGACATTGTGGTTACCGCCCATACAATCGATGACCAGCGCGAAACCGTCGCCATGCGCGCCGAGCGCTCGGAACGGGAAAGCACCGGGATTGCAGACCTCGTCCTTTTCGATCGCCGCGTTTGGGTCGCGCGCCCGTTTCTGCGCTGCCTGAGGGACGATATTCGTCACCTGCTTGCTGCGGCTCATGTTTCGTGGGTCGACGATCCCAGCAATGAAGACATCAAGTACGAACGCGTCCGTATTCGCCGGCGCCTGCGGGGCGAGGGCGGCAGCGATGAGATGGGAAGCGATGCTGGTGCCAGTCGTTCGCGACTGGCCGCCGACGCTGCCGCGTTGATCACCAGGCATTTCGTCTTTCACCCCTTCGGGCTCGGCGCGATCTCAGGTGGTGGACTTGATGTCGACCGGGACGTGCTGGAATATGCGCTCGGCCGCCTGGCGGCGGTATTCGGCGGACAGCCCTTTGCGCCGGGTCGATCGCAACTTGCGGCGGTGCTGGCCTTCGTGAAGGCCGCAGAACCCGGACGAATGACGGCCGCCCGCGTCGTGTTCGATCTCAGGCGCGATGGCCTCTACCTTACCCGCGAAAGCCGGGGCATCCTGCCATTGGCGCTGGCTCCCGGACAGCTCGGCATCTGGGACAATCGCTATAAGGTGCAGAACGACAGCGGTCAGATAATCCGTGTCGAGGCGCGGCTCGCAAGCGCTGTTGGCGAGGCGGATCGGCGGCTGCCAAGATCGGCCTTCAAGCGGGCAATGGCCGCGTTCCCGCGCATCCTGGACGGCGAGGGGAGGGACCTTGATCCCGGCTGTGCCGAAGATGTCCTGATTGCCCCTTATTTTGCGCCGTTCGACCGTTTTTTGACACGATTTGATTTCATCTTCGCAGATAGTCTTGCAGGTGCCTTTGGAACACGCCCCTATCCAAAAGCACCTTTAGGTCTTATTGACGGAAAAACCATCTAACCGACGGGTTTGCCTTGGCAACGGCATGACGCAATCCTATGTTAGAGACCAAATAAGACGGTCGCCATGAGGCGGTCGTTCCAGTGCTGGGGAGTTCAATGAACCCTAACTTACGTAATTTCGCCTTGTGGGCAATCATAGCGCTTTTGTTGATTGCCCTCTTCAGTATGTTCCAGACGTCGCCGGCGCAGACCAGCTCCCGCGATATCCCTTATTCGCAATTCCTGCGAGAAGTGGATGCGGGCCGCGTCAAGGAAGTCGTCGTCACGGGCAACCGTGTCTCCGGTAGCTATATTGAAAATGGCACTACCTTCCAGACCTATACGCCTGTTGTCGACGACAACCTGCTTGATCGTCTGCAGAGCAAGAACGTCCTGGTTTCGGCCCGGCCTGAAACCGATGGTTCGTCTGGCTTCTTGAGCTATCTTGGTACGCTGCTGCCAATGCTGTTGATCCTCGGTGTCTGGCTGTTCTTCATGCGGCAGATGCAGGGTGGTTCGCGCGGCGCGATGGGCTTCGGCAAGTCGAAGGCCAAGCTGCTCACCGAAGCGCATGGCCGCGTCACGTTTGATGACGTCGCCGGCGTCGACGAAGCCAAGCAGGACCTCGAGGAAATCGTCGAATTCCTGCGTGATCCGCAGAAATTCCAGCGTCTCGGCGGCAAGATTCCGCGCGGCGTGCTTCTGGTCGGCCCTCCCGGCACCGGTAAGACGCTGCTCGCACGCTCTGTCGCAGGTGAAGCAAACGTTCCGTTCTTCACGATCTCGGGTTCCGACTTCGTCGAAATGTTCGTCGGTGTCGGCGCAAGCCGCGTCCGCGACATGTTCGAGCAGGCCAAAAAGAACGCGCCTTGCATCATCTTCATCGACGAAATCGACGCCGTCGGCCGCCATCGTGGCGCCGGTCTTGGCGGCGGTAACGACGAACGCGAGCAGACGCTGAACCAGCTGCTGGTCGAGATGGACGGCTTTGAAGCGAACGAAGGCATCATCCTGATCGCCGCGACAAACCGTCCCGACGTTCTCGATCCGGCGCTGCTGCGTCCGGGCCGTTTCGACCGTCAGGTCGTCGTTCCGAACCCCGATATCATCGGTCGCGAGCGTATCCTGAAGGTGCATGCCCGCAACGTTCCGCTGGCGCCGAACGTCGATCTCAAGGTTCTGGCTCGCGGTACGCCCGGTTTCTCCGGTGCCGACCTGATGAACCTCGTCAACGAAGCTGCCCTGATGGCTGCGCGTCGCAACAAGCGCGTTGTCACCATGCAGGAATTCGAAGACGCCAAGGACAAGATCATGATGGGTGCCGAGCGTCGCTCGTCCGCCATGACCGAAGCCGAAAAGAAGCTGACGGCCTACCACGAAGCGGGCCATGCTATCACGGCGTTGAAGGTTCCTGTTGCGGATCCTCTGCACAAGGCAACGATCATTCCGCGTGGCCGTGCGCTTGGCATGGTCATGCAGTTGCCGGAAGGCGACCGCTATTCCATGAGCTACAAGTGGATGGTGTCGCGTCTGGTCATCATGATGGGCGGTCGCGTTGCCGAAGAGCTGACGTTCGGCAAGGAAAACATCACCTCAGGTGCTTCGTCCGATATCGAACAGGCTACCAAGCTTGCCCGTGCGATGGTGACGCAGTGGGGCTTCTCGGATGCGCTTGGCCAGGTTTCCTACGGCGAAAACCAGCAGGAAGTGTTCCTTGGTCACTCGGTTTCGCAGTCGAAGAACGTGTCGGAAGCGACGGCCATGACCATCGACTCGGAAGTTCGCAAGCTGATCGATGAGGCCTATGCTGAAGCGCGCCGGATCCTCACCGACCACCACGACGAGTTCGTTGCGATCGCCGAAGGGCTGCTCGAATACGAGACCCTGACGGGCGAAGAGATCAAGGCGTTGATTCGCGGCGAGAAGCCATCTCGCGATCTCGGTGACGATACGCCTCCGAGCCGTGGGTCCGCCGTGCCGAAGACCGGTACCCGGCCAGCCTCCAAGGGTGATGAGCCGGAGAGCGGTCTGGAGCCGCAAACGCACTGATTATCTTGGGAAAAGATGGATTGGCCGGATATCAGAAATGGTATCCGGCCAATTCTATTGGTAACGGGATATAATCAGTTTTCTCGGTAATTTACGTGATGGGCGCCACGAATTGTGGCATGCCGCTCACATAAGAAGGCCCAATTTGGCGCCTTTATAGCGACGCTACGCCAGGTCGGCGTCGAATGTTGAAGTGGGAATGCGCGGCTCTTAAGAGGCGTGCCCGAGCACAGAGGGTGCATATGAAAAGACGTTATTTCGGCACGGATGGAATTCGCGGTCAGTCCAATGTGTTTCCGATGACACCTGATCTCGCGATGCGGGTCGGCATCGCAGCAGGGACCATCTTCCGTCGCGGCAGTCATCGCCACCGTGTCGTGATCGGTAAGGATACGCGCCTTTCGGGCTATATGCTCGAGAACGCCATGGTCGCCGGTTTCACGGCTGCCGGTGTCGATGCCTTCGTTCTCGGTCCCATTCCGACGCCTGCCGTCGCCATGCTGACACGCTCGCTCCGCGCCGATATCGGCGTGATGATCTCCGCGTCACACAACCCTTACGAAGACAACGGCATCAAGCTGTTCGGACCGGATGGCTACAAGCTGTCGGACGAACTCGAAATGCAGATCGAAGAGCTTCTCGAGAAGGACCTCTCGACGCAGCTCGCCAAGTCCGACGACATCGGCCGCGCCAAGCGCGTCGATGGCGTCCACGACCGGTACATCGAGCATGCCAAGCGCACCCTGCCGCGTGACGTAACGCTCCAGGGCCTGAGGATCGCGATCGATTGCGCCAACGGTGCAGCCTACAAGGTCGCGCCGGCCGTTCTCTGGGAACTCGGCGCCGATGTGGTGACCATCGGCAACGAGCCGAATGGTACCAACATCAACTTGAACTGCGGTTCGACCAATCCGGTCGCCCTGCAGAAGAAGGTCGACGAAGTGCGGGCCGATATCGGCATCGCGCTAGACGGCGACGCTGACCGCGTGATCATCGTCGATGAAAACGGCGCCGTGGTCGATGGCGACCAGCTCATGGCCGTCATCGCCGAGAGCTATGCCGAAAGCCAGCAGCTGCGCGGCGGCGGCATCGTTGCGACCGTGATGTCCAATCTCGGCCTTGAGCGCTTCATGCAGGACAAGGGGCTTGGCCTCGTCCGCACCATGGTCGGCGACCGCTACGTGGTCGAGCATATGCGTCAGCACAACTATAATGTTGGTGGCGAACAGTCTGGCCATATTGTCCTGTCGGACTACGGCACGACTGGCGACGGCCTTGTTGCCGCGCTGCAGATCCTCGCTGCCGTCAAGCGCACCGGCAAGACTGTCAGCGAAGTCTGCCGTCGTTTCGAGCCGGTGCCGCAGCTTCTACGCAACGTCCGCATCTCCGGCGGCAAGCCGCTGGAAGACATCATCGTGCAGAAGGCGATTGCCGACGCTGAAGCCGAGCTTGCAAAGAGCGGCCGTCTGGTCATCCGGCCGTCCGGTACCGAGCCGCTGATCCGCGTCATGGCGGAAGGCGATGATCGCGGCCAGATCGAGCGGATCGTCAACGACTTGATCGGCACCATTTCGAGCGCTCGCTCGGCTGCCTGATATCTTCTGATCCGAAGCAAAGAAGCCGGTACATCTCGTGCCGGCTTTTTCTTGTTGTCCGTAGAATTATGGTTCAGGAACCAACAACAAACACGGTAAATATTTGTAGTTAAGCAGCTTTTAACGTTTCCGTTTCATTATCCATCCCGAAACGTGTCCGACTGGCAGCGAATGGCCCTGCCAAGCCACGAATTTTGGAGTGGGATCCATGATGAGAAGCTTATCCGGCGTCTTTGCCGTGCTGCTGATGACGTCCAATGTTTTTGCCGCGGATCTTGCGCCTGCGGAACCCGTTCCGGAAATGCCGCCGGAAGTGACTGTGACCGAAGCGACCGGCTGGTATCTTCGCGGTGACGTAGGTTACGGCTGGTCCGACCTGCGTGGTGCTCGCTATTTCCAGGGCAGCAACGCCAGCGAAGTCGACTTCGCGAGCGCGGACCTTCGTGATGCCTTCACCGGCGGCGGCGGTGTCGGTTACCAGGTCAACAACTACTTCCGCACCGACCTCACGCTCGATTACTTCGGCTCGGCCGATTTCCATGGTTCGACGGTCGGAAGCTGCGGTGTGGCCGCTGCTTGTACCTCTACCGATCTCTCGTCGCTTACGGCATGGAGCCTGATGGCGAACGCCTACGTGGATCTCGGGACCTATGGCTACGTCACGCCTTACGTCGGCGCCGGCATTGGTGGCACCTACGTCAAGTGGAAGGACCTGCAGAACACCTCGTGCGAAACCGGCAACCCATCGAACTGCGACCCGACATATTTTCATGACGGCAAGAGCGGCTGGCGCTTCAGCTACGCGCTCATGGCCGGCGCGACGATCGATGTCAGCTGCAACGTGAAGGCAGATGTCGGCTACCGCTTCCTGCACGTCGATGGCGGCGATATGTTCGGCTACAACGCCAACGGCGGCCCTGGCCGCGACAAGGGCTTCAACATTCACGAAGCTCGCGTCGGCGCCCGTTATCTCTTCGGCGGCTGCGCCCCGGCTCCTTACGAGCCGCCTCCGGCGCCGATCGTATACAAGTAAGTCTACCTTATACACATCGGAAAGCCGCCCCGACCGGGCGGCTTTTCTCGTTTTTGGCGATCTGTCTTTCGGCGGTTAGGTCGCGCCTGCGTCAAAAAATCCTCCAGCTGCGACACTTCTCCGTTGACTATGTCAGGCTCGATCTATATCCACGGCGGCGGGACACCTCTCCCCAACGAGAGGCTAATTACCTGGAAGGGTATAGATATGGCCACTGCCACCGCAAAGCCGGACGTCCGTCCGAACAACACCCATTTTTCTTCTGGCCCTTGCTCGAAGCGCCCCGGTTGGTCGCTCGAAGCCCTTTCCGACGCGCCGCTTGGCCGCTCGCATCGCGCGAAGATCGGAAAGACGAAGCTCAAGCAGGCCATCGACCTTACCCGTGAAATTCTGGAAGTGCCCGCGGACTACCGCATCGGCATCGTGCCCGCTTCCGATACCGGCGCTGTCGAAATGGCGCTCTGGTCGCTGCTTGGCGAGCGCGGCGTCGACATGGTCGCCTGGGAAAGCTTTGGCGCCGGTTGGGTCACCGACGTCGTCAAGCAGCTGAAGCTGAAGGACGTTCGCAAGATCGAAGCCGGTTACGGCGAACTGCCCGATCTCTCGACCATCGATTTCGATCGCGACGTCGTCTTCACCTGGAACGGTACCACCTCGGGCGTTCGCGTTCCGAACGGCGACTTCATCCCAGCCGACCGCAAGGGTCTGACGATCTGCGATGCGACCTCTGCCGCCTTCGCGCAGAACCTCGACTTCGCCAAGCTCGATGTCGTCACCTTCTCCTGGCAGAAGGTTCTCGGCGGTGAGGGCGCTCATGGCGTCATCATCCTGTCGCCGCGCGCCGTCGAGCGTCTCACCACCTACGCACCGGCCTGGCCGCTGCCGAAGATTTTCCGCATGACCTCCGGCGGCAAGCTGATCGAGGGCATCTTCACCGGCGAAACCATCAATACGCCGTCGATGCTCTGCGTCGAGGACTATATCGATGCGCTGCTGTGGTCGAAGGATGTTGGCGGCCTGAAGGGCCTGATGGCTCGCGCCGACGCCAATGCCAAGGTCATCGCCGACTTCGTCGCCGCCAATGACTGGATCGCCAACCTCGCGGTCAAGTCCGAGACGGCTTCCAACACGTCGGTCTGCCTCAAGATCACCGACAAGGACGTTCTGGCGCTCGACGCCGACGGCCAGGCGAACTTCGCCAAGGGCATCGTCAGCCTGCTCGACAAGGAAGGTGTCGCCTACGACATCGGCCATTACCGTGACGCGCCGTCGGGCCTGCGCATCTGGGCCGGCGCCACGATCGAAACGGCCGACATGCGGAAGCTGATGCCGTGGCTCTCCTGGGCGTTTTCGACCCAGAAGGCGACGCTTTCCCAGGCGGCTGCCTGAGTTGATCGCATCCGGCTCCGCTGAAAAGGCGGAGCCTCGCAATCCCGATTACATTCCATCGTTGAACCTTTTGAAGGAAGCCCCCAATGGCACCTCGCGTTCTCGTATCCGACGAACTGTCGGAAACCGCCGTCCAGATCTTCCGTGATCGCGGCGTCGAAGTCGATTTCCAGCCGCAGCTCGGCAAAGACAAGGACAAGCTCGCCGAAATCATCGGCAACTACGACGGTCTCGCCATCCGTTCCGCCACCAAGGCGACGGAAAAGCTGATCGCCGCCGCAACCAACCTGAAGGTCATCGGCCGCGCCGGCATCGGCGTCGACAACGTCGATATCCCGGCTGCTTCGAAGCGCGGCATCATCGTCATGAACACGCCGTTCGGCAACTCGATCACGACGGCCGAACACGCCATCGCTCTGATGTTTGCCGTTGCCCGCCAACTGCCTGCAGCGGATTCGTCCACGCAGGCCGGCAAGTGGGAAAAGTCGAAGTTCATGGGTGTCGAAATCACCGGCAAGACGCTCGGCGTCATCGGCGCCGGCAATATCGGCGGCATCGTCTGCAAGAAGGCCATTGGCCTCGGCATGCACGTTCTTGCCTACGACCCCTTCCTGTCGGCTGAGCGCGCTCAGGAGATGGGCGTCACCAAGGTCGAGCTCGACGAGCTGCTGGCCAAGGCCGACTTCATCACGCTGCACGTGCCGATGACAGACAAGACCCGCGGCATTCTCGGCAAGGAAAACCTCGCCAAGACCAAGCCCGGGGTTCGCATCATCAATTGCGCCCGTGGCGGCCTGGTTGACGAAGCAGCACTTGCCGAAGCCATCAAGTCGGGCCACGTCGCCGGCGCCGGCTTCGACGTCTTCGAAGTCGAGCCCGCCAAGGAAAGCCCGCTGTTCGGCCTTCCCAACGTCGTCTGCACACCGCATCTCGGCGCGTCGACCACGGAAGCGCAGGAAAACGTTGCGCTGCAGGTTGCCGAGCAGATGTCGGATTACCTCGTCAAAGGTGCCGTTTCCAACGCCATCAACATGCCGTCGATCACCGCTGAAGAAGCGCCGATCCTGAAGCCGTTCATCAAGCTCGCCGACGTTCTCGGCGCCTTCGTCGGTCAGGTGTCGGAAGATCCGATCAAGGAAATCGAGATCCTGTATGATGGCGCGACCGCCACGATGAACACCAAGGCGCTGACGTCTGCGCTGCTGGCCGGCCTGATCCGCAACCAGGTCGCCGACGTCAACATGGTTTCGGCACCGATCATGATCAAGGAAAAGGGCATCGTGCTCTCCGAGGTCAAGCGCGACAAGACCGGCGTCTACGACGGCTACATTAAGCTGACGGTGACAACAGACAAGCAGACCCGTTCCGTTGCCGGCACGGTCTTCTCCGATGGCAAGCCGCGCTTCATCCAGATCAAGGGCATCAACCTTGACGCCGATGTCGGCGCCAACATGGTCTACATTTCCAACACCGACGTTCCCGGCATGATCGGCTTCATCGGTACGACGCTCGGTGCAGCCAACGTCAATATCGCCAACTTCCAGCTCGGTCGCGGCGAGCAGGGCGGCGATGCGATCGCGCTGCTTTACGTCGATGGACCGGTCAGCGATGAGGTGCTCGGAAAACTGACGGCGAACGCGGCAATCCGTCAGGCGAAGCCATTGGTCTTCGCGGTCGACTGATTTTTCCTCCCAAGGAAGCAAGCGAGCCCGGTGCTGTAGCGCCGGGCTTTTTCGTGTCTTCAGCTTGGATTGATCGCGTCGCCTAGGGCGCTATCTTGTCGTTCAGCGCCGGCTTTGCGGCGTTCATTGACGGTTATACGGGGATTTTCATGACACGCGTTTCCATTGCCCTCATTCTCGCATCTCTCCTGTCGCTGACGTCTTGTGCAAACACCGCAAACGGCCTTGCGAAGGACGGCAGAGCCGCCGGCCAGGCGCTCGACGACAGCACGCACCGGGTTCTGAAGGCCGGTGCGCACTGAGAAACGATAAAACAATGAAATAAAGGCCCGCTGTTAGGCGGGCCTTTATTGTTATTGCGGGGTTGCCGGAGCCGGCGTCGCAGGTGTGGCTGGCGCGGCTGGCGCGGCTGGCGCAGCTGGTTCCGCAGGTTTTGCCGGTTCCGCTGCCGGCGGAGTTGCCGGAGCCGTAGCGGCAGGCGGTGTGGTGGTTGCAGGCGGCGTAGCCGGCTCGGTCGCTGGTGCCGTCGTCGGCGCGGTCGAGGTGGTCGCCGTTTGAGACCTTGGCCAGTAGGTTGCGGCCAGCGCGACGATCACCACGACGACTGCCAAAAGTATCCACATTGTCTTCGAAGAACCCCCGCTCTTCGGCGGGGGAGAATTTACAGGACGGTTGAAATCGTTGGTCATGTTAGTCCTCCTCTTAATGGTAACGCGTTCGTGAGCATTAAGTTCCAGCGCGCCCAATTATTTGGTGGACCTCTATGTTGCGCTCGATCCTGTTGGCTTCAGCAGTCGCAAGGCGTTGATGGTGACGAGCACGGTTGCGCCGGTATCGGCCAGGATAGCTGGCCATAGGCCGGTGATGCCGGCGACTGTCGTCACCAGGAAAACGGCTTTCAGGCCAAGGGCAATGGTGATGTTCTGCGCGATGTTGCGCATGGTCCGCTTCGACAGGGCGATCATCGCGCTGACATCGGAAACCCGGCCGTGCAGGATTGCCGCGTCCGCCGTCTCAAGCGCTACATCCGTGCCGCCGCCCATGGCGATGCCGACATCGGCCGCCGCAAGGGCCGGGGCGTCATTGATCCCATCACCCACCTTCGCCACCTTGAAGCCCTGACGCTGCAGTTCCGCAACGATCCGTTGCTTGTCCTCCGGCATCAGTTCGGCGCGGACGTCGATTCCGAGTTGGCCCGCGATGGCGTTCGCGGTGCGGCTATTGTCGCCTGTCAGCATCACGATCTTGGCGCCGTGCGCCTTGAGGGTCGCGAGCGCGGTCCTGGCGTCCTCGCGCGGTTCGTCGCGCATGGCAATTGCGCCGGCCAGTCTCTCGCCGGCGATCAGGACGGAGACAGTCTTGCCCTCGTCGTTCAATGCCGTGATGCGCTGGCTTTGCTCGGGCGACAACGCCACGCGCTCGCCGGCTGCCTTGGGCGAGCCGAGGAAGACCTCAACTCCGGCGACGTTGCCCGCAACACCGCGTCCGCCGAGCGCGCGCGCCTCCGTCACCTGAGGCAGCGATATCGCATCGGCGCTGGCGCGGGCCAGAATGGCCACCGCGAGGGGATGGCTCGAACCGGCTTCGAGAGCCGCGGCATATTTCAGGACCTCGGCCTCATCGTCGCCAAAACTCAGGATGTCCGTCACCTGCGGGCGGCCTTCGGTAAGGGTGCCTGTCTTGTCGAAGGCGACGGCGGTAATCTTGCCCAGCGTCTCAAGCACTGCGCCGCCTTTGAGAAGCAGGCCGCGACGGGCGCCGGCCGAGAGCGAGGCGGCGATTGCCGCAGGTGTGGAGATGACGAGCGCGCACGGGCAGCCGATGAGCAGGATGGCCAGCCCCTTGTAGATCCACTCGCGCCAATCACCACTCCAGAGCAGCGGCGGCATGACGGCGACGAGTGCGGCTACGGCCACGACGCCCGGTGTGTAGTAGCGCGAGAAGCGATCGATGAAGCGCTCGGTCGGCGCCTTCGATTCCTGGGCTTCCTCGACAAGCCTGACGACTCTGGCGATCGTATTGTCGGCTGCGGCCGCCGTTACCTTTACCCTGAGCGCTGCGTCACCGTTGACAGTGCCGGCGAAGACCGTTTCGCCTTCGCCCTTGCGAACGGGCGTGCTTTCGCCTGTCACCGGCGCTTCGTCGATGGTGCTTTCGCCAGACAAGATAACACCATCAGCGGATATACGATCGCCTGGTCGAACGAGGATCGTTGCTCCGACCGCGAGGCTTTCGGCTGGTACTTCCCGAGTGCCGCCGCCTTCCTCGACCAGCGCATTCTTCGGAACAAGCGCCGTCAGGGATTGAATGCTGGCGCGCGCCTTTCCGGCTGCTACGCCTTCCAGCAGTTCGCCGACCAGAAACAGGAAGACGACGGTCGCTGCTTCTTCCGATGCGTTGATGATGACCGCCCCGATCGCTGCGATCGTCATCAGCATTTCAATCGAGAAGGGGGTGCCCGCAAGCGCGGCCATTACGGCGCGGCGCGCGATCGGCAGCAGGCCGACCAGCATGGCAGCCATGAAGGCGTAGCTCTCGATTGCCGGGACAAGATGACCCAGAGCGAAGGCGGCGGCGAGCGCCACGCCGGAAAAGATCGTCAACCTGCCCTTCTTGCTCCGCCACCAAGGACCGGACATCGGCGTGTGATCATGGCCATGCAGGCCTTCGACAGCGTCGTGGTCGTGATCATCCGTATGCGCTTGGTCGTCGTGGTGCCCATGATCATGGTCGTGCCCGCACGAGCCGTGTGCATGCTGGTGATCATGCGAATGAGAGGCGGCATGTCGGTCGGAAGCTGCGCCGAGCTGCGCAACGGAATAGCCAAGACCGGAGATCTTCTTCTCGATGGCGGCGAGATCACTGGTGCCGTCATGGCGCAGGGTCATCGTGCCTGCGGTAACCGAGACGGCGACATCCTCAACGCCGGGCATGCGCCTGACGGCGGTATCGATTTTTGCCGCGCAGCTGGCGCAATCCATGCCCTCGACCCTAAAGCGCTTCTCGACCGTCTCGCCCATTGTCCACTTCCTTGTCATTCGGAAGCATCTTTCCTACATCCTCTAGTGACTAGAGGTGCAAGCGGAAAAATCATGAAAAAGATCACGATTGGAGAAGCGTCGAGGCAGAGTGGCGTCAAAGTGCCGACCATCCGGTACTATGAGAGCATCGGGCTGGTCGCGGCGCCGAGCCGCAGCGACGGCAACCAGCGCTCCTACGAGCTTGCGGACCTGCGCCGTCTGATCTTCATCCGGCATGCGCGTGAGCTCGGCTTCGAAGTCGATGCGATCCGCGCCCTGTTGACCCTGCAGGACGATCCGGACCAATCCTGCGCTTCGGCGGATGCCATCGCCAAGGCCCGCCTTGTCGAGGTCGAGCAGAGGATCCGCAGTCTTCTCGCATTGAAGGCGGAGCTTGAAGCAATGGTGGAGGGCTGCGGCCACGGTCGCGTCGATCAGTGCCGTGTGATCGAGGTACTGGCCGACCACGGTCAGTGCACGCATTCTCACCATTAGCCGCAGAAAATAGCGTTCCATATCGAACAATTGACCTTGCGACTGCACAATACAAAGGCGATCGCCTAAAGTTTGTGCGGCGTATGATTCTGATTTTATTTAGCTTTTTCCTCTATACCGGTTTGATCCGGCAACAATACTTCATATGATTTGACGATGAACGTTAGCCAAAGAGCATTTGATCTGACCGATGCGCGCACCGACGATTTCCAGTCGTTGTTCGATACGCACCCGTCGCCGATGTGGGTCTACGATCCGCACACGCTGCGCTTCCTGATCGTCAATCATGCGGCCGTCGATCTCTACGGCTATTCGCGCGCCGAGTACGCGCGGATGACCGTTCTCGACATTCGCCCCATTCACGAGCGCCAGCGGATGCTGAGCGCCGTGCAGGCGCGCACCGACATGGAAAAGGCGGAACGCTGGACGCATCTGAAGGCCAGCGGTGAGATGCTGGAAGTCCTGACCTACGGCCGGGCCGTGCGTTTCAATGGCCGCGATGCCATTCTCGCTATTGTTCAGGATCGCACCGAGGTCAACGCCGCGCACCGGCAGATCACCGATACCCGCAGCATGCTCGACAGCATCGTTGACAACCTTCCGGTCGGCGTCTTCGTCAAGGATATGGCCGATGACGGCCGCTACATGCTGTTCAACGAAGCCTGCGCGGCGATCGTCGGTCGCAATCCGGCTGATGTCGTCGGCGTCACCGATCGGGTGCTTTTCGATGAGGCGCAGCTGGCGATTTTCCGCCAGCAGGACCAGATTGCCTTCGAGGCCGAGCAGACGATCAGCCTCGAAGAGACGATGCTGCGTACCGATGGCGTTCCGCGCATTCTGCGGACGGTCAAGCGGGCCCTGCCGACGGCGGATGGCAGTGCGCCGCGCTATCTGCTGGGGATTTCGCAGGATGTGACGGAAGAGCGGTCGGTCGAGGCGCGATTGGCCTATATGGCGATGCACGATGCGTTGACCGGCCTGCCGAACCGCGCCTCGTTTTCCGAATATGTCGAGCGCGAGGCCAAGCTTGCGACGGCTGAGGAGCCGATCGCGCTGCTCTATCTCGACGTTGATCACTTCAAGCATATCAATGACAGCAAGGGACATGCCGCCGGCGATGCGCTTCTCTGCCAAGTTGCCGCGCGCCTGACCAAGCTGGTGTCTCCCGACGATCTGGTCGCTCGCCTCGGCGGCGACGAGTTTGCGCTGGTGGTGCGGCAGGTTCGGGACGGCGGCCTGGAGGGTTTTGCCGAGCGTCTGCTTTCGACGCTTCTGCCGCCGTTCGATCTCGATGGTGTCAACGAACACGTCACCTGCAGCATCGGCATTGCCATCGCCCCCGATCATGCAGGGGACGACGACGTTCTGATGCGGCATGCCGACCTTGCGCTTTATGCGGCGAAGGAGAGCGGCCGTTCGACCTATCGCTTCTACGAGCCGGCGATGCGGCTCGAGGCGGAGCGACGGCACATGCTGACGGCTGAGATGCGGGAAGCGCTGCAGAAAGGCCAGTTCGAACTCTTCTATCAGCCGATCGTGCAACTCGATCACGATGGCCTCGGCGGCTTCGAGGCGCTGCTGCGCTGGCGCCACCCGGAGCGCGGCCTAATACCGCCGATGGATTTCATTCCGATCGCCGAGGAGAACGGCCTGATTGTGCCGATCGGCGAATGGGTGCTGCGCGAGGCATGTCGTACGGCTGCCGCGTGGCCGAAGCACCTGAAGATCGCGGTCAATCTTTCCGTCTGCCAGTTCAGGCACAACAGCCTTTTGGCAAGCGTGGTCGCCGCCCTGGACGAGAGCGGGCTGCAACCGGAGCGGCTGGAGATCGAGATAACCGAGTCCGTCTTCCTGGCTGATGTCGAACAGAGCCTGCCGCTGCTGCGGGCGTTGAAGCAACTCGGAATCCGGATTGCGATCGACGATTTCGGCACGGGATATTCCTCGTTCAGCTATTTGCGCGCTTTTGCCTTTGACAAGATCAAGCTCGACCGCAGCTTCATCTCCGGCATCGAGACCGATCCCGGCAATCTTGCCATCGTGCGAGCCGTGGTCGGCATCGGCTCCGGATTCAATGCGACGACGCTTGCCGAGGGCATCGAAACCGAAGAGCAGCTGCAGAAGCTGCGCGCGGAGGGTTTCAGTGAGGTGCAAGGCTTCCTGCTTGGCCGGCCGATGCCCCGGAGCGAGGCTGAAGCCATGATCTATGACGGGATGTCACGTCTGGTGGGCTGAGAGTTCAGCATATCTGGTCCCCCGCTCGCGACCGTGGCGCTGAACATGGCCGATTGACAGTTGCGCTGGGTCGGCTAAGGGGTAATGGCCGAAAAATTGAAGGCCGGTTGGTTACTCCGGTCCTCGCCCAGGCGGGAATTAGTCGTTTCAAGCGAACCCACGGCACCAAACCTCAACGAGGTGGTGCTGGGACTTTGCGGGATTTCGCGGGCGCGCTCCACCTTTCAACGTGTGGAGCATTTATGATCGATACCAAGACCTTGCTGATCGCCCAGCTTTTCATCTCCGGGATGATGGCGTTCATGATGACCGGCTTCTTTGGCTTCCTGCATCTCGGGCCAAGCGCCGAATGGCTGCGGGAGTGGTCGCATTCCTTCGTCATTGCCTGGCCGGTTGCGTTTTGCCTGTCGCTTGGCGTGGGCAAGCTTTCCTTCAAGCTCGCAGCCATGATCACCCGCGCCTAAGCGGCATCCGGCACCGCAAAAGGATGCCCTTTACCCTTGCGTCGATGGCATCCTATTGTAGACGCGACGGCCCGAGAGGTGTTCGATGTCGCTGCAGCATTTGTTGAAATTTTCTCAGCCGCTCAACGGGCTGCTGGCTGCGGCGGGCTTGATCGCAGTCGCAGCCTTGACCACCCCGGATCTGACGCCAGGCGT
Organism: Rhizobium grahamii; assembly: GCF_009498215.1. Taxonomy (NCBI): domain Bacteria; kingdom Pseudomonadati; phylum Pseudomonadota; class Alphaproteobacteria; order Hyphomicrobiales; family Rhizobiaceae; genus Rhizobium; species Rhizobium grahamii. The sequence goes on along the minus strand of NZ_CP043498.1, from coordinate 2,617,561 downwards.
GAGGACGGGATTGACTATTCTGCTGGTCGCGGTCTGGCTCGCCTATCTGGCACAGCTCGCCGAGACGCTGCTGGTGCGCAAGGCGCGCAGCCTGCGGGATCGGAAAGCGGAAATCATCCTGGATGGATTGGCGGTCGTTGTGCCGCTTGCGGCGCTGTTGCTGGCTGGCTCGCGGGATCGGAGCCTCTATTGCTGCATCTGGCTCCTGAAGCCGCTGAGGGATTCCAATTTCTTCCGGCTGCTCGGCAGGGTCGTCGGCAACGAAGCCCGCAATCTAATCGGCGTGACGTCGATCTTCGGCATCGTTCTCTTTGGCGCAGCTTTGGCCGGCTATCTGATCGAGCGCGACGTTCAGCCAGATCGCTTCGGCAGCATTCCGCAGGCCATGTGGTGGGCTGTCGTCACGCTATCGACGACGGGCTATGGCGACGAGATTCCGCAGAGCTTTGCCGGTCGGGTGCTTGCGGGGCTCGTCATGATGAGCGGCATCGGCATTTTCGCGCTGTGGGCCGGTATCCTTGCGACAGGCTTCTACGAGGAGGTGCGCCGTCAGGATTTCGTGCGCAACTGGCAGCTGGTCGCCGCGGTGCCGCTGTTTCAGAAGCTTGGATCGGGGGTACTCGTCGAGATCGTCCGGGCCCTGCGGCGGCGGGTCGTGCCGGCTGGTACAGTGATCTGCAGGAAGGGGGAGGCGGGAGACCAGATGTTCTTCATCGTCGAAGGACGCGTGAACATTGCCGCACAGACGCCGGTTGAACTCGGCGCCGGAAGCTTCTTCGGGGAGATGGCGCTGATCAGCGGCGCTCCGCGTTCGGCAACGGTGACCGCCACCACCGAAGTCTCGCTTCTGTCGCTCTATGCGGCCGATTTCCAGATGCTTTCCAGCAGCAATCCGGAGATTGCCGAGATCATCCGCAACACGGCGATCGAGCGCAGCGGCGGCACGCTGAAAAACTGAACGGCCGCCGCGCCGATGACAGGCCGAGGGCCGGCCTCTTGCGCGGGGGCGCATTCCTTTCTATATCCTCGGCAACGAAAGGACCGGGCGGACGATCCCGCCGGTCGGCATGATGATCCGCCGATGTGCCGAAGGGCAGGCGGTTCCCAGACCGCTTTAAGAATTGGCAGCTACCCGTGAACACACTGGATTTTGACAAGAAGCCGGAAGATACGCGCGTTGTCGTGGCGATGTCCGGCGGCGTCGACAGCTCTGTCGTGGCAGGCATCCTGAAGCAGCAGGGCTATGACGTCCTCGGCATCACGCTGCAGCTCTACGACCACGGAGCCGCTGTTCATCGCGCCGGTTCGTGCTGCGCGGGTCAGGATATCGACGACGCCCGGAGAGTCTGCGAGACGCTCGGGATCCCGCATTACGTGCTGGATTACGAAAAGCGCTTCCGCGATACCGTGATCAATCCGTTCATGGAAAGCTACGTGGCCGGCGAAACGCCGATCCCCTGTGTGTCCTGCAACCAGACGGTCAAGTTCGCCGATCTGCTTGCGACGGCAAAGGAACTCGGTGCCGATGCGCTGGCAACGGGTCACTACATCCGTTCGCGCCCCAATCCGGCCCCGGGCAATCCCGGCCGCCGCGCGCTCTACCGGCCGGCCGATGCCGATCGCGACCAAAGCTATTTCCTGTTTGCCACGACCCAGGAGCAGATCGACTATCTGCGCTTCCCGCTTGGCGGCCTGCCGAAGGCGGAGACTCGCAAGCTCGCGGAAGAAATGGGCCTCGTGGTCGCCAAGAAGGCGGATAGCCAGGACATCTGTTTCGTGCCGCAAGGCAAGTACACCGATGTCATCAACAAGCTGAAGCCGAACGCGGCATTGTCGGGCGATATCGTGCACCTCGACGGCCGCGTACTCGGTCAGCACGAGGGCATCCTGCACTACACGATCGGCCAGCGCCGCGGCATAGGCATCGCGACCGGCGAGCCGCTCTACGTGGTCTATCTCGACGCGCGGTCGCGGCGGGTGATTGTCGGGCCGAAGGAAGCGTTGGAAACTCACCGCGTTTACCTGCGCGACGTCAACTGGCTGGGCGACGAAGAGCTGCTGCAGGCTGCATCAGGCGAAGGCTTTGCCTGCTTCGCCAAGGTGCGCTCCACGCGTGCCCCGACGCCGGCTGTACTGCATGCGGATGCGAGCGGTATCTACGTCGATCTTTCCGTCGGCGAAGCCGGGATCGCACCGGGACAGGCCTGCGCTCTCTACTCGGCGCCGGGAGACGACGCCCGCGTTTACGGCGGCGGTTTCATCGAGCGCTCGGAACGCGAACCGGCGGCAGAAGCATCTTTGAAGGCGCTGCTGGCGAGTGTTGTCGCGGCCTGAAAACTCCGGGCATTTTCTCATTCATGCGCTTGACATGACCGCAAGGCTCGCCATATAAGCCGCTCATTCGACGAGCCGGACACTTCGAAACGGCATCGTTGGTAGTGTGGCTGGGTAGCTCAGTTGGTGAGAGCGCAGGATTCATAACCCTGAGGTCGGCGGTTCAATTCCGCCCCCCGCTACCATTTTTATCACCCGACAAATCCGATTTGATCAGGCTGAATAGATAGCCTTGAGTCCGACGCTATCACTATGCCCCACATGGCTAGGCTCTGTAATTGCGGCCGCCACCAGCTGCCGGAACAGGCCGACAAGCTCGGCTATGGATCTCCTGCGCGGCGGTGCTCGGCGCAAGCGAACGGCGACCGCAGTACGATGTTCCCGAACTCAATCGTGCTGACGCTCTTGCATCCGTCTCGGTAACGCAGCATTTTCCACAAGTGCGGAGCCATCGCGAGGAAATCCAATGGGCAGAATTCACACGTTCGTCGCTGCGGGAATAGTGATCATCCTGGCCGCATTCACTTCAGCCTGCACGACCGGTCCAAGCCATAATCCGGCCGATAATTATTACAATCCGCGCACGTCTGAAAACCCTGCCTGCGACGGTGGATTCAGGCCTACCAACAACTGGACGTGCAGTTACTGAACTATACCGTGGCTATGCAAGACCACCTTCGGCTTCAGGCCGGCACCGGCGCGGGCTGTCGTTTCCGGCGCTCCGCGAGGTGCGCGGACACCCGGCGTTTCAGCCGCCACAGATGGATCGCTGCGGCGCCGGCGAGCGTATCCGGAATGCGGTAGTTTGCCAGATCGTTCTTGACGTTTCGCGACCAGAACAGCTTGTAGGGCTCGCTGCCGGCGCCAAAGTCGACGTTCAGGCGCTTCTCGAACACGATCTTCATCCAGAACTCGTCGAGCACGAAGCCGGGCGAGTATTTGGCGTATTGCGGATCCGGGTGGAAGGCCGCGATGATGAGGTCCAGGTGAGAGACACCGTAGGCTGCCAGTTTCAGCGCGATCGGCATCTTGTCGATCTCGATGGTGTAGATGCGCATCTGCTGGATGTTGTTCGGGTCGGTGATCCAGCGAAAGAGGAAGTCTCGATATTCCGGGAGCTGATCATGTTCCAGTCTTTTCCAGCCCGTTCAGCCCAGATCTGCTTCTGCGCGAACATCCATTCCAGCAGTTCCGCCGTGCGCTCCGGATTTGCGACGGGGTCGATTTCGACGAAGGCAAATTCTCCGAATTCAGAGAGGCGCTTGCGCTTTCGATTCAGCTGCTGCCTGGAATTCGTGCCGATGATCTTCTGGTACGCCTCCCAGTCCGTCTGGTCCTGCAGATCGGCAAAGGGAGCGATCTCTGCATCGCGTTCGAAGCTGCGCCTGCGCTGAACCAGCTGATCCAATGTCGATCCGACCTTGATGAAAGGCATGTGGATGATGTCGGCCTTTGCTCCTCGCTCGATAGTTCGCCAGGCCCTGGTCACCACGGCCTGCCGGTCGGTGTCGGGATCGACAAGCATATCCGTCGTTTCGGCTGCGTTCGGGCCGAGTGGCCGGATCATCAGGAGCGGCCCCTTGCGATATCGCACCATGGGGAAGACGAGGACCATCGCCCCCTTATCGCGGATCACGATGCAGAAGAGCGATCGGCCGGCAGGTTCGGCAATCTCCTTCCAGCTGTGATAGCAAAGGGAGAAGCTCTGATAGAACGAGCCCTTGGCCTTCAGCCAGAGCGCGTTCCAATCAGGCTCCAACTCCGCCATTTTCGCGGCGTCTGTGATGATGTCGCAAGTATATCGGGCGAATTCGCTGGGGCCGAGCGTATCCATCTTTAGGTCCGATCGCGGATGTGTGTTTTATTTTCTCCTCAATTAGGAAGTTCTTATTTCATTTGTTTGGGCGCCAGCAGTTATATGTTTGAAGTAACCCCAAAGCGGTAAGTGCCCGCCCGCACAGTCGTCTCCGGACAGATCACTGCCTGGGATAAGAATTCTGCCGGGCTAGATTGATCCCACGCAATGCAAAATGCGGCGTGGTGCGCCTAATCTCCATCGGTTTCGATTGGAGGCAGGAATATGCGAAACATCATTGTCTCATTGCTGGTTGCCTTGTCCACCGTGGCAACCGTCATGCCGGTCGATGCGCAGCAGACGCGGCGCGAGTATCGTAGACAGAACTGGGACGAAAACCTTCCGGCGACGATCAAGGCGTATCACGGGAAGCGGATCAGCATCGTCAGCTATCGTACCGCGGACTTCTCGGAGACTGGTGCTCATCCACAGCAGGGCAGCGAAGAGCACGTCAAGGAAATTCGCGCCGCGGCGCAGTCAAACAAATGGCTCGTCGGCCAGCTGAAGCAGAAAAAGCTGACGCCGAAGGACATTGAATGGGCGGTGAAGGCGCGCAACGGAAATCTGGTGATCTACGTCAAATAAATCGCGGCAGTGATCCCCGTTCATACCCCATAGGAGCCGTTTTCGGTCTCTCAACGTGAGCTTGCGGCGTTTCCCTTGCCTTTCAGCGGTCGCCGCGATTTCCAATCGCCTGGCCGCAGGATGCCCTGCAATTTGCAGATGCAGGCATTTAGCCGGGTGCCGAAAAATCGCGGTTGAAAGCTTATTGTCCATGGCAAGGAACCGTTAAGCAGTTCCCGACAATGTCGCTTCGCAGGCAAATTGGCGGATTTGCTTACATGGCTTAACGAGGAGCGGAGGTCTCGACCCGGGCCTCTGCTCGTCGCCATGTGCGTCATTTCTGTTGCGTTACATCCGGCGCCACGTTGGCGAGGCCTGTCTGAGGGGATGTCACCGGCACTCTCGCCCGGCAAGGCCTACTGAGGCGTCCTTGGATGCCATTCCCTGATTGATCGCCGCGCTTCGAGAGAGACCGCGTTCCTGTTCCAGGCGGCCCGCGAGCCGCAGCGCTTCCAAACGAGTGAGGAAGATCGAGGTAGCGCCCGCATCGGCCGGATGGCCGGTCATCAGGTCGATCACAGAAAAAGTGCCGAACTTTCCCACCGCACAAACAAAGCGTTTCATCACGTTGTCCAGCCAGTTGCCCAGGAAACGCCGGATCGTTGCACAGTGCTTCCGAGCGATCAACAGAAAAGACCCGCCGAAGCGGGCCAGGTGGGAGGAAAGAGAACATCGCGAGCTCGATGCTCTCTTTGGCATATTAGCGGTGTGCCAATATCAGCTTTGTGACGGATCGGCCTTCGGTCACTTGTCCGCGAGACGGGCGCGCAGGGCGAAAGCGTGGTTCAGGGACATGGGCGGTCAATCGTTGGAACCTTCCTGCCGTTTCTGCGTTTAGCGGCCGGTGATCAGATCCACCACTTCTGAGATTTAGCCCCGCTGGCAAAGCGGGGCTCTTTTTTTGGTTACCGCATCACGTCATCAGAGGCGCGGGTAGAGCCAGACGTAGTCGAAGAGAACGCTGTCCCGGCCGTCGCCACGGTCGTAGGGGATGGCCATGACCGGTTCATCGCTATAGGCGGGGCCGAGTTGGCTGCCGATCCAGTCCTTCAACGGGGGTCCATTCAGGACCGGTCGTGCCAGCTTCCCAGGCGAGAAGCACGGACCGCTCACCAACGCCCGCCGCATGCGTTGCCCCTCTCTCTCTTCAAGAGGAATTGTCGCAGCGACGCCGGTTTTCAACCTTCTCGTGCACGATAGGTGAAGGCCTTTTGCCCCTTTGACCGACCGCGCGGGCATTTATCAGATTTTTATATCCGCGCCGGGTCGCTCGTCTCGAACCTTTATGGCCTGCGGCCGCATATTAACACGCGGAAGATCCTCCCGATCGTCCCGACAATAGTTTCGGAATACGCAGGGCACATGCGTCGCTGCGGTTCTGCCGTTCAACTCACAAGGAGTGATGATCGATGATCGACATCGTTCTACTCGGTTTCACGATCGTCTTCTTCGCGCTCTGCATCGCTTACACAAAAGCCTGCGACGGGCTCTAAGCCGGAGTAAGACCCATGACCTTCGATTACGTTCTCAGCGGCGCGGTAACGCTGTTCCTAGCGGTTTACCTTACCTACGCCCTCATTCGCCCCGAGCGCTTCTGATCTTCAAGCCCGGGTATTGAAAGCAACCACCATGACCCTCAACGGATGGCTTCAGATCCTGCTTTTCTGCGGGATCGTTCTTGCGCTCGTCAAGCCGCTCGGCAGCTACATGACGCGCGTCTTCAGTGGCGAACGCACCTTCTTGTCTCCGGTTCTCGCACCCGTGGAGCGCCTGCTCTACGCAGCGGCGGGCACCGGCGAGCGCGAGGAGCAGCATTGGACCTCCTATGCCATCGCCATGCTGATGTTCAATCTGCTCGGCGTGTTCGTTCTCTACGCGCTCATGCGCTTCCAGGCCGTGCTTCCCTACAATCCCGCCGGCATGAGCGCGGTGGGGCCCGAGCTTTCCTTCAACACCGCCGTCAGTTTCGTGACCAATACCAACTGGCAGAACTACGGCGGTGAGAGCACGATGTCCGACCTGACCCAGATGGCGGGTCTGACGGTGCAGAACTTCGTTTCCGCAGCGACCGGCATTGCCATTGCGCTGGCGTTCATCCGCGCGTTCTCCCGGGCTTCCGGCAAGGCTGTCGGCAATTTCTGGGTCGATATGGTGCGGGCAACCCTTTATGTGCTGCTCCCGCTCTGCATCGCCCTGACCGTGGTTTACGTCTATCTTGGCGTACCGCAGACGCTCGGCCCCTATGTCGAGGCAACGACGCTCGAAGGCGCCAAGCAGACCATCGCTCTCGGTCCTGTCGCTTCGCAGCTGGCGATCAAGATGCTCGGCACCAATGGTGGCGGCTTCTTCAACGTCAACTCCGCACACCCGTTCGAAAACCCGGATGCAATCTCGAACCTCATACAGATGGTATCGATCTTTGCGATCGGCGCAGCATTGACGAACGTGTTCGGCCGAATGGTCGGAAATCAGCGTCAGGGTTGGGCCATCCTTGCCAGCATGTTCGTGCTTTTCCTCATCGGCGTGGCTGTCACCTACTGGGCTGAAGCTGCTGGCAATCCCCTGATGCATGCCTTCGGTCTTGGTGGCGGCAACATGGAAGGCAAGGAAGTGCGCTTCGGCGTGGCAATGTCGTCGCTCTTTGCCGTCATCACGACTGCGGCATCCTGCGGCGCCGTCAATGCCATGCATGGCAGCTTCACGGCGCTCGGCGGTCTTGTTCCGCTGATCAACATGCAGCTTGGCGAGGTGATCGTCGGCGGCGTCGGTGCGGGCTTCTACGGCATCCTGCTGTTTGTCATCATCGCGATCTTCGTGGCAGGCCTGATGGTCGGCCGTACGCCCGAGTATCTCGGCAAGAAGATCGAGGCGAAGGAAATGAAGATGGCCGTGCTCGCCATTCTCTGCCTGCCGCTTGCGATGCTGGTCTTCACGGCGATTGCCTCTGTTCTTCCTTCTGCTGTTGCGTCAGTCGGAACGGCCGGACCGCACGGCTTCTCGGAGATCCTCTACGCCTACACCTCGGCTGCCGCGAACAACGGTTCGGCTTTCGGCGGACTGACCGGCAACACGCCCTGGTACAACATCACCCTCGGCATCGGCATGCTTGTCGGTCGCTTCCTCGTGATCATTCCCGCGCTTGCAATCGCCGGCTCGCTCGTCGCCAAGAAGACCGTCCCTGCATCGTCGGGCACGTTCCCGACCGATGGCCCGCTCTTCGTCGGCCTGCTCACCGGCACGATCGTGATCGTCGGCGGACTGACCTTCTTCCCGTCGCTGGCGCTTGGTCCTGTCATCGAGCACCTGGTGGCGATTGCCGGCCAGACGTTCTGAGGAGCGACCATGCTGGTACGGCACTTCAAGCGCCACAGACATCCTTCCCGCCCCGGTTCGTCGGGGCGGGGGGAGGGCGGCACGACACGCGCCACCAACATCATTCTCGTGATGTTGGCCGCGCTGCTGGTGGCGGTCGCCGCGTTCAAACTGATTTCGGGCTGACCGCCAATGCGGTCTTCGTATCCTCGTTTTTAAAGGCTGGAGTTCTCTTATGGGCCAGGCAAAATCCGCGAGTATCCTTGATTCTCGCATTCTCGTTCCGGCGATCGCCGCTTCCTTCCGGAAGCTCGACCCCCGGGCACTCGCCAGAAACCCGGTGATGTTCGTCGTCGCCACTGTTTCGGCGCTCACCACCGTTCTCTTCATCCGTGACCTTGTCACCGGTGGCGGCAATCTCGGCTTTTCATTCCAGATCAATCTCTGGCTCTGGTTCACCGTTCTCTTCGCGAACTTTGCCGAGGCCGTGGCAGAAGGGCGTGGCAAGGCACAGGCTGACTCGCTTCGCAAGGCCCGCACGGAAACCCAGGCGAAGCTGCTGGCTGCCGGCAACGGCACGACATTTCGCATGGTGCCGGGCACGAGCCTGAAGGTCGGCGACCTCGTATTGGTGGAAGCAGGGGACATCATCCCCTCCGACGGTGAAGTCGTCGAAGGTGTTGCCTCGGTCAACGAAGCGGCCATCACCGGCGAGTCGGCACCCGTCATCCGCGAATCCGGCGGCGACCGCTCTGCCGTCACCGGCGGAACGCAGGTTCTTTCCGACTGGATCCGCGTCCGGATCACGGCTGCTGCAGGCTCCACCTTCCTCGATCGCATGATCGCGCTCGTCGAGGGTGCTGAACGCCAGAAGACGCCGAACGAAATCGCGCTCAACATCCTGCTCGCCGGCATGACGCTGATCTTCGTGCTCGCCACCGCGACCATTCCGAGCTTTGCCGCCTATGCCGGAGGCTCGATCCCGATCATCGTTCTCGTCGCCTTGTTCGTTACGCTCATCCCGACGACGATCGGCGCGCTGCTGTCGGCCATCGGTATCGCCGGCATGGATCGGCTGGTGCGGTTCAACGTGCTTGCCATGTCCGGACGTGCCGTTGAAGCGGCCGGCGACGTCGATACGCTGCTCCTCGACAAGACCGGCACGATCACCCTCGGCAATCGCCAGGCGACCTCTTTCCGTCCTGTACGCGGCGTCAGCGAGCAGGAGCTTGCCGATGCGGCGCAGCTCGCGTCGCTTGCCGACGAGACGCCGGAAGGCCGTTCGATCGTGGTGCTCGCCAAGGAAAAATACGGCCTGCGTGGTCGTGACATGGGCACCCTGAAGGCGACCTTCGTGCCATTCACCGCGCAGACGCGCATGAGCGGCGTGGACCTTGAGGGTTCGCTGATCCGCAAGGGTGCTGTCGATGCGGTGCTCGCCTATGTCGATGGTGGCGCGACGCTGGCGTCCGGCAACGCGGTCATTGCCCTGCGCTCCAACAGCGAGAGCGTGCGCGAGCTTCAAGCCATTGCCGACGAGATCGCCAAGGCCGGTGGAACGCCCCTGGCCGTCGCTCGTGATGGGCGCCTGCTCGGCGTCATCCAGCTCAAGGATATCGTCAAGGGCGGCATTCGCGAGCGCTTCGCGGAGCTGCGGCGCATGGGCATCCGCACGGTGATGATCACCGGCGATAATCCGATGACGGCAGCGGCGATCGCAGCGGAAGCCGGTGTCGACGATTTCCTCGCCCAGGCGACACCTGAAAACAAGCTGTCGCTGATCCGCGAGGAACAGGCGAAGGGCAAGCTCGTCGCTATGTGCGGCGACGGCACGAATGACGCGCCCGCGCTCGCTCAGGCCGATGTCGGCGTTGCCATGAACACCGGCACGGTCGCCGCCCGCGAGGCCGGCAACATGGTCGACCTCGACAGCGACCCGACGAAACTCATCGAGATCGTCGAGATCGGCAAGCAGCTGTTGATGACGCGCGGTGCCCTGACGACGTTCTCGATCGCCAACGACGTCGCCAAGTACTTCGCGATCATTCCGGCGATGTTCCTGACCTTCTATCCGCAGTTGTCGAAATTGAACGTTATGGGCCTTGCAACGCCGCAAAGCGCGATCCTGTCGGCGATCATCTTCAACGCCCTGATCATCATCGCCCTCATTCCGCTGTCGCTGCGGGGCGTTCGCTACCGGCCGGTTGGCGCAGGCGCGCTGCTATCCCGCAACCTGCTGATCTATGGCCTCGGCGGCATCATCGTTCCGTTCATTGGTATCAAGGCGATCGACATGCTGATCACCGCAATCGGCCTCGCCTAAGGAGAACACTCATGTTGAAACAACTGCGTCCCGCGATCGTCATGATCGTCGCAACAACCGCCATAACAGGTCTCCTCTATCCGTTGGGGATGACCGGGATTGCCCAGGCAATCCTTCCGGCACAGGCGAATGGCAGCCTCATCGAAAAGAACGGAACCGTCGTCGGGTCGACGTTGATCGGCCAAGCCTTCACGAGCGATCGCTATTTCCACGGCAGGCCCTCTGCGGCAGGTGACGGATACAATGCCGCCAGCTCGTCCGGTTCCAACCTAGGACCGACGAGCCAGAAGCTGCTCGACCGCGTCAAGGCGGATTACGATGCGGCCAAGGCCACCAACCCCGATGCAGAGGTTCCGGCCGATCTCGTCACCGCCTCGGGCAGTGGTCTCGATCCACACATCTCGCCTGAAGCTGCTTATTTTCAGGTGCCTCGCGTTGCCAAGGCGCGCGGCATCGATGAAGCCAAGCTGAAGGCGCTGGTCGATGCTGCCGTGGAGCCCCGTGAACTCGGGGTTCTCGGCGAACCCGTTGTAAATGTTCTTGCTCTCAACGAGAAGCTGGACAGCGCAACGGTTAGATAAGATAGATTGCCCGCACGCCCTGCGGGCCACGCGATGAACCGAGAACCGATGCCAGAAGACGTTCGTGACCAGAATTTGAGGCCGTCGCCGGAAGCGTTGCTCGAAAAGGCGCAGGCCGAGGGCAGAGGGCGATTGAAAATCTTTCTCGGGGCTGCTCCGGGCGTCGGCAAGACTTACGAAATGCTGATGTCCGGGCGGGCGAAGGTTGCCGACGGCGTCGATGTCGTCGTCGGCGTCGTCGAGACGCACGGTCGCGTTGAAACCCAGGCGCTCCTCGACGGCTTCGAGATCATTCCGCGCGTGGCGGTGGACTACAAGGGGCGCAAGCTCGAGGAGATGGACCTCGATGCCATCCTCGCGCGTAAGCCGGATCTTGTTCTCGTCGATGAACTTGCGCACACGAATGCCGACGGCAGCCGGCATCCGAAGCGCTATCTCGATGTGAAGGAATTGCTCGACCGCGGCATCGATGTCTATTCGACGCTGAATGTTCAGCACATCGAGAGCCTGAACGACGTCGTCTCGCAGATCACCCGCATCCGGGTTCGCGAGACAGTGCCGGATTCGATCGTGGACATGGCGGATGACGTCGAAATCATCGATCTGACACCCGACGATCTCATCAAGCGGCTTCACGACGGGAAGGTCTACTTTCCGAAGACGGCGGAGAGGGCGCTTACCAACTACTTCACGCCGGGCAATCTGACCGCCCTTCGCGAACTGGCGCTGCGCAAGACGGCGCAGCGCGTGGACGATCAGCTACTCAATCACATGCAGGCGCACGCGATCTCTGGTCCCTGGGCTGCGGGCGAACGCGTTGTCGTTTCGATCGACGACCACACAAGTTCGGCGTCGCTGGTCAGATATGCCGCGCGAATGGCATCGCGGCTGCGGGCGCCCTGGGCGGCCGTCTATGTCGAGACCAACAGGTCCATCAATCTCAGCGAGACACAGCGCGATGCGATCGCGGCCAACCTGCGTCTTGCCGAACAGCTGGGCGGCGAAGCCGTCACCCTTCCGGGGCGCGAGGTTTCGGAAGAGCTGATGCGCTACGCGGCGCCGAACAATGTCACGCACATCGTCATCGGGGCGCCCCGCCAGCCGGCATGGCGCGATTGGCTGCGCCCGTCCACGGCCGGCCTGTTGATCCGCAAGGCGGGACACATCAGCGTCCATGTCATCTCCGGTGACGAGCTGACGGTTTCGCCGCAACGCGGCGTGAAGCCTGCAGCGCCGGTTGCTGCCTTCGATATCCGGGCGTATCTGCTGGCAACGGTCTATGTCGTCGTCGCGCTCGGCGCCGGCGTCGTTCTCGATCAGGTCCTCGATGTTCGGAACCTCGCGCTCGTGTTCCTCATGGCGGTGCTGACGTCGGCGGTGCTTCACGGCTTGCGTCCCGCGCTCTATGCCTGCGTGATCGGAGCGCTGTCGTTCAACTTCTTCTTCCTGCAGCCGCGCTACACGCTGACCATAAGCGATCCGGACAGCGTGCTTGCCCTGTTCTTTTTCCTCGGCGTGGCTGTTATCGCCAGCAACCTGACAGCGACGGTTCAGCGGCAGGCATCCGCGGCGCGGCAACGCGCCCGAACGACGGAAGATCTCTATCTATTTTCCAAGAAGCTTGCGGGCACCGGAACGCTTGACGACGTGCTCTGGGCGACCGCATTCCAGATCGCGTCGATGCTGAAGGTCCGGGTCGTGCTGCTGTTGCCGGAGGACGGGACCATCGCCGTCAGGGCAGGCTATCCGCCTGACGATACGCTCGACGACGCGGATATCGCCGCAGCGCGCTGGGCCTGGGAGCACAACCATGCGGCCGGACGCGGTGCGGACACGCTCCCGGGCGCCAAGCGCCTTTATGTTCCGTTGCGGACCGGGCGCACGGCGGTCGGTGTCATTGGGCTCGACAGTGATCGACGCGATGGTCCGCTGCTGACCCCCGAGCAACAACGCCTCCTTGATGCGCTCGCCGACCAGGCAGCACTTGCGATCGAGCGCGTGCAGCTGGTCGCGGATGTGGATCAGGCAAAACTTGCAGCCGAAGCGGACCGGCTGCGCTCGGCTCTGCTGACGTCGATCTCGCATGATCTGAAGACGCCGCTTGCCGCCGTCCTCGGAGCATCGACCACCTTGCGCGACTACTTCGCGTCTCTTCCGGAAGACGACAGGCGTGATCTCCTGTCCACCGTTGTCGACGAATCCGAACGGCTCAACCGGTTCATCGCCAATCTTCTCGACATGACGCGGATCGAATCCGGCGCCATGGAACCGAACTACGCCCTGCACGATGTTGGCGACATCGTCGGCACCGCACTGCGCCGCGCCGCGAAGATTCTCGTGCATCACTCGATCGAGGTCAGGATCGCCGAGGATCTTCCCGCGGTTCGCGTTGATCCGGTGCTCCTTGAGCAGGTTCTGTTCAATCTGCTCGACAACGCGTCGAAGTATGCCCCCGAGAATACAGTCATCGATATCAAGGGATGGGCGAGCGGCGATCAGGTGTTGGTGCAGGTCGGGGATGCGGGGCCTGGAATTCCCCCGGGTGACCTCGATCGCATCTTCGATACCTTCTATCGCGTTAGGAAGGGCGATCAGGTGCGCGCCGGGACCGGGCTCGGCCTTTCCATCTGCCGCGGTTTCATCGAGGCGATGGGGGGCCGGATTGTCGCCGGAAACCGCACCGACCACCAGGGCGCGATCTTTACGATCCGTCTTCCGAGACCACACGACATTCCCAAGTTGGAAGAATTCAAATGACCGGTTCACCCGTGAAAATTCTCGTCGTCGACGACGAGCCGCCGATCCGCAGGCTGTTGCGCGTCGGTTTGACGGCGCAGGGCTATGACGTGCAGGAGGCGGCCGATGCGTCTGCCGCGCGCCGTTCCGCCGAGGAGACACCGCCCGACCTGATCGTTCTCGATCTCGGCCTGCCGGATACGCCGGGCCACGACCTGTTGCGGGAATGGCGGGAGCAGGGGATCGCAACGCCTGTCGTTATCCTGTCGAGCCGAACGGACGAGGCCGGGATCGTCAAGGCGCTGGAGACGGGGGCGGACGATTATGTGACGAAGCCGTTCGGCATGAACGAGCTCGGCGCGCGGATCCGGGTCGCGCTGCGTCATCGCCTGCAGCAGCAGGGGGAGAAGGCAATTTTCCGCACCGGGGGGCTGTCGATCGATCTGGTCAAGCGCATCGTCAAGGTGGACGAGCGGGAGATCAAGCTGTCACCGAAGGAATACGATATTCTGCGTGTGCTTGCCCAGCACGCAGGCAAGGTGCTGACACACCAGTTCCTGCTGAAACAGATCTGGGGACCTGCCGCGGATGTACAGTATCTGCGCGTCTACGTCCGGCAGCTGCGCCAGAAGATCGAGGAAGCGCCCGATCAGCCCCAGTACATCACGACGGAGACGGGTGTCGGCTATCGTCTGCGGGAAGCAGATCCGACCTCCTAGGTCTGATGTCGCGCTATCCCAAGAAAAAGGGCCGCTGAGGCGGCCCGATTTCATGTTTTCGCAACGCGTAGCGCGTCAGCTCTTGATGAACTGGCTGGCGCGCGGGCCTGCCAGCGTTACTTGCCAGCTACCCTTCCTCTTGAAATTCTGACTGGCGAGGAAGGTGTACCCCGTGCGGTGCCACGGTTTCACGCTGCCGCTGAGATTGTCCAGTACGTAATCGCCCGAGGGCAACCGGGCGAGCAGAACGAGATGGTTTCCACCGTGACGGTCAAGCACGACAGAGAGGGCCAGCTTGTTGGCCGGAAACCCGATATCGATAAGCGTCTTCATCTTCAGGAGCGCGTAATCCTCGCAGTCGCCCCGATTGTTGACGGGAAGGGACCAATACTCGGAGCGTCCCGTTGTGGTACGATCCTCCACGGGCGTGACCCGGGAGTTAACGTATCGATTGACTTGCTGTAATGCACGAAGTGCTTCGCCGTCCCCGACCCTGCCGCCACTATTGTTACGGCAGACCCAGCCGTAACGTGCACATGCGGAACTAAAACCGATCGGAGCTGCAATAGATCTGCTGGCTGGAATTTCTGATCCAGCAAAGCTTTGACTAGAAAGGGCAGGAATAGATACAACAAAACCCACAATTGCCATAATTCGCCGCATATAAATCTCCTTGTTTTGCTTCATAAATGCTCAGATCCTACCATTGGATGACACGGTAGTACTTAATAATGCAATTGCAGCCGAATTGAGTACGCCCCCTATGTTTTATGTCTCCTTTCAAAATTAGTCCACCCTAATATAACACTACCTCGTTGACGTCACGTTAACTATGGGAGTGAGCAATATGAACAGAACTCTAATCAAGCTCTCCGTCGGTGCCGGATTTCTACTGGCGGGAACCAGCCTGGCGGGCGCGCAGTCGCTCAATCTGAACTGCAATAACGTCATACCAGGATCGATTGAGGAGCGCCTTTGCTTCCCGGTCCAAACGATCTTCGACAACCCGTTCCTCGACGATAATCATGACCGCAACGGTGGTCGCAACGGATCGTCGAATGGCAGCGAAACGGCGAGCACCGGCGGTAGCAGCGTTTCCGATCCGGGCGATGATGACGATGATGACAATGGCCGCGGCCATGGTCGCCACCATGGGCGTCATCATGATCGCGATCATGGCAAGGGGCACGGGAAGGGCCACCATAACGGTCATGGTCATGACGGTCACGGACCGAGGGACCCGGGCGATCACCACGGTCATGGACCGAAAGGTCCTGGTCACGGCCATGGCGACCCGGGTGATCACAACGGTCCTGGCCCGAGAGGTCACCACGGTCATGGCCATGGTGATGGTGATGGTGATGGTCCGAGAGATCCGGGCGATCACAATGGTCCCGGACCGAGAGATCATGGCCACAATGGTCATGGACCGAAGGGTCATTGGGGCGGCCCATGGGGCGGCCCATGGGGCGGACCGAAAGATCCACGCGATAACGATGGTCATGGGCCGAAACATCACGGCGGCAAGGATCATGCCGGTGGATGGGGCCAGCAAAGTGGTCACGGTCATGGACCTAAGGGTCCGCGCGGCCCTGGTGATGATGACGGTCCTGGCGGTAACGGCCCTGGTGGTAACGGCCCTGGCGGCAACGGACCTGGCGGCAACGGTCCTGGCGGTAACGGCCCTGGCGGCAACGGACCTGGCGGCAACGGTCCTGGCGGTAACGGCCCTGGTGGTAACGGCCCTGGCGGCAACGGCCCTGGTGGTAACGGCCCTGGCGGCAACGGCCCTGGTGGTAACGGCCCTGGCGGCAACGGACCCGGCGGTAACGGCCCTGGCGGTAACGGACCTGGCGGCAACGGACCCGGCGGTAACGGCCCTGGTGGTAACGGCCCTGGCGGCAACGGACCCGGCGGTAACGGCCCTGGCGGTAACGGACCTGGCGGCAACGGACCCGGCGGTAACGGCCCTGGTGGTAACGGCCCTGGCGGCAACGGACCTGGCGGCAACGGCCCTGGTGGTAACGGCCCTGGCGGCAACGGCCCTGGTGGTAACGGCCCTGGCGGCAACGGACCTGGCGGTAACGGCCCTGGCGGCAACGGACCTGGTGGTAACGGCCCCGGCGGCAACGGACCTGGTGGCCACGGCCCTGGTGGTAATAGCCCCACTTAACGTCGGTCTATGGTCGTTCGAAGTCTACCGCACTTCGAGCGACCCCACGGAGGAAGGCGGCAATAGGAAAAGCCGCCACCTTCTCCTCGATTCATCAACATCAAGCCCGGGCAATCGCCCGGGCTTTCTGAATCAAGGTGCTTGTTGCGGAGCGGCGACTGGCTGGAAATCAGGTTCCCGAGAACTGCCCTGCGCGTGGGCCGGCAAGCGTTACCTGCCATGCTCCCTTGTTGCTGAAGTTCTGGCTGGCGAGAAACGTGTAGCCTGTGCTTTCCCAGGTCCTGACGCTTCCGGAGAGATTGTCCAATACATAGTCACCCGCGTTCAGCCTTGCCAAAAGCACGACGTGGTTGTTGCCGCGGCGGTCAAGCACCACCGACATGGACAGCTTGTTCGATGGAAAGCCCGCGTCGAGGAGCGTTTTCAGCTTAAGAAGGGCGTAGTCCTCGCAATCACCGCGGTTATCGATCGGCAGGGACCAGTACTCCGACTTTCCTGATGTCGAAATGTCCAGCGCAGGTCTTACGCTGGCGTTGACGCTGCGGTTGACGCGCTGCAGGACGGGCATTGCGGCATCGTCGCTGATCTTGCCGCCGCCCTGATTGTGGCACAGCCAAGCATAGCGCGCGCAGGCGGATGGGAAGCCGATCGGGGCGCCTATCGAACGCGAGGCGCGCAGCATCGAACCTGCGGAGCCTTCGCTGGGCAGCATCGTCAATGCTGCGGCCAGCATGGAAAGTATTAGGGAAGTTCGCATCGGCCACCTTTCCGGCAATATCATCCAACGCGACAGATTCGCTCTATCGTATTGAATTTGCTTTGATTCTATCCGTTAGTAATTAACCATACATTAATGTTTGCGCCGCGGTCGCGGCGCACCCATCAAGTCAAACAGGTTTTGAACAGCTTTCTATTGGTGCCCGAAGTACGCGGCTATTCTTGAAGCCGGGCGGTGAAGACTGCGCCGGGATAGAGACATGAAAAAAGGCCCGGATCTTGTCCGGGCCTTCGATATTTGGACGATCTAGTCGCTACGCGTCAGAATTTGACGCCGACACCGACAGTCACGACATTCTGGTTGAAGTCGGTGTCGATGCCGAGCAGGTTCTTGCTGCCATAGTCGTTGTAGCGATACTCGAGCCTGCCGAAGACATTGTCGGTGAAGGCGTAGTCGACACCTGCGCCGACCGTCCAGCCCGAGAAGGTGGCGCTGTCGTCGCCGAGCGGCGTGTCAACGTGACCACGTGCGCCGGTCCAGCCGGCCGCACCGTAGAGCAGGGCGTGATCGAGGGCGTAGCCGACGCGGGCGCGAACCGATCCTGTGGTATCGAACTTGAATTCGTCGCCGCCAATCGTTTCCTTGTTCCAATTGTACGAGGCATCGCCTTCAACGCCGAGAACGATGTTGTTGTCGAGCTGCCAGTTGTAGCCACCGAAGCCGGTGATGAGGCCGCCGTTCATACTGGACGATCCGATGCCCGAAAAGTCGCCGTTGCCCCAGGCGCCGCCGCCCTGAAGACCGACATAGAAGCCGTTCCAGGTAAATACGGGTGCTGCTGCCTGCGCAACCGGTTCCGGTGGCGTCTCAGTGACGACGTCGGCAGCCGATGCCACTCCGGCAAACGCGAGAAATGCTGCGGACGCAGTAATAATGCGGATACTCATGATTTTAGTCCCTCTCCTATGACAGGATGGTCTGCTTATGACGCCGGGCCGAATGCCCCATGCGTGAATCTGCACACAAGAACAGCGTGCATGCGGTCAAAAGACCGCAAGATTCGAGCAGAAACGCGTCCGTCAACGAGAAAGTTCCATTAAATTTCGCTAATGTTGCGGGTATCAGCCGACGGCGGCTGTTTTTTCCCGCTGCTCCAGGAAGATCAGCGCCTCGTTTGCCGGCATCGGCTTGCCGAAGAGATAGCCCTGTCCAATGTCACAGCCGAGTTGGAGAAGGTGACTGAGCTGGCGATGCTCCTCGATGCCTTCGGCCGTCGTCTGAATGTTCAGGCTGTGGCCGAGGCCAAGCATGGCGCGCACGACCTTTTCCTGACGCTCGTCTTCGCGATAGGTCGCGATGAAGCTCTTGTCGATCTTGATCTTGTCAAAACGATAGCGGGCAAGCTGCGCCAGGCTTGAATAGCCGGTGCCGAAGTCGTCCAACGCGATCTGCACGCCAGCGTCGTGGAGTTCCGCCAGGATCGCGGCGGCTGCCGCAGGGTCCTGAATGAGTGCGTTTTCCGTGATCTCGATCTCGAGACGCTGGGCCTTGAGGCCACTCCCGGCAAGCACCCTAAAGATGCGCGTCGTCAGAAGCTTGTCTTCCATCTGCACCGGCGAGACGTTGAAGGACAGGCGGATATGGTCCGGCCAGTTCAGCGCATCACGGCACGCCTGGTCGAGCAGGTCCTCGAACAGCGCGGTAATGAGGCCCGTCTCTTCCGCGATCGCGATGAAGGTCGTGGGCGGAATGCTGGTGCCGTCCTTATCCGTCCAGCGCGCGAGCGCCTCGAAGCCGCAGACCTCGCCGTTTCGGAGGTCGATGAGCGGCTGATAGAAGGGGCGCAGCGCTTTTTCCTGGATGGCGACCCGCAGCTTGGCTTCCAGTGCCGCCCGCACCATCACCTTCTCGTGCATGGTCGCTTCGAAGGCCAGATAGTGGTTCGGTCCACGTGATTTTGCCTCGTACATCGCAAGATCGGCGCGGTGTGCGGCTTCCTCAAGCGGCTCGCGGCCTTCAGCCCAGCGCTCGTAGCCGACGCTGGCACCCACCTCGACCGCAAAGCCTTCGATGTGGACGGGCCGCGTCACGGCCTGGATCAGCAGGCGCGCGAAGCGCTGTTCCTGCTGCTCCGAAAACCCGGCCGCAATGACGATGAATTCGTCGCCGCCGAAGCGGTAAACGGAGTCGGCACTGCCGATGGCGCAGATTCGCTTGGACACTTCGATCAAAAGCGCGTCGCCGCCGTTGTGGCCGATCAGATCGTTGACTTTCTTGAAGCCGTCGAGATCGATGCAGAAAATGGTGACGTTCCTGACGGTCTCAGGATCGTCTTCCGACGACGGCTTGCGGCGCAGGACCTTGCGCTCGAATGCATAGCGGTTCGGCAGGCGGGTCAAATGGTCGTGTGTGGCCGTCCAGTCGGCCTTGGCTTCTGCCCTGGCGCGCTGGTCCATCTCCTTGCGAAGGTCGGCGATCCGCAGCACGGAATAGAGGAAGCTCATTGCGCCGCCGATGGCGAGCGCAAGCACCAGCTTGTCGGCGCCATAAGGCTCGAACTCGCTGACGAAGGTCGCCAGCCAATAGCCAAATTCCAGCATCGCGCCGGCGACCCACAGCGCCATGCCCAGCGCTATGAGTGACAGACATTGCCGTCCGGCTCTACTCCGGAAGAATACCGGCATTCCTCACTCCATCTCCACCCATAGGCGGGTTTAGCATCGAAGTCTGAAATGTTCGTTGAAACCGGAGGGCGATTTCTAGTGATCCGACCACGCGGATTGGTAGACGAGGTGGGGCGAGCGGCGGGCCCGCCCACCTCGATCAGAGATGCATGAACAGCGAAACGCTGACAAACAGCAACACAACACAAAGCGCAGTGGTCAGTCGCATGATGCGGGAACGCCGTGCGCGTGCCCCGCTCCAGTCATAAGGCATGGTCGAACCTCCTTGATGAAGGTCGCGGCCTTTTCAGAGGTCGCGCAATTTAGCTATTGCGCAATTGCCTTGCGTAAAGCTGATCGCCTGCAGGCCCTTCGATAAGGGAGGCGCTGTCTCAGGCCGCGCCAAAGCGAAGCGACCAGCGCGATCCGTTGCTGGTCATCTGCACAAGCGAGAGCGGTTCGACGTCGATCCGCCAGAACGAGGCAAGTGGTGCCCGCAAAGCTGTCAGCACAGCCGTCCGGATCACTGTCGCGTGGGTGATCGCGATCGTGTGCCCGCCGGTACCGGATTGGTCCTCCATCCAGCGTTCCACACGCGCTTGAACCGCTGCAATGCTTTCGCCGCCGTGTGGTACTGCTTCCGGAGCCGAAAGCCATGTCGCCAGGCCATCGGGATCGCTTTCGTGGATTCCGGTCATGGTTTCTCCGGCCCAGCGACCGTAATCGCATTCGGCGAGCGCGGTTGAAGCCATGAAAGGCAGGTTAAGAGCCTCGGCGGTCTGCCGTGCACGCGATGTGGGGCTGACGAAGGTCCGGTCGGTGCGTGCGAGCAAAGGCCCGAGTGCGGCGGTCTCCTGCAACGCGGCTTCTTCCAGCGGCTCATCCAGCGGAAAGCGCGCATTGCGATTGGCCGCGGTTGCGCCGTGACAGATCCAGGTGAGGCGCGTCATCATTCGAGTGGATTCCGCATAACGGGAGTGGTGGCCTGTCGCTGTATGAAGTTTCGTTGACAGGTTCGAGGGCGCAGATATAACGGTGATGTTGTGGGTTTGGAAGCCGGTGAAATTCCGGTGCGGTCGCGCCACTGTGACCAGGATGAGGATACCTCAAACTGGAAGTCAGACCCTACCACGCAACCATTCTCGACTGAACGCGTCATTCCAGGAGGAATACATGTCTGACACCACTTTCACGCCCGTTTCGGTTCCTGCGCCCATTCCCGTTGGCGAGATTTTGCCCTGGGCGATCTTCGGCGGTTTGCTGATGCTGATCGCCATCTATTTCGTCGGCACCGAGGAAGGCGCGATGGCGCTCTTCAACGGTATGTACGTGCATGAATTCGTGCACGACGGCCGGCACCTTCTCGGCTTCCCCTGCCACTAAGGGAGTTGCGAACATGGTTGGAAATCTTTTGCTTCGCGGCATGCTCGCGGGGGTGATTGCTGGCATCCTGGTTTTTGCCTTCGCCCATACCTTCGGCGAGCCGCTGGTCGATCAGGCGATCGCCTTCGAGGAGGCCGCCGCGCAGGCTGCCGGCGAGGCGTCTGAGCCCGAGATCGTCACGCGCGCCACACAGGCTGGTATTGGTCTCTTCACCGGCGTCATGGCCTACAGCATCGCCGTCGGCGGTCTTTTTGCGCTCGTCTTTGCCTTCGTGCAGGGACGCTTCAGCAACCTGAGCGCCCGGGGAACCTCCGCGGTGATCGCCGTTGCGGCATTTGTTGCCGTGGTACTGGTGCCGAATATCAAGTACCCCGCCAATCCGCCCGCGGTTGGCAATCCCGATACGATCGGCGCCAGGACCGAGCTTTTCTTCCTGATGATCGTCGTGTCGATTGCTGCACTGGTTGCCGCAATCGTGGTCGCTCGCCGTCTGGCTCCCCGCTTTGGTCAGTGGAACGGCGCGATCATCGCCGGCCTCTGCTACATGCTATTCATCGGTATCGTTCAGTATCTGCTGCCGCCGATCAATGAAGTGCCGGAGAACTATTCCGCGATGGTCCTCTGGAACTTCCGCACGACCTCGATCGGCATGCATGTGATCCTGTGGGCTGCTATCGGTCTGGTGTTCGGTGCACTTGCCAGCCGCAAGTTGGCGGCGGGTGCCGGGCGGCATGTCCGCGCTCCGGCGTTCAGATAGTCAGAAAGGAAGACCCCGGCCACGTCCGGGGTCTTTTGGTATCCCTTTGCCGAGTTCATATTTGCTCCGCGCGCTTACGCTCATGCTCGTGCTGGTAACGGCCGGCGGCACGGCTGCCCATCAGCGAACCGCTGACGGGCCGCATACCGGGATTGCCGTGCCGGAAATATCGCATGGCGAAATGATCATGATTGCCGAATACCGGTCGCGCATTATCGATCTGGCCGCGCGGGCAGTCGATACGAACGAGCCGTTCCGTCGGGTCCTGAATTTCGCTGAGATCCAATATGCATACTGCCTTTGGGGCCGGGTACTAGGCAGCGTCACGGATGAAGCAAGCCCCTTCAACGAATGTGCGCATGCCTATCTTGCCGCCACCAAGGCGGTGCTGCTGATGATGCGGACGATGAAGGGCGAAGCGGAGACCGCCGAGGCAATCGTCTCGGAAGTCGATGCCGGTATGGTTCAGCGTGGGCTTGCGTTGATCACTTGCGAGTTCAGCGGCGAGGCCTTCAACACGGCCGATATCATTCGGCCGCGCTGGAGCGCTGTTCCCACGCATTTGGCCAGCCTAACAACGCTCGTTGGTCTTGCCGGGATCTCGGGCCTGCTGGTCGTGGGGGTGCTTGCAATGCTTCGCCGCGCAGCCACCCCTCAGCGTCAGACGTAAGCGACGCGCTCGCCGAACTCGCTATCTTCATCGAAGTTCGTCGTGCCGATGCGGTCGCCTTCGCCAGAGAGTTTTGCGGGCTGCGAGCCGCCTGAACTCTGCTCGCCGCTCTTCTCGCTTGACGAATTTTCGAGCTTCGCGAGTTTTGCCTCAAGCGTCGATATATCGCTCTGCAGGGTCTTGGCTTCCGTCGGGTCCTCCGTGCTCGCAAGCTCGGCTTCCTTGCTTGCGATCTGCTGCTTGATGCTGGCACCGTCCGACGAGGACGAGGATGACGACGAGGAATTCGACGTAGAAAGCAACGTCGATGAGCTGGAAACTGCGCTGACCATGCGGTCCTCCTTGGGGTGATCCGCATCTGTCTACCGTGTGTCGCGTTACCGGCGAGTAAATAAGGTACCAATTGGTACCTTATTTTTTACAAGCACGTCACTAGTCGTCCGAATAGCGCTGCTCGCGCCAGGGGTCGCCCAGCATGTGATATCCGTTCTTCTCCCAGAAGCCTGCCGCATCACCGGCGAGAAGTTCGATACGCGACAACCATTTCGCGCTCTTCCAGAAATAGAGATGCGGGACCACGAGCCGCATCGGGCCGCCGTGGTCACGCGTCAAGGGTTGGCCTTCCCAGGTGGTCGCGAGAATAGCTTCCTCGGCTGCAAAATCGGCAAGCGGCAAGTTGGTGGTATAGCCGTCGTAGCTCGTCAGCATGACATGTGTTGCTTCCGGCCTGGGCTGGACGAGATCAAGAAGATCGCGCGTTGCTACACCTTCCCACTTGTTGTCGTAGCGCGACCATGTCGTTACGCAATGGATGTCCGATATCTTGCTGCTCTGCGCGAGAGCCATGAAGGCCGCCCATGTCAGGCTCTGTGAATGCTCGACACCACCCACCACCTGCAGGCGCCAGCTTTCCAGTTCCACGATCGGCTGCTCGCCGAGGTCGAGAACGGGCCAGTTCTTGACGAGGTGTTGTCCCGGCGGCAAGCGGTCGGTTTCCGGACGGCTGATGCGTCCGGTGAGAAATCTGCCTTCGCTTGCCCATCGGCGCTTTGATGTCGTGAGCTTGCTGTCGGTCGAAAGGCTGTCGTCGGTCATGGGGTATCCTCTGCCCGGATTAGGCATTTCGGGGCTCGAGCTGTCAAGGATTGCGGGAGAGGGACCTTGCTTGGTTGAACTCCCCGCGCTTTTGACCGATAAGGTTTTGAAAAGCGGGACCGTTCCGGCGCCTGCTCGCACTACAGGACGTCCGGCACATGCCCATTCCCGCCCGGATCGAGCACGATCTACCTTTCCTCACCGAATTGCGTCGCGATCTGCACGCCCATCCCGAGCTTGGCTTCGAGGAGGAGCGCACGAGCGATATCGTCGCGCGATTGCTCGAAGAGGCTGGTATCAAGGTGCATCGTGGGCTTGGCGGCACGGGTGTCGTCGGTACGCTGCAGGTTGGCAACGGGACACGGACGATCGGGTTGCGCGCCGATATGGATGCACTTGCGATGCCTGAGATCGCGGATCGTCCGTATAAATCCAAGTACGCCGGCAAGATGCACGCCTGCGGACATGACGGGCATACCACGATGCTGCTCGGCGCGGCGCGGCATCTCGCGGCGACGCGTGAGTTCTCAGGAACCGTGCATTTCATCTTCCAGCCGGCCGAAGAGGGCCGGGGCGGCGCACGCCGGATGGTCGAGGAAGGCCTGTTCGCGCTCTTCCCGTGCGATGCCGTCTACGGTCTTCACAACATGCCTGGCCTCGCCGTCGATGAGATGGCCGTGGTCGAAGGGCCGCAACTGGCATCGTCGGACAGCTGGCGCGTGACGTTCCGGGGGACAGGGACACATGGCGCCAAGCCGCACCTTGGCAAGGATCCGATCACGGCCGCTGGGACCTTCCTGATGTCGCTGCAGACGATCGTCGGGCGCGTCGTCGATCCGCTGCAGCCGGCCGTCGTCAGCGCCTGTTCGCTGCAGGCCGGCGACCCCAAGGCGTTGAACGTCATTCCCGATATCGTCGAGATCGGGGGGACGGCTCGGGCCTATTCGCCTGAGGTCCGCGATCAGCTGGAGGAAGAGATTGGCCGGCTCGCGAAGGGCACGGCGGCGATGTTCGGCATTGCGGTCGATTATCAGTTCGAGCGGCGCATTCCGCCTGTCGTCAACGACAGCGATGCGACTGCGCGTGCGCTCGGCGCGGCCGGAGCTGTCTTCGGGGAGAAGGTGCGCACCAATTTCCCACCGTCAACGGCGGGCGATGACTTCGCCTTTTTCGGCCAGAATGCGCCGGGATGTTACGTCTGGCTCGGAAACGGTCCTGCCGTCGATGGCGCCCTGCACCACAACACCGCCTATGATTTCAACGACCATGCGCTTGGTTATGGCGCGGCCTTCTGGACAGCTCTGGTCGAGCGTGAGCTGAAGGCTACGCTGTAGATCTTTTGCGCAGATTGATAGACTGATCAGCCGGGCAACAGCGCCCGGATGCTGAGGTTATTCGCTCTCAAGAATCTCTATCACGGGGCTTTCGGGCACCTTGCCGGTCAGGACGTCGGCGATTCCTCGGTCCGTCTGATGCGGGCCGACGTTGCAGGCAAGCGTTGCGCCGAAGCAGGCCTTGAACACGAGGTAGGGCGGCTTCCAGTCGACGATCTTTTCCATCGCCTTGCGGATCGCCCGGAAGGACGCTGCCGTTTCTGCCAGTGGGGCTTCCGTCACGAGGCCCGACACCGGCAGCGGCAGAAGCGCTTCGATCTGGCCGTCTCTCGCGACGGCCATGCCGCCGCCCGCTGATATCACCGCGTTGGCGGCGACCGCCATGTCGCGCGGGTTGCCGCCGAAGACGGTCAGGTTGTGGCTGTCGTGCGAGACAGTCGTGCAGAAGGCTCCACGCCATTCTCCCCAACCGGTGAGGAAGCCGACGCGTGGCTTGCCATCGACCTTGCCGTGCCGATGCGCGACCGCGATCATGGTGCTTCCGGCGGGCGGAACGACGAAACCGCCGTCGACACTGGCTTCCGCCTCGCCCCACTGCGTGAAACGGGGGCGGTCAATCGTGGCGACGCGAACGCGCTTGCCGGTGGCGGGAACTCTGAAGTCATCCTCCGTCAGGGCCGTCAGCTTGACCGAGTCCTGCAATGCCTGCGTCTCGAACGAGCGCAACTGGGCGTCCATTTCACCCGATGTCGAGACGATCGCGCCATTGGCGATGACGGCCTTCGTAGCGAAGCCAACAAGGTCTTTGAAGAGCACGATGTCGGCGCGCCGACCGGCAGCGACCAGGCCAAGATCCGAGCGCTTCAGCCGCTGCGCAGCGTTGAACGTGGCGGCTCTCAGCGCCCATTCCGGCTTCATGCCATAGCGGACGAGCCGACGGATGACGTCGTCGAGACCGCCGCCGTCCTTGAGTTCGTCGGGGAAGACGTCGTCGGTGCAGAGCGTGACCGTCGATGGCAGATGGCCGATACCGTTGAGTGCGGTGACGAATTCCTGCAGCAGATGGTCATGCGAGCCGCGCAGCTCGATGGTCAGCCCGGCGGCCAGCTTCTGCAGCAGGTCGGCGCTCGAGGTCAGTTCGTGGTCGGAAGTGACGCCGGCGGCCATGAAGGCGTTCAGGTCGGCGCCTTCGAGTCCGCGCGCGTGGCCGCAGACCAGCTTTCCAGAAGCGAGGCCGGCATTCACAATGTCGGTCATGCGCGGATCGCCGTCGATGACACCGCGCATGTTCATCACTTCGGCGACACCGCCGATGCCAGGCCACCGCAGCATTTCGGTGATAACAGATGCGTCGAAATCGGCGCCTGCGACTTCAAGCCCCGGAGCGGAAGGAACGCAGGAAGGCGCCAGGACGATGGTACGCAGCGGCAGGCACCGGGACGCTTCGATCGCCCAGCGCACGCCATCCAGGCCATGCACGTTACCGATCTCGTGCGGATCCCAGACAATAGTCGTCACACCGCGCGGAACAACGGCTGCGGCATACTCGGCCGGCGTCACCATCGAGCTTTCGATATGCATGTGCGTGTCGATGAGGCCGGGCGAGACGATGCTGCCTGTCGCGTCGACGATCTTGGCAGCGTCCGTGCGGCTGCCCGGCGCGTGGACGCTTGCAATCAGCGCTCCGACGATGCCGATGTCGGCGTCGCGGGTCAGACCGGTGACGACATCGAGCAGGCGTCCGCCCGAGATCAGCAAGTCGAAAGGCGTGTCACCGCGTGCTGCGGCGACGGCGCGGGTGCGAAGTGCGGGATCGTTGAGATCCTTCGGTTCCGCGGCGCTCATCGGCTGGCCTCATCGATCAGTGCGCCAAGGATAAGGGTACGCGCCTTTTCCGCGTCGATATCGACGGCATATTTGGCATTGAAGGTCGCATGCGTCGCCCGGGTCTCGACCACGGTGCGGCCACGCGTATGCTGACCCTGCAATTCGGCATCGATGCGCGCCGGACGGAAAGTAACGATGTCGGGTGCGACGAAGGCGACTGCGGCTGAGGGGTCGTAGATCGCCATTCCCGGCCTGCCTCGGCTCGTTCCGATGCCGATGTAGCCGTCGAGCATATCTGCGATAAGTGCCGCATTGGCGCCACCGGCGCCTCGCACCGGGCCGACGTCATCAGGCGTCGCGACGACCTTGCGGCAAAGATCGAGGTCGACCATGCGCAGCGGCAGATTATGGGCGAGAACGATGGCGAGGGCTTCCGGGTCGGCCAGCGCGTTGAACTCGGCGGACGCCGTGTGATTGCCTGCGGTGACGCCGCCGCCCATCCAGGTCAGTTCGGTGATGCGGGCAGCGAGGTCCGGGCGTGCCAATGCGAGGGCGGCGAGATTGGTCAAGGGGCCGAGCGCCAGGATCCGATGCGGGCCATCGGCCTCGAGCCAGCGGCAGAGGGCGGTGAACGCGTCGCTCTCCACCAGCGGCGCGGCGACGGGCAAGCCTTGGCCTGATGTCGGAATGCCTGTCTCGCCGAGGATCGCCTGCGCGGTTTCGAGCGAGCCGAGGACGGGCATGGCGCGGCCGCTGTGGATCGGGAAGGTCCAGCCGAAGGCCTTGGCAGCGCCCGCCGCGTTGACGCGCACCTGCGGCAGCGGCGTGTTGCCGAAGACGAGCGAGACGCCTGAGATATCGAGCTTCGCGTGCGTCACCACGAGGATCGCGGCGATATCGTCAAAGCCCATGTCGGTGTCGATCCAGACGCCCATGATGTTACCTGTAGCGTGAGAGCGGCGCTGCTGCGGCAAGTGGCAGGTCGAAGGCAAGCGTGGAGCCGATCGCATGCGTCGGCAGTTCCGCATCGACCTCGGCCTTGATGGGGCCAAGCGGCGTGTCGAGCAAATACTCTCTGACGTTGCCGGCAAACGAGGTGCCGCGCACGGTGCCCTGGTAAGGACCTGAACCAAGGTTCACCATGCGCGGACGCCAGGCCAGGCCCTTTGCGGCCTGCGGCGCTGGACCGGAAAGCTCGACTGATGTGGTGGATGTCGCGAGCTTGCCGTTTTCCAGCGCAAAGACGTTTTCAAAGCCGACGAAATCGGCGACGAAGGCCGAGACCGGCTTGTTGTAGATTTCCTCCGGCGTGCCGATCTGCTCGATGCCGCCGTTCAGCATCACCACGATCCGGTCGGCGAGCGCGAGCGCCTCGATCTGGTCGTGGGTGACGAAGATCATCGTGACGCCGGTTTCCTTCTGCACGCGCTGCAGCTCGGCGCGCATTTCGAGGCGCAGGCGGGCATCGAGGTTGGAAAGGGGCTCATCGAGCAGCAGAACCTTCGGCTCCATCACCATGGAGCGGGCAAGGGCCACGCGCTGTTGCTGGCCGCCCGAAAGCTCTGCAGGTTTGCGATCGGCAAACTTGGCAAGGCCGACAGACTTGATGCCTGATGTGACCTTGGCATCGAGATCCTTGCCGCCCATGCCCTTTAGGCGCAGGCCGAAGGCGACGTTCTCATAGACCGTCAGATGCGGGAACAGGGCGTAGGACTGGAAGACCAGGCCGACATTGCGTTTGTTGGCGGAGACGCGAGTGATCTCGGTTCCATCGAGCGTGATGCGGCCGGAGGCCGGATTGAGCAGGCCGGCGATCGAGCGCATCGTCGTCGTCTTGCCGCATCCGGAGGGGCCGAGCAAGGCGACAAGCTCGCCCTTGGCGATCGTGAGATCCAGATCCTTCACCGCGACCGTATCGCCGTAGGCAAGCGTCAGCTTGTCGAGTTTGAGATAGACGTCAGACATAACGAGAGAATCCCAGGAAGCGTTCGGCAAGGAAAACGATGCCGATGGAAAGGAAGGCGAGCAGCGAGGAGAGGGCCGCGATCGACGGATCGTAGGTGGTCTCCATGTAGCCCAGCATGTCGATCGGCAGCGTGCGCACGCCCGGACCGGAGAGGAAGAGCGAGACCGGAACCTGATTGAAGCTGGTCACGAAGCCGAGGATGAAGGCAGCCAGGATGCCGCCGCGGATATTCGGCATGACGACACGGAAGAAGGCGCCGACGCGTGAGGAGCCGAGCAGGACGGCTGCTTCTTCCATATCCGAGCGCAGGTTGTTGAGGCTGGCTGAAACGACACGCACGGCATAGGGCAGCACCAGCGCCGTGTGCGCCATGAACAGCGCCAGCGTGATGTTGAAGCCGAATGGCACGACGAGATAGCGCAGCAGCGCCAGGCCGACGATGATGCCGGGGACGATGATCGGCAGGGATACGATCGTGCGGACGGTTTCGCCGAAGGGCAGCTTGTAGCGCGACAGCGCATAGGCGGCGGGGATCCCGAGGATGAGCGCAGTCAGCGTACCGAACACGGCAAGGAACATCGACATCGCGAAGCTTTCGCGGAAGCTGTCGATGGTGAAGACCTTGGCGACCCACTTCAGGGAAAGACCCTGCGGCGGGAAGGCCAGCGTGTCGCCGGCCGAGAGCGATGCGGCGATGATGATCAGGAACGGGCCGATCAGGAAGATCAGCAAAAGGCCGAGAACCAGCGGAGAAAGAATGCGTGCGGTCATCGCTTGTTCCTCGCGGTCGCAAGGCGCTTGAGCAGGATGTTGGCGGCAAAGCTCATGACGATCAACATGAAGGCGATGACGCTTGCCGAGACGAAGTTGTTGGCAACCGACACCTGCTGATAGAGCAGCGTTTCCAGCATCAGCACCTTCGAGCCGCCAAGAACGGCGGGGGTGATGTAGGCGGTCAGCGATCCGGTGAAGACGAGCGTGCCGCCGACGACGAGACCTTCGCGGGTGAGCGGCAGGATCACCTTCCAGAAGACCTGGAACCAGTTGGCGCCGAGCACGCGGGCCGCGGGGATCGCATCCTTCGGCATATTTTCTAGTGCGCTGATCAGCGACAGGATCATCAGCGGCAGGAAGAGCTGCAGCAGGCCGATGAAGACGGCCGTCTCTGTGAAGAGCAGGCGCAACGGGCCGTCGCTGAGGCCGAGGCCCTGGATCGCCTGGTTGACGATGCCGGTACGGCCGAGAATGACGATCCAGGCATAAGTGCGGGCAACCGGCGAGATCATCAGCGGCAGGGTGATGAGGCCGATCATCCGGCCCTTGCCCTTGGGTGGCAGGTTGACGATCGCGAAGGCTGCGGCGTAGCCGATCACGGCCGAGACCGCCGTAACCTCAAGTCCCAAGCGGAAGGTCCGCAGAAAGACGGTGCGGTTCAGCTGCTCGGAAAAGAAGCCGGTATAGGCGCTGAGCGTCCAGCTGCCGTCGATGCGAAAGCCTTCGGAGAGGAGAACGACAACGGGCAGCAGAAAGACCAGCGCGGCAAAGACTGCTGCGGGCAGGGCAAGCGCCAGGGCTTCTGCGCGGTTCTGAAACATGAAACGACTTTCGACGGATGGAAGGGCCGGCTCCGACAGGTTCTGGAGTCGGCCTCGAAATTACTGGCCGACCTTCTCGTTCCATTCCTTCAGCCAGGCGGCGCGGTTGTCGAGCGCGGCTGCTGATGGGATGAGCTTCAGGCTCTTGGCGGTTTCTTCGCCGTAGGTGAGGTTGTTTGCGGCTTCCTCGGAGAGCTTGACCTCCTTATTCGCCGGGCTGTCGACGAGC
Organism: Rhizobium grahamii; assembly: GCF_009498215.1. NCBI lineage: Bacteria > Pseudomonadati > Pseudomonadota > Alphaproteobacteria > Hyphomicrobiales > Rhizobiaceae > Rhizobium > Rhizobium grahamii. The sequence continues at coordinate 2,586,667 of NZ_CP043498.1, read as the reverse complement.
TTTTCAGCAAGCTTCGTCTGGGTCTCGGTGGAGAGCCAGAAGTCCATGAACTGCAGGGCGAGATCGCGGTTCTTCGAGCCCTTGGTGACGACCATGACGTTCATGCCGCCGGTCTGGCCTTCCTTGGGTGTTGCCCACGCAACGGGAACGTCAAGCTTGGTGAAGCCTGCCCAGGAGAAGCGGCCGATCGGGGCGGCCCATATTTCCTCCTGCTGCATCAGCTGCACGAGCTGCGAGGACTTTTCATAGAAGGTAACGATCTCGTCCTTCTTCTCGCCGACCGCCTCGATCGGAGCCTTCAGATCCGGGTTATCGCTGCCGAGGGCCTGGCCGAGCATGAAAAGCGCCGGAGGGCCCTGGTTGGTGGTGACGTTCGGGAAGGCGACATGGCTGACATATTCAGGCTTTAGCAGGTCGGCCCAGGACTCGATCTTCATCTTGTCGGAGCGATAGGCGATCGAGGTGGCGTAGAAGGTGTAGCCGACGCTCATGCCGTCGCCATTCGGGTCCTTGGCGAGGTCGTATAGCTTGCCGAAATTGGAGAGCTTTGCGGTGTCGACCTTGTCGATCAGATCCTTGCGCGTGGCCGACAGGGCATCGGCCATGGAGACGACGGCCATGTCGATGACGGGGTTCGCCTTGTTGGCCTCCATCTTGGCAAGCCGCTCGACGCTGTTGCCGGTCTCGACAACGAGTTTGCAGCCGCACTTGGCCTCGAAAGGATCGTAGACGATCGACTTGAAGTCATCCTGAGCAAAGGCATAGACGGAAATCGTCAGCGTCTTTTCCTCTGCCTTCGCGGCGAGGGGCGACAGGGCCAATAGCGCGGCCGAAGCGATGAGGGCCTTTTGCATGTCAGGAGTTCTCCGTCTTGTAGGTAAGGTGAGCCGGGGCCGCAGGCCCTGATGATTGCCGAACGATCAGCTGCATCGGCACGCGATCCGTCTCGGCTGTAACGAGCACGCCTTCACGCGGTCCGGTCGCCTGGATCGTCCTGACGAGCGATTCGATCGCGATCTCTGCGATGAGGCGCATATCCATGGCAGCTGTCGTCAACGCTGGTGTAATCACGGGTGACCAGATGAGGTCGTCGAAACCGGTGACGCTTGCCATATCGGGCACGACGATGCCGTCCCGCTGAAGTTCGGTCAGCGCGCGCAGCGCCTGCAGATCGGAAAGGGCGGCAAAAGCGGTGTAGCCCTCACGGACCTTCTCGGCCAGGCCGAGGCTGCAGCCGTTGCCTTGGTCTCGCTCCAGCCGTTCGATCCACAGCGTCGTCGATTGCATATCGCCTGTCAGGCCGGAGCGAATGCCGCCTGCGCGATCGTTCTGGACGTTGGATTCGGGATTGTTGCCGATGATCAGGATACGCTTGTGGCCGAGTTCGGCGAGGTGGGTCGCGATGTCGCGTCCGCCCTGCCAGTGGTCGGCGGCAACGGTATTGCCGGGCGTGGATGCCGTATCGATCACCGCGACCGGACAGCTTGCCGCGGAAATGCGGGTGGCACGGCGAGGAACGATGACCATACCCTCGACGCCGCGCTCGATCAGCCTGTTGATGGCTTCGGTCTGCGCAGCGACATCGCCTCTGGAGTCGGCAATCAGGACGCCGTAGCCGGCGGTCGTCGCGGCGAACTCGATCGCCTGCGCTAGCTTCGGGAAGAGGGGATTTGCAATATCAGGCAGTACCAGGCCCAAGACACCGCTGCGGCCGGTTCGGAGTGCTCGTCCAGCTTGGCTGGGGACGTAGCCGAGTTCGCTGGCGTGCTCGCGGATTTTCTCCGCAAGGCTTTCGGATACGCGGCCCTTGCCTGACAGAGCGTTGGATACAGTCGCCACGGAGACGCCGAGCGACGTCGCTATCCTGCTCAGATTCGGTCCCGGTCTCGCTGAAGGCATGGTTTCCGACGCCCGTAGGTTAATCGTTTAACCACTCCGTATAGTACGGATGTCCCGTTGTCGAATCCAAATTTAGTTGAGGATATAATTATCCGCCCTGTGGGGATAAAAAGAAAGCCCCGGGGAACCGGGGCTTTCCAAACTCTATTTTTCTTAGCTTGCCTTTGGCGGTGCGACGGTTGGTTTTCCGTCTGGGGTGTATCCACCGCCGATGGCGATGTTGAGGGAGACGTAGTCCTTGGCCATCTGCTGGACGGCTGCGGCCAGGCTTGCCTGGGCAAGCGAGACCTGACGCTGGGCGTCGAGGACGTCGAGCAGCGAGGAGGCGCCGTCCTTGTAGCTGGCGGTCGACAGATCCAGCGTCTCCTGGGTCGTCTTGACCTGGGCACGCAGCGACTCGACCGTCTGCGCATCGCGGCGCACCGCCGACAGCGCGTTTTCGACTTCCTCGACCGCTTCCAGAACCGTCTGCTTCCAGGCGAGGTATTGGGTCTTGGCCGTCGACTTGGCGATGTCGACATTGGCGCGCAGGCGACCGCCGTCGAAGATCGGCAGCGTCAGCGTCGGGCCGAAGGACCAGGTCGTCAGGCCGCCATTGGCGCCGACAGGGCGCACGTAGGAGGGCGAGATCGCACCCGACAGGGTGATGGTCGGGTAGAGCTGCGAGATCGCAACGCCGATATCTGCGGTCGCCGCAGCCAGATTGCGCTCGGCAACGCGGATGTCGGGACGGTTGCGGATCAGGTCGGCCGGAACGCCCGACTTGATGCCGCCGCGGAAGATCGGCTGTGTCGAGCCGCGCAGCAACTCGTCGACCATCGAGCCGGCAGGCTTGCCGAGCAGGGTGGCGATATGGTGGGCCGAGACGCGGGCATTGGTTTCGAGGCCGGGGATTTCGGCCTGCGTCGACTGCACCAGACCCTCGGCCTGGACGACGTCGAGGCGCGAGGCGGCGCCGGCATCGAGCTGGAACTTGGTCAGCTCGTAGGTTTCCTGGCGCGACTTCAGGTTCGCCTTCGAGAGCGCGATGCGCTCCTGATAGTAACGCAGGTCGATGTAGGAGTTCACCAGATCCTGGATGTAGGTGAGCTTGGCGACATCGGCGGTCGAGTAGGCGGCATCGAGCGAAGCCTGGGCGCTTTCCTTCGAACGGCGATACTGGCCGAACAGGTCGAGCAGCCAGGAGACGCTGGCGGTGCCTGTCGTGGTGTTGGTGGCGCCAACAGAGGTGCGGCGCTCGCCCATGCTGCCGCTGACCGTGTGGTCGGCTCCGACCACCAGGCTCGGCAGCGAGCCGGCGCCGGCAACCGTCACGTTCGACGCCGCGGCATTGATGCGCTCCAGCGACTGCTGGATCGACAGGTTCTCATTCAGGCCCTGACCGACAAGACTGGTCAGGCGCGCATCGCGATAGGCGGTCCACCAGGTGGCCAGCGCAACGTCGCCGTCGCTCTTCGTGCCGCCTTCCTTGAACTTGGCCGGAAGCGGCATCTCCGGAGGAACGTGATCCGGACCGCTCACGCAGCCCGCGAGGAGAAGCAAAAGTGCCGGCGAGGCAAAGCGAAAAGACACCATTAAAAATCTTCCTGTAACTCGACCAAATTCATTTCATGCCTGAAGCCATCATGCTTCGCCATCGGCCGCGCTTCGCATAACGAGAAACACCATCCCGAAGCAGTCGGCCGCAATGTATCAATGAGTCTCGCTTTCTTACAGTGCATTTTTATCACACTCCCGCCTCATTTTTCTGCCGCCGGGAGAAGACCCTGCGGATGACGACGAAGAAGGATGGCACGAAGAAGATGCCGAGAGCCGTTGCGGAGAGCATCCCGCCGAGGACGCCGATGCCGATTGCGTTCTGAGCGGCAGATCCCGCACCCGTTGCAATCGCCAGCGGGACGACGCCGAGAATGAACGCCAGCGAGGTCATGATGATCGGCCTGAGACGCAGTCGGGCGGCCTCGAGTGTCGCGTCGATAATGCCCTTTCCTGTCTCCATTCGATCCTTTGCGAACTCCACGATCAGGATCGCGTTTTTCGCCGCCAGACCGATCGTGGTCAGCAGACCGACCTTGAAGTAGACGTCGTTCGCCTGCCCGAAGAGGGTCGCCGCCGCCAGCGCGCCAAGGACGCCGACGGGGACCGCCATGATGACGGAGAACGGAATCGACCAGCTTTCATAGAGAGCGGCGAGGCAGAGGAAGACGACCAGAACCGAGATCGCATAGAGCATCGGTGCCTGCGAGCCGGAGAGGCGTTCCTGATAGGAAATGCCTTGCCAAGCAACGGTATAGCCGCCGCCGAGCTGCTCCGTCAGTGCTTCCATTTCGTTCATCGCATCACCGGAACTGACGCCCGGGGGCGAAGCGCCTTCGAGAGGGATGGCACTGACGGCGTTGAAGCGTGCAAGCGTCGGGGCGCCCTTGACCCATTCGGTGCGGGTGAAGGCGGAGAACGGAACCATCTCGCCGCTGGAATTGCGGGCATACCAGTGATCGAGATCGCTCGGCTGCATGCGGAAGGGCGCATCGCCCTGAACATAGACAGGCTTGATCTCGCCGTTCAACGTGAAGTCGTTGACGTCACGTCCGGTGAAGATGACCGACAGCATCGAATTGACCGCAGCAATGTCGACACCCATGGCACCGATCTTTTCCTGATCGATGACGATCTTCATCTGCGGTTCGACTTCCTTGTTGTTGCTGCGCAGCGCAACGACCTTTCCGCTGGCATTGGCGGCCTGGATCAGCCGCTTGGAAGCCGCATCGAGCGCATCCGTGCCATGACCGCCGGTGTCCACAAGATACATCGAAAAGCCGCTCGATACGCCGAGACCCTGAATGGCCGGCGGCAACAGCGCGAAGACTTGGGCCTCGCGGTAGGTGAAGAAAGTCTTAAGCGCGCGGGTGACGACCGCCTGCGCATGCAGGTTCGCATCGGTACGCTTCGAGAAGTCCTTGAGCTTGGTGAAGACGATGGCGCTGTTCTGGCCGGAACCGTTGAAGCCGAAACCCAAGGCGCCGAACACCGACTCGACCGCATCCTTCTCGTTTTCACGATAGTACTTCTCGACCTTTTCCACGACGGCCTGGGTCTGCTCCGTCGTCGAGCCGGGCGGCGTCGTGACGATCGTCAGGAGAACGCCCTGGTCTTCCTGCGGCAGGAACGAGCTCGGCAGGCGCGTGAAGAGATAGGCGCAGCCGACGCCGATGAGCAGGAAAACGAGCATGACGCGGATCGGCCGCTTCAGCAGATAGCCGATCGTGCGCACGTAGCCGTTGGTCGATCGGGTGAAGTTCCGGTTGAACCAGTCGCCGACGCGGTTCTTCTTGTGCTCCGTCACCGGCTTCAGCATCGTTGCGCAAAGTGCCGGGGTCAGAACGATTGCCACGAGCGCTGAAAGCAGCATCGCCGAGACGATCGTGACCGAGAACTGGCGATAGATGATGCCGGTCGAGCCGCCGAAGAACGCCATCGGAATGAAGACGGCCGTGAGGACGAGCGCGATACCGACAATGGCGCCGGTGATTTCACCCATCGATTTTTCTGTCGCCTCGAGCGGAGAAAGCTTCTCCTCGGTCATGATGCGCTCGACGTTCTCGACGACCACGATGGCGTCGTCGACGAGAAGACCGATGGCGAGAACCATCGCGAACATCGTCAGCGTGTTGATCGAGTAGCCCATCATCGCCAGGATGCCGAACGTTCCCAGCAAGACCACGGGTACGGCAATCGTCGGAATGAGCGTCGCCCGGAGGTTCTGCAGGAACACCAGCAGAACGACGAAGACGAGAACGATTGCTTCGATCAGCGTGTGGACGACCTTCTCGATCGAGAGTTCGACGAAGGGCGTCGTATCATAGGGATAGGTGATCTCCACGCCTTCGGGCAGACCGCGGCTGATGGTGTCGAGCGCGGTGCGAACGCGCTCTGCCGTATCGATGGCGTTGGCGCCGATGGCGAGGTTCACGGCGAAGCCGCTCGAGGGCTGGCCGTTGTAGCGGGACGAGCCGCCGTAGCTTTCTTGGCCGATTTCGATGCGGGCAACGTCGCTCAGGCGGACGGTCGAACCGTCCTTCTCGACCTTGAGGATAATGTGCTCGAAGTCCGACACGGTGGTCAGCTGGCTCTGGGCGGTGATCGTCACGTTGAGCTGCTGCCCTTCGACGATCGGCTGCGCGCCGAGCGAACCCACCGAAACCTGCGTGTTCTGCGCCTCGATGGCCGAGGTGACGTCACCTGTGGTCAGCTGATACTTGACGAGCTTGTAGGGATCCAGCCAGACGCGCATGGCGTAGCCGGAGCCGAAGATGTTGATACTTCCGACGCCTTCGAGACGCTGAATCTGGTCTTCGATGGAGGTCGACATGATGTTGCCGAGATCGACCGAGCTGCGCTTGCCGTCCGTCGACACCAGCGAGCCGACGAGCAGGATGCTCGACGTCGAGCGTGTGACGCTGATGCCGGCATCGATGACGTCGCTCGGGAGCTTCGACTGCACCAGCTGCAGCTTGTTCTGCACCTGGACCTGCGCGATATCGGGGTCGGCACTCGTGCCGAATGTCAGCGAGATGCTCGCCGAGCCGGTCGATGACGTCGAGGTCATGTATGTCAGGTCGTCGAGGCCGGTCATGCCGTCCTCGATGATCGTTGTCACCGACTTCTCGACGGTTTCAGCGCTCGCGCCGCGATAGGTCGCGTTGATGCGCACGGTGGTCGGAGCGATGTCCGGATACTGCGAGATCGACAGCGTGAAGATCGCCAGCAGACCCGCGAGCATGATCGTGATCGCTATGACCCACGCAAAAATCGGTCGTCGAATGAAAAACTTGGCCATTGGGTTATCGTTCCTGTACGGCTCGGATCACGGTCGTCGCGTTACTTCGCGGCGGGCTTCTGCGCGTCACCGGACGAGGGTTGTTCCGCGGGTACGACGATACCCTTGTCGCTTATCTTCATCGGCATTGGCGTGACCGGCATGCCCGCCGTGATGGACTGCAGGCCGGAAACGATCAGTTGGTCGCCATCCTTGATCCCGTCGGTCACGAGCCAGGAATTGTTCGAAGGCGATACGTTTTCGAACGCCCGGGTTTCGACCTTGCCGTCCGCGGAAACGAACTGCGCCGTCAGTTCGCCGTTCGCGTTGCGGCTGGTGGCGAGCTGCGGAAGTGCGTAACCGTCCTGGGCACCAAGCTCAACGGTCGCGCGGACATACATGCCCGGCAGAATGATGCGGTCGGGATTGGGGAAGCGAACGCGGATCGTAAAGGTGCCAGTCGTTTCGCTGACGACCGACTTCGACATGTCAAGCACGCCCTTCTGGTCGTACTCCTTGCCGCTTTCGAGAATGAGACGGAAGGTGGCGCTTCCGGCCTGCTTCATTTCGCCCGAAGCGATCGCATTGCGCAGCCGCAGCAGGTTGGTGCTCGACTCCGTGAGGAGGATATAGACCGGATTCAGCTGGCGCACGGTCGTCAACGCCGTCGTCTGGTTTGCCGCGACGACGTTACCAACGTTGTAGGCTGTCTGGTCGATGACGCCGTCGAAGGGCGCGACGATCTTGGTGTGGTCGAGGTCGATTTCGGCGGCGGTCAACGAAGCCTTTGCGGCTTCGACTTCAGCCTGCGCCTGCAGAAGATTGGTCTTGGCGGTTTCGAACTCGATCTGGGTAGCGCCGGAGCCGACGAGGCGCTGGTAGCGATCGAAATTGCTTTGGGCGCTCGGCACGCTGGCTTCGGCCTTGGCGATCGCTGCGCGTGCTTGCGCGACGGCTGCGAGATAGGGCGCATCCTCGATCTGGTAGAGCACGTCGCCCTTCTTGACCTCACCGCCTTCGCGGAAGGGAATCTCGGTGATGATGCCGCTTACCTGGGGACGAATGTCGGCCGTCTGGAATGCCTCGGCACGACCGGGCAGGATGGTGGTAACGGGGAAGTTGCCCTTCTTCAGCGCGATGACACCGACGGGTGCTGCCTGCTGCGCCATGCCGGCAGCGCCTGCGCCCTGCTTGTTGTCGCTATCGCTGCAGGCTGCCAGAACGCCGCCGATCGTAAGCGCGGTGGTGATCAAAAGAAAACGCCGTATCATCCCTGAATTCCTTGCTCGGTGGCGACCGGAACGAAAAACGCTCGTCAGCCCGGAATCAAATGCCACCAACCCCATGTTAAAAAACTCTTGGCGAAGTGACGTATGTTAAGAATCGTCACTTAGCAAGGGCTATTTTGCAGTGCGGTATCGACGAAACTGACAATGTGCTGTGCGCGTCGAACCAGTGTTTCCTTGTCGTCATGGGCGATAAGGACGGGGTGAAGGACGCTGGCGAGAACGTCCGCTACGGTGCTCGCGGCATCTCTCAGGTTCGAACAATGATAGCGTCCGCTTGCAATGCCGTCGCGGATAATGTCCTCGAGTTTCTGGATGATGCGCTCGCGATAGCGGTTGCCTGCGTCAAGCTTGGCGTCGATCGTGGCGAGCACCATTTCGAAGATGTACGGGTTTTCCTTGATGTCCTGAAGGTGGCCGTCGAGCAGCCTCAGGACGAACTGCAACAGTTGATCTTGGGGCGGTAGAGCCTCGTCGAATGCCGCGAAACGGTCTGTTGCCTTGCCGAGGTGACGTTCGGCGATAGCATCGACAAGGGATGCCTTCGAGCGAAAATGCTTGAACACATTCGCTGGAGACATGCCGAGCGACGATGCGATATCGGCGATCGAAACCGCAGCGAAACCGCGCTGGCGAAACAGCAGCTCCGCCATCGAGAGTATGTCTTCCCGTGTTTCCTCAGCCCTTTGCCTTGGCCTGCGCGCCATTCGTTCCCCCGCCGGTTTGCCGGCCATCTTTCAGATGCTAGCGTCAGCAGATGAAGGCCCGCAAGCCATTTGCGGACCTCCTATCTGCGGGTCACGGGAAATAGGGGGCGAGATTGTGCCGGATGCGTTCGAGCGGCGTAGCGCCACTGTCGTCGGGCTGGAATTTCTGCGCCGTGATTGCCTCGAACGCCTTTATATAAACGTCTGAGGTCTGCTGTATCAGATCGACCGGGATTTCCGGTATGGCGTCCTTGTAGGGATCGCAGCGTTCGGCAACCCAGGCACGGACGAAATCCTTGTCGAAGCTCTCCGGCCGACGGCCAGCCTCGAACGCCGCCTGATAGCTTTCGGCCAGCCAATAGCGGCTGCTGTCCGGCGTATGAATCTCGTCGGCCAGGATGATCTCGCCGTTCTCGTCGGTTCCGAACTCGTATTTCGTATCGACGAGAATGAGACCACGCTCGGCGGCCATTTCCTGCCCGCGGGCAAACAGCGCCAGCGCATAGCGCGAGAGGGTCGCCCATTGTTGCTCGGTCAGCAAGCCGCGTTCGACGATTTCGGTCGGGGTCAGCGGCTCGTCATGGCCGCCATCGAATTCCTTGCTCGTCGGCGTGATCACCGGCTGCGGCAGCTTTTCGTTGTCTCGCATCCCGTCGGGCAGCTGCATTCCGTACATCTGGCGCTCGCCCTTCTTATAAAGAGTGAGGATCGATGTACCCGTCGTGCCGGCAAGGTAGCCACGCACCACGATTTCAACGGGCAGAATGTCGAGCCGCTTTCCGACAACCACGTTAGGGTCGGGATATCCGATGACGTGGTTCGGGCAGATGTCCTTCGTGGCTTCGAACCAGTAACGGGCCGTCTGGGTCAGAACCTGCCCCTTATAAGGAATGCAGGTCAGAATGCGGTCGAACGCACTCAGCCGGTCGGTGCTGATGATGATGCGGCTGCCGTCCGGGAGGTCATAGTTCTCGCGAACCTTGCCGCGATAGTAATTCGGCAATTCGGGGAAGTGGGCTTCGGAGAGGATACGCACGGGCTCGACCGTCCTTTTCGGATTCATTCGGGACTTTCCCTGCTGTAATTTCATTGCCTGCATTGTCAAGCAAAGCGCTACAGCCACACAACATATATAAGGATCAAGGCCGAAAAGTAGCTCAGGACGGTCAGCGGGCCGCCGGCACGCAGGAAGTCTGCGAAGCTATAATCCCCGACGCCCATCGCCAGCGTGTTGTTGTGGTGGCCGAAGGGGGTGAGGAAATCCAGCGACGCGCCGGCCGCCACCGCAATCAGATAGGCCTCGGGCCGATGATGGCCGAGAGTGGCGAATTCGATCGCGATCGGGCTGAGGACTATCGCAACCGTCGCATTGTTGACGAACGGGGTCATGATCATGGCGAGGAAGAGAACAACTGCGAGGCCGACCAGCGGGTTTGAAACCGGAAGAATTGTGCTGAGCGCGGTCGCGATCATTTCTCCGGTGCCTGTTGTCGCGACGGCGGAGCCGATCGGGATCATCGCGGCCAGCATGATGATGATCGGCCAGTTGAGGTCGGCTATGGCCTGGCGGATGTTGATATAGTTGCAGAGAGCCAGGGTGAGTACGACGCAGGAGAGGGCTATCACCGGGCTCAACAGGCCAACGGCCATGGCAAGGATGCCGGCGGCGAAGATTGCGAAGGGCTGCCATGAGCCGGTTGCGCCGGCATGCGGCTGGGGCGACGCCAGCGCGAGGCATTCGCACTCGTCGAGCGCGTCGGTAATCGCATCGGGTCGCCCCTCCAGGATCAGAATATCGCCGATCGAAAGCTGCTGATCGTGGAAACGGCCCTCGACGCGTGGAGATCGCTTGGCCAGCCCGACAACCGCGACATTCCGACTCTCGAATACTTCCAACGAGCGGAGCCTAGATCCGACAAGCGTGCTCTCCGGCATGACGACGGCTTCCACCCGCGTCGTATCGGCCTCCGCCCAGCCCGACGACCTGACGGTGCGCAAGGCGTTTGCCGCCGAGAGCTCATTGAACACGACATCGTCGGCTTCTGCGAGCAGCGTATCGCGCTCGGCTATGACGGATGCCTTGCGCGCAGGGAAGACGAACTTGTCATCGCGAATGAGCGCGTGCGGCTCTAGCTGAAACCGATCGGGGAGATCCGACAGGTTTGCGCCGACGAGCGGTGATGTCGATGGAATGTGCCATTCCGCCAGCACGCGACGTCGCGATACTGTCGGCAGATCATCGATCGTCTCCTCGGTGCTGGGGAACAATCGTGGTGCCAGCCAGGCGGCCAGGATGATCCCTGCCACGGCAACCGGCAGGCCGACATAGGCGAAATCGAACAGGCGAAAGCCGCTGCCGGTGTGTTTGGCAAGCGCATCGCTGACGAGGAGATTGGCCGGTGTGCCGATGAGCGACACCGTGCCGCCGAGGAGAGCCGCGAAAGACAACGGCATCACGAACTGCCGCTTCGGAAACCGGGTCAGGTTGCTGACACGCAGTGCAACCGGCAGGGTAATCGAGAAGGCGCCAATGTTATTCATGAAGATTGAAATGAAACCGGTCACGCCTGATAGAAAGGCGACGACGGCCGTATTCGTAAGCCGTGCGCCGGCAAGCCGGCTTGAAAGCTGATCGAGCAGCCGGGTCTTCGCCAGAACCTGCACGACCAGGAGGATCTCGATGACCGTTATGACAACCGGACTCGAGAAACCCGCAAACACCTTGTCGACGGGATAGAGACCCAGGGCATAACCTGCAAGCAGGCCGGAAATGGCGACGATTTCCATGCGAACGCGATCGATCAGGAATACGCCGAGCATGGCGATCAGCAGGACCAGCAATGATGCTTGCGCGAACGTCATGAAGCCTTTCCGCCTATCGGTCGAAGCGAATGTAGCTGTTCGGCAAGCGCTGTATAGGGCCGATCTACATGCCTCGGAGGCTCGGGAGCTGCCACATTCCGTCAGCGGTCCGTTCGAGGATCGGGGTGGAGAAGACGCCGATCGTTCGCTCGGGCCAAAGGCTGCCTGCTTCCGCGAGCTTGTCTCGCCAACGCTGCGATTGCAGCATGGCCGCGCCGATCACAACCGGCTCGAGGCCCGAGGCTGCGAGCAATGCGATCCCGGATACGATGGAGGCGCCGCTTGAAATCACATCGTCTACAAGCGCGATCCGCTTGTTTTCGAGAAGCGGCAGCATGCGCGGGTCTATATAGAGACACTTCTGCTGTGTCGGTGTCGTGATCGAGGAGAGGGCGACCGAGAGATCGTCGCGATACCAGAACTTTCGCGAGGTTCCGAGCGGCACATAGCGCTTGTGCCCGAGCTTCTGCGCGACAGCGGCCGCAAGCGTCAACCCGAGCGTCGGAAGGCCGACGACCATGTCGATATCGAAAGCTGCGAGCTTTGCGGCAAGTCGTGTCGCCAAGGCGTCGAGCACCGCGAAACTGGCCTGGTTGATAATCAGGGACGCCAGCGCGTGCTGGCCGTCCGCCAGCGGGCGTATCGGCAGGCGCAACTGCTCCCCGTCATCCAGTTCTGCCACGTAGAAGTCGGAGAAGCTGCTGTTCCGATCGAATGTGTCGGCCGGATGCATCTCCTGCCAGAAGTCGTGCGCCGCGAGAGTCGTCATATCGTCAATTCCGTCCGGCCGATACGAGGCCCGCTCGCCGCCGCAATGTCTGCAATTCAGCGTCCGTCAGTCTGCGTGTTCCGCCCTTCGGCAAATCGCCGAGCGCGACGTCACCGATCGCAACGCGCACCAGCCGCAGACACTCGATGTCGAGTGCTTCGAGCATGCGGCGGATCTGCCGGTTGCGGCCCTCGTCGAGTTCCACTTCGATCCAGGAGTTGCGGTCTCCCTGTCTGAGCAGCCTTGCCGATGTCGCCTTCAGCACCTCGCCGTCGTGGCGCAGGCCATAGGTCATCTCGGCCAACATTTCAGGTGGGATGATCTTGTCGATCTGGACATGGTAAGTTTTGGTGACGTGGGTGATGGGATCGAGCAGCGCCTGCGCGAACACCGTGTCGTTGGTGAAAAGCAGCAGTCCCTCGCTTGCCTTGTCGAGACGTCCGACCGGGGAGAGATGGGGTATGTCGATATCGATCCCCTTCAGACAGTCATAGACCGTCGGGCGACCCTCAGGATCGTGACGCGTGGTAACAAGCCCGCGTGGCTTGTTGAGCATGAGATAGGTCATCGGCTCGGCGGCAATGCCGATACCATCGACTTCGATCTTTGCGGTGGTGAGATCGACCCATGCGGAAAGGTCGGATACCGCACGACCGTTGACAGAAACGCGCCCCTCGGCGATCAGCCGCTCTGCCTGGGTGCGCGAGCAGTAGCCAAGCTTCGACAGTGCACGGGGCAGGGTCACGCGCTTGCCGGCATCGCCGCCGGATTTCGCGTAGTCCCTCGGCTGCTGTTTTCCGCGCCGCGCCTTCAAAACCTGCCTCTGTCGTCTGATCGTGCCGACGTCTTTGACATGAAGAACGGCAGAACGCCAGCCGGAATGGCCGAAACGCGGGGGATAAGACCGGTCGGAGTTGTACACATCCAAAGTGAAAGGTGGCGTCGTACGCCACCTGCCTTGAATAACGGATTGATTGCGTTTTGAGCCGATACGGCGAGGCCTAATGGCGGGCCATGAAGCCGGCGAGTTCCTTGCGGCTCATGATGACGCCTGCCGCAGCCTTGTCCGGCTCCGGATGGGTATAGGAGAAACTTGGCATTTCCGGCAGCTCGAGAGCTTGCCGCATGTTCATAATGCCAACAGCCAGGCGACCGCCTGCTCCGTCAACACTGACTTCGACGATGTACTGAGAATTCTTGCCATCCATCGACAGCCCTCCCTCTCTTTGTCGGTTGCTTGTCCCTAGCGTCGAAAATGGGTTTTTCTAAGACCTAAGTATTACGAGCCGCATGCCCCCTTGGATCTATGCGGCTCGCAACTAGGGTGTTTTTCGCTGGTGTCAACGCCACCACTGCCGCGGCGGCGCCTGATGTGAGCTGAGCAGGTAGCCGGCAAGGAAGCCGAGCGCGCCGGCAAGCGTCAGCGCAGTGGTGGTTGCTGCGGCATGCTCGCGCGCGGCACCCGCTGCGGCCACACCCTCTGCCTTGATCTGGGCAACGGCGGTCTTCGCGCGCGGGCTTATCTCGTCATAAGCCTTACCGGCGCGGTCGCGGACTTCGTAATAGGCTTCGGCTCCTTGCGCCGAGATCATCTTCTGAAGTCTGGATACTTCCTGCTGAAGCGCTGCGATGTCTTTGCTGACGGAAGCGCGGATATCGTCGGTTGTGGCAGCCATGTCTTTTCTCCTTTCGGCTTACGGGAAGAGGAAACACCGGAAGCAGGTCTTCGGTTCCGATTGGGTGAGCCGAAGCCGGGATGCCCCTTCAGATGACGCCGGACGCGCATGTTTCAAGTGCCTGGGGAGTATCGGGGAGAAAGGGGCGGGCT